>DATJWN010000179.1:0-15371 GCA_035501235.1 Reyranella sp.
GCGCCCGCTGATCGAGGATGGCAGCGTCTATTCCGGCCCGACCTCGCTGTTCGACCTGCGCGCGGGCTACGCCTTCGAGAACGGGCTGAAGCTCAATCTCGACGTGCTCAATCTGCTGAACACCCAGGCCGACAACATCGACTATTTCTACACGTCCCGCCTGCCCGGCGAGCCGCTGGCCGGCGTGAACGACGTGCATTTCCATCCCGTCGAGCCGTTGGCGGCCCGCTTCACGGTCTCCAAGGCGTTCTGATGCGTGCGCGGCTGATCCGACTCTATGCGGTGCTGGCCGTCCTGAACCTCGCCGCCTGGGGCGCGGCGATGCTGCTCTTCGATCGGCCGGCGCTGTGGGCGCTGGCGCTCACTGCCTACGGGCTCGGGCTGCGCCATTCGGTCGATGCCGACCATATCGCCGCCATCGACAACGCCACGCGCAAGCTCATGCAGCGCGGCCACCGGCCAGTTGCGGTCGGGCTGTTCTTCGCCCTCGGCCATTCGACCGTGGTCATGCTGGCCGTGCTCGCGGTCGCGGCGATGGCCGGCGCGGCGTCGAGCCGCTTCGCGGCGCTCAAGGACGTGAGCGGGCTGATCGGCACCTCCGTTTCGGTGCTCTTCCTGTTCGCCATGGCGGCGGTGAACTTCTTCATCCTGTGCTCGATCTGGCGTTCGTGGCGGCGCTTGCGGTCGGGCGAGTCGCTGCCCGCCGGCGCGCTCGCGGAGGGGCCGCTGGAAGGGCGCGGTCCGGTCGCGCGGACGTTGCGGCCGCTGTTCCGGCTGGTCACCAAGAGCTGGCACATGTTCCCGGTCGGGTTCCTGTTCGGCCTGGGCTTCGACACCGCGACCGAGGTGACGCTGCTCGGCCTCGCCGCCGGCCAGGCGATGAACGGCCTATCGCTGTGGTCGATCCTGGTCTTGCCGTTTCTGTTCGCGGCCGGCATGTCGCTCGTCGATGCGACCGATGGCGTGCTGATGGTGGGCGCCTATGACTGGGCCTTGCTCGATCCCGCGCGTAGGCTGGGCTACAATCTCGTGGTCACGCTGGCGTCGATCGTGGTGGCGGTCGTGGTCGGCGGCGTCGAGGCGATGGGCATCGCCGCCGAGCGGTTCGATCTGGCCGGGCCGGTATGGACCGTCGTCCACGTCCTCGACGACCATTCGGGCTTGATCGGCGCTGCCATCGTTGGCCTGTTCGGCCTGACTTGGCTCGTTGCCTTGCTGAGGGCGCAACGCAAGCGCCGGGTCGCGCTGACCTTCCATTGATCCCGATGGCCGCGTCCCGCGGATTGCGCCTATAGTGCAGTCCAACCACAAGGCGCCGGCACGCCCCCTCCCGATCCGACCGGCCCGAAGTTGCACACATCTTGCAAGCGTACGCGTGGGTGTCTTCGGCAAAAGGGATGGGGTGTCCGATGAACGAGCATGACCTGCGCGGCCTGATCGGCCGGGTGAAGGCGGGGAAATTGTCCCGCCGTGGCTTCATTCAGAAAATGGCGGCGGTGGGGCTGACGGCGCCCATGGCGACCCAGCTTCTGGCCTTTGGCGGCGTCGCCATGGCCCAATCGCGGCCGGTCTACAAGCCGACCAAGCGCGGCGGCGGCGGGACGCTGAAGGTCCTGTGGTGGCAGGCGCCGACGCTGCTCAATCCGCATTTCGCGACCGGCACCAAGGACCAGGACGGCTCGCGCCTGTTCTACGAGCCGCTGGCGGGCTGGGACGGCAAGGGCAACCTCCGGCCGGTGCTGGCCGAATCGATCCCCGGCCTCGAGGACGGCACGCTGGCCAAGGACGGCCTGTCGGTCACCTGGAAGCTCAAGAAGGGCGTGAAGTGGCATGACGGCAAGCCGTTCACGGCCGACGACGTCGTATTCACCTGGGCCTATGCGCGCGATCCCGCGACCGCGGCGCTGACCGTCGGCTCCTACAAGGACGTGACGGCCGAGAAGGTCGACGACTACACGGTCGTCGTGAAGTTCCAGAAGCCCACTCCCTTCTGGGCGGACGCCTTCGTCGGCGCCTCGGGCATGATCATTCCCAAGCATCTGTTCGCCGACTATTCGGGCGCCAAGTCGCGCGAGGCGCCGACCAATCTCCAGCCCGTCGGCACCGGCCCCTATCTCTTCCGGTCGTTCAAGCCGGGCGATCTCGTCACCGGCGTGATCAACCCGAACTACCACATGGAGAACCGGCCCTATTTCGACGCCTTCGAGATGAAGGGCGGCGGCGATGCGGTGTCGGCGGCGCGCGCCGTGCTGCAGACCGGCGAATACGACTTCGGCTGGAACATGCAGGTCGAGGACGACATCCTGAAGCGCCTCGAGCAGGGCGGCAAAGGCCGGGTCGAGATCACGCTCGGCGGCGGCATCGAGCATATCCAGTGCAACTTCACCGATCCCTGGACCGAGGTCGAGGGCGAGCGCGCGAGCCTCAAGACCAAGCATCCGACGCTGCAGTATCCCGAGGTGCGCCAGGCCCTGTCGCTGCTGGTCGACCGCGAGTCGGTGCAGAAGTACATCTACGGCCGCGCCGGCATCGTCACGCCGAACTTCGTCTACAATCCCGAGCGCTTCAACTCGAAGAACACCAAGGCCGAGTTCAACATCGACAAGGCGAACGCCATCCTCGACAAGGCCGGCTGGAAGAAGGGCTCCGACGGCATCCGCGAGAAGGACGGCAAGAAGCTCAAGTTCGTCTACCAGACCTCGATCAACCAGCCGCGCCAGAAGAACCAGGCGATCGTCAAGCAGGCCTGCCAGAAGGCCGGCATCGAGATCGAGGTGAAGGCGGTGACGGCGTCGGTGTTCTTCTCGTCGGACGTGGCGAACCCCGACACCTATCCGCACTTCTATTGCGACCTGCAGATGTACAACAACGGGCCGACGCAGCCCGACCCGGAGGTCTTCCTGCGCCAGTTCCTCTCGGCCGAGGTGGCGAGCAAGGCCAACAAGTGGCAGGGCCGCAACATCACGCGCTGGCAGAACGCCGAGTTCGACGAGGCGCACAAGGCCTCGCAGAACGAGCTCGATCCGATCAAGCGGGCCGCGCTCCTGATCAAGTGCAACGATCTCGCCGTCAACAACCACGTCGTGATCCCCGTCATCGCCCGTCCGCTCGCGACCGCCGTCGCGCACAAGCTCAGCGCCGAGCTCAGCGGCTGGGACAACAACACCTGGGACCTGCCGAACTGGTTCAAGGAGGCGTAGAGCGACTCTTCGCCTCCCCCGTCTCGGGGGAGGTGTCCGCGAAGCGGACGGAGGGGTCATGAGCAACACGACTGGTGCTCATGACCCCTCCGTCGCGGATTACCGCGCCACCTCCCCCCAGAGGGGGGAGGAAATAAGAAAGAGAACTCTCTAAGATCGGAGCCCATGTCCGACTTGCCGCCTATCGAATTCGACTTCCCCGAGCTCCGGAAATGGGAGAAGGGGGCCGCGCCTTATATCCATGTGCTGGAGAGCGGCAAGGCCGGGCCGACGGTGATGGTGGCCGCGCTGACGCACGGCAACGAGGTGTCGGGCGCGGTCACGGTCGATGCGCTGCTGGCGAAGGCCCTCAGGCCCCGCAAGGGCACGCTGATCTTCTCGTTCAACAATATCGAGGCCTATCACTCCTTCGATCCGCGCACGCCCTTCAAGTCGCGCATGATCGACGAGGATTTCAATCGCACCTGGGGCCGCCTCGACCAGCCCGCCAACACCACCGAGACCAGGCGCGCGCAGGTCGTGAAGCCCTTCGTCGAGCGCGCCGACTTCCTGCTCGATCTCCATTCCATGCACGATGACGGCGTGCCGCTGATGCTGGCGGGCCCGCTCGACAAGGGCGTGGCGCTGGCCAGGCAGGTCGGCGCGCCGGTCGACATCATCCGCGATGCGGGCCATGCCGCGGGCATGCGCATGCGCGACTACGGCGCCTTCGGCCAGCCCGCGAGCCCGAAGAACGCGCTGCTGATCGAGACCGGCCAGCATTGGCGCGCCTCGTCGGTCGCCGTCGCCAAGGATGTGACGGCGCGCTTCCTCGCCGAGACGGGCATCGTCGAGCCGGGCGATCTGCCCGAGGGCTGGAAGCAGCCCGCGCCGCCCGCGCAGCGCGTGGTCGCGGTCACGCACGCCATCGCCACCAAGCGCGGCAACTTCAAGCCGGTGCGCCATTTCGAGGGCCAGGAGATCGTCGCCAAGGCGGGCACCGTGCTCGGCCATGACGATGGCGAGCCGGTGACGACGCCCTACGACAATTGCGTGCTGGTGATGCCCTCGTCCAACCGCCCGCTCAGGGCCGGCGTCACTGTGGTTCGTCTGGGACGACTGGAGTGACCGCGGGCGGCGTGCCGGGCCGCCGCCGCAGCGCGCCGCGGATCTCGTCGAGATTGACCACGCCGAAAGCGACGCCGAGCGCCGCATAGACGAGGCCGCCCAGCGCGCAGACGCCCAGAAGCGACGCCACGCCGACCAAATCGGCATGGGCGAGGAAGGGCTGCAGGAACGTGCGCGCGAAGACGACGGCGATGCCCATGCCGATGGTCGCGGCGCCCATGCGCAAGGTCCGCTCCTTCAGCCTCTGGTCGAGCTTGAGATGGCCGCGCTGGAACAGCACCGCGGAGAGCAGCACCGCGTTCAGCCAGCCGGACATCGAGGAGGCGAGCGCGATGCCGACCTGGGCGAGCGGCGTGGCGAAGACGAAGAAGGCGTTCAGCGCGATGTTGGTCACGATGGAGGCGAGCGCGACATAGAGCGGCGTGCGCGTGTCTTCGCGGGCGAAGAAGCCGGGCGCCAGCGCCTTGACCACGACGAAGGCCGGAAGGCCGACGGCGTAGGCGGCGAGTGCGCTCGCGGCGCGCAGCGTGTCCTCCGGGCCGAAGCGGCCGCGCTCGAACAACACGCGGATCATGGGATCCGACAGCAGGAGCAAGGCTAGCGTCGCGGGCAGGCTGAACAGCAGGCCGAACTCGATGGCGCGGTTCATGTTGGCCATCGCCGCCTCGTCCTGCCCGGCGCGCAATTGACGGGCGAGCAGCGGCAGCAGCGCCGTGCCGATGGCGATGCCGACCACGCCGAGCGGCAGCTGCGCGATGCGGTCGGCGTAGTAGAGCGCGGAGATCGAGCCCACGGGCAGCAGCGAGGCCCAGAAGACGTCGAGCATGGTGCTGATCGACTGCACGCCCGAGCCGATCGCGACCGGTGTCGCGAGCTTCACCAGGCGCGCGACCTGCGCGGTGTAGCGCGGCCAGACCAGCTTCATGCCGACGCCGTCGCGCCAGCACGACCAGAGCAGCCACAGCCATTGCAGCAGGCCCGCCAGCGCCACGCCCCACGACGCCGCCTCGCCGGCATCGGGCAGGACCGGCGAGAGGCCGAGCACGCAGCCCACCAGCGTGATGTTCAGCAGCACGGGCGTGAAGGCCACCTCGGCGAAGCGGTCGATGCCGTTCAGCACGCCGCCATAGAGCGAGGCCAGAGAGATGAACACCAGATAGGGAAAAGTGATGCGCCCGAAGCGCACGACCATGTCGAAGGTCGTGGCATCGTGCGCGAGACCCGGCGCCAGCAGCCACATCACCACCGGCATGCCGAGCATCATCACCAGCGAGAACGGCACCAAGAGCGCCAGCAGGCAGGCATGGGCCTGGCGCGCGAAGGCCATCGCCTGGTCGCGTCCCTCACCCTGCAGTTCGCGCGCAAACAGGGGCACGAAGGCCGCCGAGAAGGCGCCCTCGGCGAACAGGCGGCGGAAGAAATTCGGCAGTTTTAACGCCACGAAGAAGGCGTCGGCCACCGCGCCCGAGCCCAGCAGTGCCGAGAGCACGATATCGCGCACGAAGCCCACGACGCGCGAGACGAGCGTGAGCCCGCCGACGGTGACGATGGCGCGGCCGAGGGTCATTGGGCCCGCGTCATCGAGACTTCATCCCGCTTGCCATAATCCTGTCACGCTTGGATGGCATATACATGCGCGGTGGCGGCCGGCGATGTGATGGCCGGACTAAACCGCTACCACGGCCGGTCCCGGGAAGGGGCCGGTTTTTTATTGCCGGCTCCCGGCTTGAGCGAGCCTGAGCAGCGTCTCGCGGTCCTGCGCCACCAGCTTCTTGTAGTCGCCGACGATCTTCTCCAGCTCAGCGGCCGGCAGCACGCTTTCGAGCTTCGTGAAGCCCTGCGGCGCGCGCTCCTCGACGATGTCCAGCATGATGTCGATGCCCTTGCGCCGGTTGCTCTCGACGATCCGCGCCATCGGCGGCAGGCGGCGCTGCTCGTAGCGCTGCAGCGCCTTCTCCGGATCGTCCCCGACGAGAAGCTCCTCGGTCAGCGCCTCGCCGTCGATGATCGATTGTGACGCACCGTTGGAGCCGATCGGGTACATGGGATGGGCGGCATCGCCCAGCAGGGTGATCCGACCATGGCTCCAGCGCGGCAAGGGATCGCGATCGACCATGGGGAATTCCAGGATCGTGTGCGCCTTGGCGATCACCTCGGGCACGTCGAGCCAGCCGAAGTCCCAGTCCTTGAAGCGCGGCAGGAAGTCCTCGAGCTTGCCGGGCTTGTTCCAGTCCTCGCGCGGCGGGGCGGCGTGCGGGCCCTGGTAGAGATCGCAGATCCAGTTGATCAGCGCCTCGCCGCGCTCGGCATGGGCGCGGCTGATCGGATAGCAGACGAATTTCTGGGTGTGATGCCCCGCCTGCACCATCGACGCACCGCCGAGATACGGCTTGCCCACGGTGACGCCGCGCCACATCAGGATGCCCTGCCACTTGGGCGGGCCCTCGTCGGGATAGAACCGCGCGCGCACGGCGGAGTGGATGCCGTCGGCGCCGACCAGGATGTCCGATTCGGTTTCCTCGACCGTGCGCCCGTCGCGATCGACGAATGTCGCGAAGACCTTCTGGCCGCGCTGCTCGAAGCCTGCGATGCGCCGGCCGAAGCGGATGCGTTCGCCCAGCATCGCCTTGGCCGCGTCGAACAGGATCATCTGCAATTCGCCGCGATGGATCGAGAATTGCGGCCACGGCAGGCCGGCATGGCGGCCGCGCGGATCGGCCCAGATGGTCTGGCCGTGGCGGTTGGCGTAGCGCAGCTCGCGCGTCTCGATGCCGGTCGCGGCCAGCGCCGGTTCCAGCCCGAGGCCCGAGAGGATGCGCACGGCGCCCGCCTGGATGTTGATGCCGACGCCGAGCGGCTTGAGCTCGCTCACCTGCTCCAGCACCTCGACCTCGAAGCCCGCGCGATGGAGGCACATCGCGGCCGTGAGCCCGCCGATGCCCGCGCCGGCGATGGTGATTTTCATGGTCTTACGGGACCGCGGGCCTCCAGGCCCGCATCAGAATCATGAGCGGGCCTGGAGGCCCGCGGTCCCGTAGGAAGCATGACTTAAGGATCGCGGCTCAGCCCGCGTTCGGTCAAGGCGGCCTGGTAGGCGTTCCAGCGCTGGCGATAGGTGTCGCCCAGCTCGCGCAGGTAGGACCAGCTGTAGATGCCGGTATCGTGCTTGTCGTCGAACACGATGCGGACGGCGTAATTGCCGACCGGCTCGACCGCCTCGATCTTGACATGCCGGCGTCCCGCCACGATGCGCTTGGTCGCCGGGCCGCCATGGCCCTGGACCTCGGCCGAGGGGCTCTCGACGCGCAGATACTCGGCGGTGAAGCGGCAGATCTTGCCGTCGGAGAAGTCGATCTCGAGCTGCGCCTCGTTCTTGAACACGCGCAGCTCGGTCGGCCACGGCGCGTCGTCGGCCTCGTAGCTGCCCTGCTCGGGCGCCGACTTCGGGAAATGATGTTCCGCGCTCATCATACGTCCTTGAGCGGCCGCGCTTCGCTCACCAGCATGATCGGGATGCCGTCGCGGATGGGATAGGCGAGGCCGGCCTTGCGGCTGATCAGCTCGCCGGCCGCCTGGTCGTATTCCAGCGGGCCGTGGCTCGCCGGGCAGACCAGGATTTCCAGCAACTTGGGATCGACGCCGCCACGCTTGTGCTCCACGGGGGGCGCTTCCGGGGAATTCATGACGGTTTTATATCACAAGATGTGTCAATTGGCGCGTTGCGGCGAGGACTCCGGCGGCTGCCCGAAGGCGCCCATTTCGAGGAAGGCGGTCAGGAGCTTGGCGCGCGCCGTGGTGTCGGCGGCCTCCAGCAGCGCCTGCTTCTCGGCCGGGCCGAAAGGCAGCACCATCGAGAGCGAGGTCACGAGGTTCTCGTCGGCGGCCTGCTTCACCGCTTCCCAGTCGGTCGAGAGCTGGCGGCCGCGGAAGAAGGCAGTCAGCGCCGCCATCAGCCGCTCGCGGTCGAGCTCGACCAGCTCGTCGGCATGGTCGAGGTCGGCGCGATAGGGGGCAAAGAGCGCCGACACGCGGCGATAGCCGCCCTGGGCGAGGTCGAGCTCGCGGCCGATCTCGAAGCGGGCGACGCCGGAGAGCGCGAGCAGCAGGCGGCCGTCCTCGGTCTCGCTGAAGCTGACGATGCGGCCCGCGCAGCCGACCTTGTGCACGCCGGGCCGGCCGTTCTCGACGGGCAGGCCGTCGCCCGCGAAGCCGCCGGGCTGCTGCGGCTGCACCATGCCGATCATGCGATGGCCGGCGAGCGAATCGAAGATCATCGCGAGATAGCGCGGCTCGAAGATGTTGAGCGGCAGCTTGCCGCCGGGCAGCAGCATCACGCCCGACAGCGGGAAGATCGGCAGCGTGTCGGGCAGCTGCTCGAAGGACGGATCGAAGGGGTTGCGCCCGCTCACGAAAAAAGCGTCACGAGAACAGGATCGTCGACAGACGCTTGCGGCCGGCGACCGCGAGGGGATCGGTGAAGCCCAGCGCCTCGAAGAACTTCAGAAGCTGTTGCCGCGCCGCCGCCTCGTTCCAGTTGCGGTCGAGCTTGATCATGGCGAGCAATTCGTCGATCGCCTCCTGGCGCTGCTCGCCCGCCCAGTAGGCGAGCGCGAGATCGAGGCGCGCCTGGAAGTCCTTCGGGTCGGCCGCGGCCTTGGCTTTGAGGTCGCCGACGGGACCGGCGGCCTTGGCCTGCTCGGCGAGATCGATCGAGGCCTGCACCGCCACGATCTCGGCGTTGGTCTTGTCCTTCTGCGCCACCTTGGCGAGCGTGGCCTTGGCCTCAGCGAGCTCGCCCGCCTGCGCCTGGCAGCGCGCGAGGCCGGCCAGCGCGGCGAGGTTCGCGGGATCGACCTCGTGCACCTCGGCGTAGATCTGCTTGGCCAGCTCGAAGTCGCCCTCGGCCACCGCCTGCTTGGCGTGCTCGAGCGCGGCCGTGAGATCGTCGGCGCCGCCCTCGCCCGGCGCGGCACCGCCCGCGGCCTGCACCAGGCGGGCCACGAATTCCTTCACTTGGCTCTCGGGGATCGCGCCCTGGAAGCCGTCGACGGGACGGCCGCCGAAGAAGGCGTAGACCATCGGGATCGACTGGATGCGCAACTGCTGGGCCAGCATCTTGTTCTGGTCGATGTCGATCTTGACCAGCTTGACCGCGCCCTTGGCCTCGCGGACGGCCTTCTCGATCATGGGCTGCAGGGTCTTGCACGGCCCGCACCACGGCGCCCAGAAGTCGACGATCACCGGCACCTTCGTCGAGGCTTCGATGACGTCCTTGGCGAACTTCATCTGGTCGCTGTCC
This sequence comes from Reyranella sp., assembly GCA_035501235.1. Taxonomy (GTDB): domain Bacteria; phylum Pseudomonadota; class Alphaproteobacteria; order Reyranellales; family Reyranellaceae; genus Reyranella. The sequence continues at coordinate 9,607 of DATJWN010000179.1, forward strand.
TTGATCAGATCGGCGGGCACAGCCTGCGGCGCGGCGCCCTGCAGCATCGTTTCCATGGGTCCTCGAATGGGGAATCTGCGTGTCGCCCGCAATGTGGCCCCCGACTCCCGTGCACGCAAGGGGGCGTGAAAGAGGGCCGAAATGGCGGCTTGAAAGGCCGTCCATTGATCAGAATCGGGCTTTGCGCGGGCGTGTGCGTAGCTTCCGCGCATGTCGACCGACCCCGAGAACTTCACCAGCGACGAAGACCCCGATGTCGGGGTCCAGAACGCCGATCCCGATCCCGTTCCCGTATCCATCCCCTCGATCATCGAGAGTGTCTCGAGGTGCGCGACGGCGACAAGTGGGTCCATCTGCCGGGTGTGGCGCAGATGGACAGCGTCGGCGGTCGACGCATCCTGCGCATTGACCAGGAGAAACTGAGAGCCGCTGTCGACCGCGAGACCTTCGACCAGATCATCCACGCCCCCGGCATGATCATCCTGCCGGCGAAAAAGGAGGATGACAAAAAGGACGACGGAAAGAAGGACAAGCAGGAAGAGCCGTCGAGGGGAGGTCCGGGCGACAATTGGAACAAGTTTCCAGAATATGAGGACAACCCACCGCCGCCGGAGGCCCCACTGCCTCCGCGGTCCCCACCACCTCCGCCATTGCCTCCTCAGGGCACCGGCGGCAATTCGGGCAGATCCCCGGGGAACAACGGGCCAACTCCGCCGGCGGCTATTCCTCCCGCTTCAACGTCGAAAGGCGACGATCAATCACGCTCAGGCATCGGCCACGACTCGCAGAACTTCCCGGACGTTGACGAGCGTCACCGCATTGGGGCCGTTGCTCGCAAAATCGCAGAAGGTCATGCCTTTTCGAAGCATGTGATCAAGAAGAACGAGTATCCCGAGATTTCTTCCAGGGAAGAATTTGTCCGACACGTCGAAAATGCCATGACAAATGCGACTGAAACGAGGGAATTGGATCGAGGACGGAAAGCATACTGGCATGCGCCAAGTGGTACTGTTGTGATTGAAGATCCCGCGAACCCTGACGGAGGCACCGCATTCCGGCCTGACAGAGGAAAGGCCTACTTCGATGAGCTGGATGAACCGGACGAACAGAACTAGGAGACATGCAATGCAACTGGAGAGCGTTTCACCGAATCATGCGACTGTGACATTGACCAGGAACGACGTGCTGTTTCTTCGTGGCGCGCTTCGGGAGACACTCGAAGCTCTAGATGACGCTGAATTCCATACGCGAACCGCAGCAACGCCTGATCAATTTCGCGACCTTCTCGCTCAATTCCGCAAGATTCACGAGACTATGAAGGGTCGTTGAGTCGCACCGCCGCCGCGATGTGGACTCGTTGTGCTGAGAAGCCGGAGCCGTTGATCGTGTGTTCCTGGGAATTCTACCCGAAGAACCAGGATCACGGTCCCTGAGGTGAACGAGGCGCAATCTCGAGTTGATAGACGCCCCACCCGCTCCCCGCTAGAAGTCGGCATGCCCCGCGACCTCGACCTCACGCGCGTGAGCCGCACGCTTTCGCACGCGCTGCGCCACGAGCCCTGGCTCTACGAGCTGGAGCTCGACGGCGAGGGCTGGACGAGCGTGGACGCCGTGCTCGCGGCCCTGCGCGAGGAGCGGCGCGAGTGGCGCGACCTCACGGCCGACGACATCGCGCGCGTCGTCGAGACTTCGTCCAAGCGCCGCTACGAGATGGCCGACGGCCGCCTCCGCGCGCTCTACGGCCATTCGCTGCCGGGCAAGCTCGCGCGGACCCTGGCCGCGCCGCCAGCCCAGCTGTTCCACGGCACCTCGCCCGCGAGCCTCGAGGCCATCCGGGCCGGCGGCTTGCGGCCGATGAGCCGGCAATATGTCCATCTCTCGATCGACCGCGCGGGCGCACGCGAAGTCGGCCGGCGCAAGTCGACCCAGCCCGTCCTGCTCGCCGTCCGCGCCACCGACGCCCACGCCGCCGGCACGCGCTTCTACGAAGGCAACGAGAAGGTCTGGCTGTCCGATGTGATCCCCTGGACCTTCCTGGCGATCGACGGCTGACCGGTGGTTCGCCGGGCCAAGTGCCTTCCCTGGATACCGAAATGAGCGATGAAGGATTGAAAGACGAAGTCGCCCGGCGCTATGCCGCCTGGGACCGTCGGCGTCAGGAAATCTTCCTGGCCGAGGTCGCTTCGTGGCTGACCCTGGAAGGCCGGGGAACCTACGTCGCCGGAGGCACCGACCTCGCGGACGCGCCGAAAATGAGGAAGATCAACGAGGCGATCCATCGAATTCTTGGCCACCTCACCTGCCTGATGGCCGGAGTCGAAGATCGCCGCCCGGACGACGTCATGGTCGATTTGATCGTGGATCTGTTCCGCGACGTCGGCGCGAATCCGGATCGGCTCTTGGGGTTTCCGAAAGACAGAACCTCAGGCTGACGCGAACGCATATGTACAAGGTCCTTCAGAGCACCGATTGGTCGTTCCTCGTCGGCGGCGAGGTGCATCAGGTGGCGATCGGCCTCCATCAGGTGCAGGTCGCTGTCTTCGAGGACATCACGACCTCGATCGAGTGCGACTTCGCGCATGAGCGGTCGGGTCATGTCCTGTCGTCGTCGACGGAAATGCACACCAAGGCCGCCACCTTGGTCTCGCTGCTCGGCAAGACCGTCGAGAGTGTGACGCCCAAGGGCGAGGAAGCGCTCATCCTGCAATTCTCGGGCGACGAGAGGCTGACCCTCATCGTCGGCCCCGCCGAAGAGCCTTACGAGTCGTTCAACGTGAGCCGGCCCGGCGATATCATCGTCGTCTAGCGGGCGCGGCCATTGATCGGAATCGGGCCTTCTGACGGAGCGCGGGTAGCTTCGCGCGCATGTTTCTGGTTTCAGAACTCTTGGCCCTACTCGTCTCGGACAGAAAAAGCCGAAAATCGACCAGGAGCGCAAAACTACGCATTTGGGATGTGGCCCCCGCCCCCTGCCCGATACACGAGGCAGAGGGCGGGGGCCGGTTGCGCCGGGGACGGGGGCGACCGTCCCGGCGCGGGGGACCGTCAGCGGTCGTCGACCTTGGCGACGATGCGGTGGACCTCGCCCGGCGCGAACACCGGCACCGAGCAGGCGCCGTTGGCGCAGGCGAAGGCCGCGGCCTCGGGCATGTCGGGATAGTCGATGTCGGCCGCCGGCAGCGGGCCCTCGCGCTTGTCGAGCCATTCGATGCGGAGATAGCGCGTGGGATATTGGCGGGCGGCGGCGTAGAGCGCTTGCGCCGCGGGATCGTCCTTGGCGCCGACGATGGTCACATGCGCGGGCTCGCGGCCCATCTCGCGGTCGGCCAGCAGCGCGCCCGGCACGACGAGATCGTCGTTGGCGAGCGAGATCAGGTAGCGCATGCCGTGCTCGGCATCGGCGCGGAAGCTCGCCTTGCCGGTGTTGCGCGCGAGCAGGTTGAACAGGCGCGTCGCCGCCACGTTCTCGTCGATCTGCTTCACGGGCTTGGCCAGCACGCCCTTCGCGCCCTTGTCGGGTTGGCGCACCATGTAGCCGCCGGCAGGATCCTTGTTGTCGCGCGCAATGGTCTCGGCGAACGCCGACGCGAGCGTGAGATAGCGGCGTTCGGCCGTGGCGCGATAGAGCGCCATCGCGGCCTCGGCCATGGCGAGCGTGTCGCCGAGATGCGTGTCGTCGTCGGCCGCGCGGCTGTGGCCGAAGCCGCCATTGGGCGCGCGGCGATGGGCGAGCGTCCAGTCGAAGGCTTTGGCGGCCGCATCGATCAGCGCCTTGTCGCCCGTGACGTCGTAGAGCTCTGCGAGGCTCGCGATCGCCCAGCCGTTCTCGCGCGCATAGGAGTTGCGGTCGATCGGCGGCTGCGCTCCGGCGCGGCGTTGAGGATCGGTCTTGGCGTAGAAGGCCGCGCCATGCTCGTCATGGCTCACATCGGCGTCCTGGCTGGTGTAGAAGGCACCGCCGCTGTCGCGCATGAAGTCCATCAGCCAGCGGCCGATGTCCTTGGCGGCGGCCAGATCGGCCGGCTTGCGGTCGATCTCGTACGCCAGCGCGTAGGCGCGCATCGCGTCGCGCTGGATGTTGAGCAGCTTCTCGAAGTGCGGCGTGGTCCAGTTCGCGCCCTCGGAATACTGGAACATGCCGCCCCACACCGGATCGATGAGATGGCGCGCGCCGTCGAGCGTCTTGGCGGCGACCGTCTCCCAGGTCTCGCGATCGGCATTGCGCTGCAGGGGCCGGCCGCGTTCCAGCGCCCATTCGAGCGTGTCGGCCTGGATGAAATGCTGCGCCGTGCCGAAGCCGCCATTCGCCTTGTCGTAGTTCTGCAGGATCAGCGCCTCGGTCCTGGCGCGCCGCTCGGGCGCGAGCGCGACCGTCGAGGCATCGACCGGCACGCCGATGTCGAGCGCGGGCAGCGCCGAGGGATCCTCGATGACGGCGACGATCAGCTTCTTGAACAACTCGGGCGGGATGTAGCCGCGGCGCTTCAGGATCTCGTTGCCGTCCTTGTCGAGCATCACCGTCGCGGGCCAGCCCCAGTTCTCGTAGCGGTAGGAGAGCTCGGGATCGGCATCCTGGTCGACCCTCACGGGGATGAACTTGTCGAGGATCGCCTTCTGGATCTCGGGGTCGCGATAGGTCGTGCCTTCCATGACATGGCACCAGTGGCACCACACCGCCGCCATGTGCAGCAGGATGTACTTGTGCTCGCGCGCCGCCTGGTCGAGCAGCGCGGGGTCCCACTTCTTCCACGGCAGCGCCGGCGTCTCGGCCCATGCGACCTGGGGCGTGGGCAGCGCGAACAGGAGGAGCAGGAGAGCGAGGAGGCGTTTCATGCCTCCCTTTACGCCGACGCTTCAGGCGCGGATTTGGTACTTCATCAATTCGTGACCGAGGCGTCCCGCCAGAAAAAGGCCACACATCCGGTAGTCGCTGATCAGCGACCAGAACGGTGCCTGGAAGGTCGCAGGCCTGTTCTTTTCTATGAAGAAATGGCCGAACCAGGCGGGCCCGTAGCCGAAGAAGGGCACGGCGATCAGCCACCACCAATTGTGGGTGGCGAGTGCCACGGCCAGCCCTGCGGTCGACGCAAGGGTGCCGACATAATGCACCGCCCGCGTCGAGGGTTTGGCATGTTCCTTGAGATAGAAGGGCCAGAAATCGGCGTAGGTGCGGAAGCGCTCGGCCATAGCGGGATTGTCCGGAAGGAGGCGTGGGATGGCAAGGTGGGTGGCACTGCTTGGTCTGTTCCTGGCGCTCGTTCCCGGCCTCGCGTGGGCCGCCGAACCGGTCGACATGCTCCTGGTGCTGGCGGTCGACGTCTCGCGCAGCGTCACCGAGCCCAAGTTCCGGCTGCAGCGCGAGGGCACGGCGGCGGCGATCTCCGACCCGAAGGTCCTGCAGGCGATCACCTCGGGCCCGCACCGGCGCATCGCCGTCTGCGTCGTCGAATGGGCCGCGATCGGCATGGAGACCGTCGTGGTCGACTGGACGATCATCGACGGCGCCGACGCCGCACGCCGTTTCAGCGACAAGCTGATCGAGACGCCGCGCTCCTTCGCCGGCTCGACGTCGCTGAGCGGCGCGATCGACTACTCGGTGAAGCAGCTCGACCGCGCGCCCTACACGACGGAGCGGCGCGCCATCGACATCTCGAGCGACGGCAACAACAATTCCGGCCCCTCGGTCACCGACGCGCGCGATGCGGCCGTGTCCAAGGGCATCACCATCAACGCGCTGGTGATCCTGACGCCCGAGGGCGAATCGT
>DATJWN010000180.1:0-22572 GCA_035501235.1 Reyranella sp.
GCTGTCGCCCACCGGCTGCACGCGGAATTCGTATCGCGAACCGTTCTGCCCGAAGTCGGTGAACACCGACTGGCGATCGGCGATGGCCGCGGCGAGTCGGGTCGCCACCGGCAATTCGAACGCCGTTCCCGGCGGACCGCCAACCGGCAATCCCAGACGGTCGACGATCCTTATCGCCAGCGCGGGTTCGGCCACGGGCGGCGGCGGCAGGCGGGCGAAGGCCGCCAGCATGATGCCCACGGAGCACATGCCGCGGAACTTGCCGTCGACCAGGAATGGCGCGGCCGTCGGAACGACCGTGTTCGGCGTGGCGCGGCTTGCGACATAGGGGCTGATGGAGAAGGCCCTGGTGTCGCGCACCCTGCGGAAGATCTCGCGGTCGGCGAAGTTCACGCCCTGCACGGCAGGAACGCTGGCGCAGCGGGCGACGCCTGTTTCGTCGAGCACCGCCGCGGCCGAGTATTCGCCCGGAAACTGCCGGACCAGGTCGCCGAGATAGGTCTGGCAGCGCTGGATCTCCTCGGGCGTCGCCGCGGGGTCCAGGCTCTTCCGGACGACGTCGCTGCCGCAGGCGCCGGCGAGCGTCCGCCGCGCGCCGTCGATCAGCTCGTGCTCGCGCGCCGCCACACGCTGGGCGGCCTCGGCCACGGCATCGGCGCGGCGGGCCTTCTCGAGCTGCAGCGTGTCGTAGTTGCTCCAGGCGGCGAGCACCAGGGCCGGCACGAAGGCCGCGGCCACCGCCGCGACGAGCTTCGTGCGCAGCGACCAGTTGGCCATGTCCGCGCCGATCCGCGCGCTCAGATCGAGACCGTGTCCAGCGCCTGGGCGATCGCGGCACGAAGGAGATCGGGATCGAACGGCTTGGAGATCACGAAGGCGGGCTCGAGCTGGGTGCCGGTGAGCAGCCTCTCGGGATAGCCGGTCACGAAGATCACGGGCACGCTCATCGCGCGCATGATCTCCTTGACCGCCGAGATGCCGCTGTCCGCCCCGCGCAGCTGGATGTCGGCCAGCACGAGATGCGGCGCGTGCTTCTTGGCGAGCTCGACGGCGGCCTTCTCGGTCGCGGCGATGCCCACCACCTCGTGGCCGGCATTGCGCACGATGTCGGCGACGTCGAGCGCGATCACCGCCTCGTCCTCGATGACCAGCACGCGCACCGAGGCGACCCGCTGCAATTCGCGCCGCGCCTCCTGCAGGCTGCGTTCGGCGGCATCGACGTCGATGCCCAGGATGTGGGCCGCGTCCCCGATGGTGAAGCCTTCGAGCACCGTCAGCAGCAGGACCTGGCGCTGCAGCGGTGCCATCTCGGTGAGGGAATCCTTGAGCCGGCCGCTCACGCTTGCGCCCTCGCCGCGTTCCTCCAGCCCGCCGAACGGCTGCTGCAGGCGATGGAACAGCGCAAACACGCCGAGCTTGGTGTCGCCGGCCTCGGCGATGAGATCGGGCTGGCGCACGGCCACCTCGGCGCAGAGGCGGACCCATTCGTCGCCGCGCTGCTGTGAGCCGGTCACCGCGCGCGCATAGCGGCGCAGGAACGGCAGCGTCCTGGTGATCGCTTCCGACAAGCCCTTGTTCGATGCCCCGTCTGCCACGTCGCTCTCCCTCTTCGCCTCAGTACACTACGCCGTGAACGCCTGCTGACAACCCACATGAATCGACCTCCCGGCCGCGGGGGCCGGGAGGCGACGTGTCGTCACTTCGATCTCTGTGCCCGCTTCGTCACTTCAAAGGATCGGCCGTTGCCGGCCGCCTTCGTCGCTCCCTAGCGTTCCGGCGTCGTGGCCGCGCCGATGGCGGCGCCGCCCAGGCCGCCGACGACCGCGCCCGCAACGGGGGCACCCATCGTCGAGCCGACCACCGCACCGCTGGCCGCACCGATCGCACCGCCCGTGAGCGCGCGGTCCGTCGGATTGTTGCCACAAGCGGCGACCGAGAGAGCTAAGCCAACAATCAGCCCCAGCGGGGCAATGCGCTTGACCAACATTACGACCTCCTGATCGAGAAATCGGCTCGGCGGCTGGCGTCCACACTGGAGCGAGCGGCTTTTGCCCATTCTCCCTCTTGAAATGTCCCGTCCTAACGCTGACGGGCCGGATTTGTTCCCGACCCCGCGCCAGGACCGCGGCGAGCGGCGGAGGGGGAGAACTAAAGACCGCCGACCCAAGTCTTGACCTGCTTCTCGGCCTCGTCCTTGGCGACGCCGTAGCGCTCCTGGATGCGGCCGACGAGCTGGTCCTGTTTGCCGTTGATCACGGTCAGGTCGTCCTCGGTGAGCTTGCCCCACTTCTCCTTGACCTTGCCGGTGAACTGCTTCCAGTTCCCTTCAACGCGATCCCAATTCATTGCGTCCTCCATTTCTCTTGGGTGGCATCGAACGCCGTTGTCGGGAAACAACGTGTGCGTTCGGAATCCGGTTGCCCCACGGAATTTCGGTTGCGCCGAAAGAAGGATGGCCCAAATAGGGAGTTCACGCGTTACAAGTGTCCCGTACGGTCGGAGCTCCTACGCCGATGATAAAGGACGACATCGTGGCGTTGCTTCCCGACCTGCGCGCCTTCGCGCGTTTCATGTGTCGCGAACGCGAAGCCGCCGACGAGCTCGTCCAGAACACCGTCCTCACCGCGCTCGACAAGCAGAGCCAGTTCACCATCGGCACGAACCTCAAGGGCTGGCTCTTCACCATCATGCGCAACCGGTTCTACTCGGACCTGCGCGCACAGCGGCGGCGGCCGACTCCGATCGACGACGCGGCGGCGATGCCGCTCGCCGCCGTCGACAATCCCGAGGCGACGCTCGAGCTGAAGGAGCTCGCCTCGGCGCTGTGGAAGCTCAGCCCGCAATCGCGCGAAGCGCTGATCCTCGTGGGCGCCAGCGGCTTCTCCTATGAAGAGGCAGCGGCGCTCTGCAACTGCTCCGTCGGCACGCTGAAGGCCCGGGTCTCGCGTGCCCGAAAGCACCTGGCGGAACGCCTGCGCTAGAAATCGTGCCCAAATCCCGCCTTTTTCAAGGACTTACGCGGCCAATGTAACCTTTTGACGTCTCCGACATTGTTACCGCAAGAGCACCAACTGCCGGAGAAAACGATGTCGACCGAAGTTACGCAGAATGCGAAGGGCAAGGGCGACGACGCCGAGCTGCGCGATTTCCACGAGCAATTGAAGGCCATCCTGCCGCGGCTGCGGGTCTATGCGTTGTCCCTGACGCGCGATCGCGACGCCGCCGACGATCTCGTCCACGACACCGTCATCAAGGCCCTGACCGGCCGCGCCAGCTTCGAGCCCGGCACCAACCTCTCCGCCTGGGTGTTCCGCATCCAGCGCAACGAATTCATCTCCGGCCTGCGCCGTCTGCGCCCGACAGTGCCGGTGGACACCGCGGTCGCCGAGACGCTCTCGCATCAGCCGCACCAGGAGAGCCGCCTGGTCATGCGCGAGTTCATGTCGGCCTTCGGCAAGCTCGCGCCGACCCAGCGCGAGGCGCTGTTGCTGGCCGTCCTCGAAGGCCAGTCCTACGAGGTCATCGCGGCCCATACCGGCGTGTCGGTGGGCACCGTCAAGAGCCGCATCAGCCGCGCCCGCGACACGCTCGAGCGGTTGCTGCTGGAAGGCGATACCAGGGGCGACGCCAAGTCCCGCCCGGAGAAAGGCACCCAGCAGATCGCCTCCCGTGACACCGATGATGCCGCCAAGGCCCTGCCCACAGGACGCTGAGCGGCGCCTTCAAGCCAACCGTAGACGGGCGGAACGAACATGGGCATTCTCGCGGGGGACTTTCTATGCCTCGGACAGGAATCCGCGGAATGGGCCTCGTTCCGTGGGGCGCGTACCATGGCGAATGACGACAAGCCGCAGAAGAAGCGGGCCGATGCAACGGCCCGCAACGACAAAATGACGACGGCGCCCACAGAGCGGCCGTTCGACAAGTGGCTGCACAAGCAGCTCCATGCGATGTACGACGAGATCGCGCGCGAGCCGCTGCCCGACGATCTCGTCAATCTCATCGAACGGGACGCCAAGAAGAACGATCCCGAACCCGAGAAGAAGTAGCCGCCTCTTCCGGATCTCTCCCGAAATCAAGAAAGGCGACAGCCGTGAGGCCGCCGCCTTTCCCATTCCACCACGCGCCGGTCAGCCCGGCCGGCGGGCGGCGAACTCGTCCTGGACGCAGGCATCGAAGTGCGCGGTGCCGCGCGGGATGCCGTAGGAGACGCAAGCCGCCTGCGAGTCGGCCATGACCTGTGCCACGGCGACGTCGGCCGCGACCCGGCCGGCCCGCCGCTGGGCCGCGATCATGCGCTGGCAGCGGATATAGTCCTCGGTCGATTGCGTGAAGCCGTAGCGCGTGCAGGCGTCGTCCGACGCAACGACGACGGTGCGGTGTTCCGTGGCGCAGGCGCCGGCGCTGAGCGCCAGCAAGCCGGCGATGATCGCGCGGTTGAGCATTTCCTCTCTCCTCCAAGCGGCCCCACCGCCGTGCCGAAGCTAACGACCACCACCGTTCTCGGTTCCGTGCCGCCTGCTATACAGGGGCAAGCATGGGAGGGAGCGCATGAAGCTTTTCGATCTGGCGGGACGTGTCGCCGTCGTCACGGGCGGCAACGGTGGCATCGGCCTCGGCATGGCCAAGGGCATGGCGGCGGCGGGCGCGGCGATCGTCGTGGCCGGGCGCGACGCGGCCAAGAACGAGGCGGCGGTGAAGGAACTCACGGGCCTCGGCGCCAAGGCCTCCGCGATTCCCGTCGACGTCCTGAAGGAAGAGTCCTGCCGCGCGCTGATCGACAAGACGGTGCAGCAGCACGGCCGGCTCGACGTGCTGGTCAACAATGCCGGCATGAGCATCCGCAAGCAGCCCGAGCAGTACACGCTCGCCGAATGGCACACGGTGATGGACAGCAACCTCACCAGCGCCTTCCTGTGCAGCCACGCCGCCTATCCGGCGCTCAAGAAGAACGGCGGCAAGATCATCAACATCGGCTCGATGATGTCGATCTTCGGCGCGCCCTTCGCCACCGCCTATGCCGCGAGCAAGGGCGGCATGGTGCAGATGACCAAGTCGATGGCGACCGCCTGGGCCAAGGACAACATCCAGGTCAACGCGATCCTGCCCGGCTGGATCGACACCGCCCTCACCAAGCGCGCCCGCGAGCAGGTCACGGGCCTCCACGAGAACGTGCTGAAGCGCACGCCGGCCGCGCGCTGGGGCATTCCCGACGATTTCGCCGGCATCGCGGTTTTCCTCGCGGCCCCCGCATCGGATTTCGTGACCGGCGCCGCCATCGCCGTCGATGGCGGCTACTCCTCGCTGGCTTGATGGGGAGGCCGTTGGACCGAGAAAGCGTCCACGCCCAAGACCACTACATATGGTATGGGTTACAAAAAGTTAGCGCTAAACATATCAAATTTAGCCAGAAATTTGTGGCAAGAGCATTGACCCTTTTTCACTGCTCTTGATCCACCCCACCGTGTGGCGTCTCCAGCAGCCCCCGCGCTTGGGCGCCTGGCCGCATCGCGGCCAGATCGCTCGGCCTCGCAGCCTTGGATCCGGGTCTCCAATCGCGCGGAGGATACGCCCGTCTTTTCCCAGGCCCTCATTCTGATCAATGGACGCGCAGGCTCTGGGTATCGCCCCTAGCCCCGGCTCGACTGCGGGAAGAAGTTCGGGTTGGCGCGCACGGCAACGCTGCGCTGGTCGGGCGGCAGGCTCCTGAGCTGGATGTAGTAGGAGAGCTGGCGCTGGGCGCTCGGCTCGTTCATGTCGCGCCTGAGCAGCTGCAAGGCATTCGTGAAGTCGCCGGCCATGGCATAGGCGAAGGCGAGATTCTCGCGCGCCTTGGTATCGCTGCTGGCGAGCGGCGCGAGAAGCGCGACGGCTTCCGGCGCCTGGCCCGAGATCGCAAGCGACAGGCCGAGATTGCTGCGCAGCGGGATGTAATCCTGCGAGAGCTCGATCCCCTGGCGATAGCGCGTCTGCGCCTCGACGTGGCGGCCCTGCATGTCGAGCGAGACGCCCATGACGTTCAGCGCCCGGAAGTCCCGCGCATCGGCCTGGAGCACCGCTTCGACCTGCTTCTCCGCCAATGCCGGTTGACCCTGCGCGATCAGCGCCGCCGCCAGCCCGCGATGCGCCGCCGTATCGCCGCTGTGCTTGGCCAGCACGTCGCGGAACTGCGCCGCCGCCTCGCCGCCCGCGCCAAGCGACAGGTATGACTGGCCGAGGCCCAGCTTCGCCTGGACGCTGTCGGGATTTTCCTGGAGAGCGCGGCCATAGAGCGGGATCGCCGAATTGAGGTCGCCCGCCTTGCGCGCGGCATCGGCCTGCTCGAGCGCCGATTGCTCGTTGAGGCCGTGCGGGCCGATGGATTCCATGCCCCCGCACGCCGCCACCAAAAGCGCCAAACCCGCGCTCAAGATCGGCGCCCGCTTCATTCCTGCCCCAACCTCGTCCGGTTGACTGCAGTGAAGATATCAAAATATTGGGGCTATCCGCAACCAAAGCCGCAATAGTTGGGGGTAACGGCCTGATTTTTCTACGCTATGGCACAATCCACTGAGCTGGGATCGGCTGAATGGATTGTGCGCACAGTCGTGGCGCCTCGACCAAAACGCTTGAACGAACAATTACTGGGTGATGCGGACGGCCTGCGAGGTGGCGCGCAAGGTCTTCGTGCCGAGGCCGAGATACGAGGCGATGAAGGTGAAGGAATAGGTCGCCGTGATCGTGGTGCAGGTGACGCTGCTGTTCGAATTGCAGTTCGTCGTGTCGCTGTAGGAGACGGCCGTGTTGCTCCCCATGCTCCCCGCCGTGGGACAGCTCCCGCTGGCGCCGCTGCTCGGCATCAAACATTGCAGGTAGCTTGTCACCGTGGACGTCGCGGCGGTGTTGTTCAGCGTGTAGTAGCGGCCGGCCTGCTGCGTGGCATGCTGCAGGCTCTGGCTGACATAGAACATGCGGCCGAAGTCGAGCGTTCCCAGGATGAGGGTGAAGAAGAGCGGCGCGATGATCGCGAACTCGATCGCGGCGCCGCCTCGGCTGTCGCGCCAGAGCGACCGGGGCCTCATGGCGAGATCATCGTCATGGTGGCCGAAATCGACGTGGGCGGCGTCCACTGGCCGCGGCTGCCGAAGCTCAGGCTGGCCCTCGTCAGAACCGACGTGAAGGACCGGGTCGCCGTCACCTTGACGTATTTCTTGAGGGTGCCCGACCCGCAGGTCGAGGTGCAGGACACGCTCGTCCCCGCCGTGCATTCGCAGAACAGGGAGGCGGTCACCGTCACGCCGCTCAGGCCCGACGCGTTCTGGGCCGTGGTGCCGATGGCCGCCTGATCGCTGGTGCCCAGGCTCGTCATCCCTCCCGTCGAGACGATGAACACGCCGTACTCCGCGCCGGCGCGCGCGCCTTCCGACATGGCCGAGCGCTGCATGCCGTAGCGGGCGAGATCGAGCATGCCGACCAGCATCACGCACAGCACCGGCAGGGCGAGCGCGAACTCGAGCATGACGTTGCCCGAGGTCGCGCGGCCAAGGCCGCGAAGGAGCCTGAGATTCGAGAAGGCCATGCGAGCCTATTGCACCACGCGGGCTTTGTTGACGGTCGTGGAGACCGGCACCGTCTGCGTGCTGGTCGTCGTGGTCGTGGTCGTGGTGATCACGCCCGGCGGCGACACGTTGTAGTTGGTCTTGCAGCCCGACACATAGGAGCTGCTGAACGAGGTGAGGTTGAGGTAGCGCCCGACCCAGACGTTGCAGCCGGTCGAGCTGCTCGAGCCGTTGCTGTAGCTCGACAGCGAGATCTTGTTGTTCGGGAAGTAGATCACGCCGTTCAACGTCGCCGAGCTGACCGAGCTCACGGTGAAGATCTTCGACGTCGACGACATGGTGCCGACCGGCGCGTTACGGTCTTGGTAGAACAGGATACCGGTATAGGTGCCGCTGTTGGGGGCGCTCAGCGACACGGTGCTGTCGGAGGTGATCCTCACGCCGCCGATATTGGAGTTGTTGCCCGTCGTCTGCGTCAGGATGAACGTCACGCCGGCGCCGTTGGTGCAGGTCGGGCAGGAGATGCTCGAGGAGCTCGTCAGGTAGAGGTCGCCGTTGGCGACATAGTACGTGCCGGGCTTGAACTGGATGGTGGCGCCCGAGCTCACCTGCAGGCCGCCGCAATAGGTTCCCGGGCTGACGACCGTGGGATTGACCCAGGCCGGGTTGTAGTTCGTGTAGTCGCAGTGCGACAGCGTCGGGATCGTGAGGCCGCTGTAGGGATCGGTGATCGTCGTCGTCTGCGAGGTCTTGATCGTGCTCGGAACCGGGGTCGCATTCGGGTTGGGCGTGAGTGTCGTGAAGCCGGTCGCGTAGTAGTTGCCGCGCGACCAGACATACTTGAACGACGCCGAGCTGAACTGGCCGATATAGATGGCGGCGCCGGAGCTGCTGCCGGTCGTCGCCGTGGCGTTCGACATGATACCGCAATCGGACGTGAAGTTGCTGAAGCTGCTGAACGTGATGCCCTGCTCGCTGCCGGTCGTGAGCGCCACGAGGCAGGCGTCGGCGCTGCTGCTCGAGGTCGTCGTCGTGTTCGTCGTCGTCTGCGTCTGGTTCGTCGTCGTGGTGTAGGTGCTCTGCGCCGCCGTCGATGTCGCCCGCAGGGTGAAGGCAGAGTTGCTGCGGCCCAGCCACGAATTGAGGACGCCCGCGAAGCTGAAGGATTGCGGCTGGGAGATCGTGACCTGGACGGCCGTCGTGCTGTTGGCATAGGTACCCGACGTGGGCGGCGCCGCCACGCTCACCGTGACGCTGTTGACGCCGTTGGTGAAGCCGTTGCGCTGCGCCTCGTATTGCGCGTCGGTGGTGATCGTCGTGTTCGACTGGCTATTGATGCGATCGATCGAGCCTGCGAGCGCCGCACTGTCGGCGGCGTTCTGCATGTTGCGCTGGATCGTGTAGAGCCGGCCCGTCTCCACGCCGAGCGCGACCGTGCCGGCGAGCACCGGCAGGATCACGAGCATGGTCAAGGTCGATCCGGAATCGTCGCGTCGAAGCTGCTGCGAGCCCCTGCGCATGGCGCAAAGCGAGCGCGAAATCATCCGCCGCATGTCCGCCCCCATTTATCTTTGGCGTGCCCGAAAGAGGCACAAAATGAATTGAACTAGACTCTGAGAATATTGGCCTAAGCTACGGAATTTAAGCCGATTATGTCAAGTTAAACGCCGACATGATCGCCGGCGCCAAAAGGACCGCGATGAGTGTCGGCAGGATGAAAACCATCAGAGGCACTGTCATAAGTGCGGGCATGCGGGCGCCGCGCTCTTCCGCCTTCGACTGGCGGGTCAGGCGGAATTCCTGGCTCAGGATGCGCAGCGAGGCGGCAAGCGGCGTGCCGTATTTTTCAGTCTGACGGAGCGCATTCACCAGCGCGGCCATGGCCGGCGAATCCGTCCGCTCCGCCATGTTCTCCAGCGCCTGCTGGCGATCGGGCAGGTAGGTGAGCTCGACGGCCGTCAGGTCGAACTCGGCCGCGAGCTCGGGCATCGAGGTCTGCAGCTCCTTCGAGACGCGGCGGAAGGCGGCGTCGATGCTGAGGCCCGCCTCGACGCAGATCGTCAGCAGGTCGAGCCCCTCGGGCAGCACGTGGTTCAGGATCTCGCGCCGCTTGGTGGCGACGTTCTTGATATAGAGCTCGGGCATCATGAAGCCCGCGAGCACCGCGCCCACGCAGGTCGGCAGGACGAGGTCGTCCGGGATGTCCAGCACCGCCGTGACCGAGGTGAGGAAGATCATCAGGAAGCCGAGCGACAGCGGCAGCGCGAGCTTGATGAACACGTAGACGACGGCGGCGTCGCGCGAGAGGAAACCGGCATGGCGCAGCTTGCGCGTGGTCTGGTCGGCCGCCGCGCCGCGCAGCAGGTTGAGCTTGTCGGCCACCTTGCGCATGAAGCCGAGCGAGGCCGCGCGCGGCGACGGCTTGGCCGCCGTCTGCTCGCTGCGCGTCTTCATGCGGCGCGTGCGCAGCGCCTTCAGCCTGGCCTCGATCGGCGGCTGCCAGGTGACGGCGACCCACAGCGCCCAGAACGCCAGGAAGGTGGCCGCCGCGACCATCATCGTGAAGTTCTTCTCGGAAGCAACGAGATCCATGGCCGGGTCAGACCTTGATGGTCGCGATCTTGTTCATGATGAAGATGCCGAGCCCCATGCTGATGCCGGCACCGGCCGCCACCATCTGCCCGGTCGAGGTCGTGAGCAGCGGGGAGATGTAGTTCGGCGAGATCAGGAACAGGCCGCCGCCGACCAGGAACGGCAGGCCGACCATGATCATCATCGTGGTCCGCGCCTCGGAGGTGAAGGCGCGGATCTTGAGGCGGAGCTGCTGGCGCGCACGCAACAGCGCGCTCAGGTTGGCCAGCGTCTCGGCGAGATTGCCGCCGGTGTCGCGCTGGATGGAGAGCGCCACGATCAGGAAGTTGAACTCGTCGGTCTGCACCGTCTTGGCGACGCGCCACAGCGCGGCCTCGATCGGCACGCCGAGCTGCATCTCCTGCTGGGCGCGGCGGAAGATGGCGCCGACCGGATCCTTGATGTCGCGCGACACGTTGGCGACCGCCTCCTGCACGGGCAGGCCGGCGCGCAGCGCGCGCACGATGAGGTCGACGGCGTCGGGGAAGAGCAGATTGAACTGCCGCCCGCGCCGCTTGGCCTTCCAGCCGATCACGAAGTTCGGCAGGCCGACGCCGATCATGAGCGACCCCACGAGCGCGATGCCGGGCGCCAGGTCGAGCACGAGGTAGAGCAGGAAGGCCATGGCGACGGCGAGCGCGATCGATGCGAAGGCGAAGTCGCCCAGCGTGACGTTCATGCCCGTGGTCTGCAGCTTGCTGCGGATCGTGCCGGCGTTGGGGAACCAGCGCCACAGGAGCTTGTCGAGGTTCTGCAGCCGGCCGACGCGCTCGACGCGGCGCAGCGTCGCCATCTGCAGGGTGCGCGGGCCCGCCCGCGTGCGGCCTTCGAGGTCCTCCAGCCGGTCGCGCAGGCGCCGCTCGGAGAAGAAGCCGCCGAAGACGATGATCAGGGCGATCAGGGTGAGCGCGAGTCCGGTGCCGATCAGGATCGCCACCTGGTCGAGATCGAGCCCGTGGCCGGCGCCGCCCATCAGCCGATCGCCTCCATCAGGACCTTGTCGAGGCCGTAGTAGGCCGCGCGCGGCAGGAAGTGCGGCCGCAGGCCCGAGCTCTTGAAGGTGCCACTCAGCTTGCCGTCCTGGCTCTCGCCCTTGAACTCGTAGGTGAAGAGGTCCTGGGTGATGATGACCTCGCCCTCCATGCCCATCACCTCGGTGATGTGGGTGATGCGGCGCACGCCGTCGCGCATGCGGCTGATCTGGACGATCATCTGCAGCGATCCCGAGATCTGCGTGCGGATCGCCTTGGGCGGCAGGCTCGACACGCCCATCGTCACCATGTTCTCGAGACGCGTCAGCGCCTCGCGCGGCCGGTTGGCGTGCAGCGTGCCCATCGAGCCGTCATGGCCGGTGTTCATCGCCTGCAGCAGGTCGATCGCCTCCGGGCCGCGCACCTCGCCGAGGATGATGCGGTCGGGACGCATGCGGAGCGCGTTCTTCACGAGGTCGCGCATGTTGACCTCGCCGTTGCCCTCGAGATTGGCGGGCCGGGTCTCCAGGCGCACGACGTGCGGCTGCTGCATGCGCAGTTCGGCCGCGTCCTCGATCGTGACCACGCGTTCGCCGTTGTCGATCATGCCCGAGAGCGCGTTCAGGAGCGTCGTCTTGCCCGAGCCCGTGCCGCCCGAGACGACGAGGTTCAGCCGGCAGCGCGCGGCGATGCGCAGCAGCGTCGCCATCGGCGCCGAGATGTTGCCCTGCTGCACCATCTGGTCGAAGCCGATCTGGCGCTTGCCGAACTTGCGGATCGACACCGACGCGCCGTCGATCGCGAGCGGCGGGATGATGATGTTGACGCGGCTGCCGTCCTGCAGGCGCGCGTCGCAGATCGGGCTCGCCTCGTCGACACGCCGGCCGACGCGGCTCACGATGCGGTTGCAGATGTTGAGGAGATGGGAGTTGTCCTCGAACGTCACGCCCGAGAGCTCGAGCTTGCCCTTCTTCTCGATGTAGATCTGCTTGGGCCCGTTGATCATGATGTCGGTGATGCCGTCATCCTCGAGCAGCGGCTCGAGCGGGCCCAGCCCGAGCATGTCGTTGACGATCTGGTAGACGAGATCGGCCTGCTCCGGCCGGTTGAGCTGGATGCGATGCTCGGCCAGCAGCTCCGAGACGAGATCCTCCAGCTGACGCACCAGTTCCTTGCGCGGCAGGCTGACGGCGGCGCCGAGGTCGATGCGCCCCATGACCAGCGGCTGCACGGCGCGGCGCGCCTGATCGATCTTGCTGCGCGAGAGCCGGCCGGACTTGTCGGTCGCATCATTCTTGCCGACCGCATCGGATTGCCAGGACGCCGCCGCGGGCACCGGCTGCGGCGCCGGCCGGGCCGGCCGTTCGACGACGGGCTCCGGCCGCGGCGCGGCGGCGATCTCGACCGCCGGCGAAGGCGAAGGCGCCGGCGTCTCGGGCGTGCTGAAGTTGGTCGCGGGCAGCACCGGCCGCACCACTTCGGCCACGTAGCCGCGCAGCTCCAGCGGCGAGAGCATGACCCCGTGATTGCGGAAATGGACCTGCGCCTGCAGGCCCGCCTGGCGCGTCACTTCGCCGGCCGAGGTGCCGGCGGCGACGAGCTTGCGCAAGACGGGCGCCACGGAATCGGCGAGCGTGGCCGCCGCGGCGGCGATGCGCGCGGGCCGGTCGGCCGGCGGTACCGGCGGCGCGCTGTCGGCCGCGTCCGGCGCGCTGCGGCGTCCGATGCGGTCGAGCGGTCCGGTGGCGGCTTCGGCCGCGGGCTCGGAAGCCTTGTTGCGCAAGCCGAACATCGCCGGCCTACGACTTGCGGGCCTTGCGCTTCAGGCCTTGCGTGAAGCGCGTGAGGAGCGTGGCCGAGGACTTGTCATCGGACGCCTGATCGGGTTCGTCGAGCGCGGCGACCAGCGGGCGCAATGCCTTCACGATGCCGCTGTTGGGCGCGGCCTCCGAGAGCGGCTTGCCGAAATTGACCGAGGCCAGCGCCGCCGGCACGTCGGCCGGGATCTGGCAATCGACCTTGCGCTTCAGGGTGCGTTCCACGTCGGCCACCTTCACTGCCGAGCGGCGCGCGTCGATGACGCCGCTGGTGGCCAGATGCAGCCGCGCGCCGGGCGCCACCTCGTGCACCATCTGCTGCAGCCGCATGGCGTCCCGCACGCCGGGCAGCGACAGGTCGGTGATCAGCAGCACGTCGGTCGAGGACTCGATGACCTGACGCTGGATCACGGGATCGCCGCGCGGCACGTCGGCCACGATCCAGCGGAAACGGCGATGGACGGACCGCAGGAAATCGTTGGCCGCATGGGGGCGCGCCTGGAAGCCGCCGGTCGGCGCCTCCTCCGCCCCGATGGCGAAGAGATGCTCGGTCTTCTTCTGCGCCACCTGCTGGATGAACAGGGCGTCGATGCGGTCGGGCTGGTCGAGCGCCTCGCGCAAGGCGTCGATCGCCTCGAGGTCGAGCGCCAGCATCAGCGAGCCGTAGTGCAGATCGAAATCGATCAGCAGCACCTCTTCCTTGAGACGGCTGCCCAGCATCCCCGCCACGGTGATCGCCGTGGTGGTGGCGCCGACGCCGCCGCGCGCGCCGATCACGGACAGGGTGCGCGGGCGGGCGTCCTTGGACGTTCCCGCGGCGGCCATGGAACCGACGCCGCGTTCGCGCGCATCGAGGGCACGCTCCACGGCGCGGCCCATCGCGCCCTCGCCCAGGGGAAACGCGAGATAATCGTTGAAGCCCACCGCGATCAGCTCGCGGTAGAGAGCGATGTCGTTGATCTGGCCGACGCCGATCACGATGCAGCCCGAGGGGATGGCGGTCTTGAGCGCGGCGGCGTCGGCGATCGGATCGGCCGAGTCGCCGACATCGACCACCAGCAGATCGAGATCGCGCGGCCATTCGGCGACGGCGAGCGCGGTGTCGATCGACCCTTCGCGCACGTTGGCCTTGCCGAGCGTCATGCTGAAGAGATCGGCGGAGATGCGCGCCTGCGCGACGCCGTCGCTCACGAAGGCCATGACGGAGAGCGGCGCCCTTTCCTCGGCCGAGGACACGACGCGCTGCGCACTGGCGGCGGCCATCACGGGCTCCCCGGCGTGGCGCCGGCGCCCGGCGCGCCGCCCGGAGACGGCGGACCGGACGCGCCCGCGCCGCCGCCCGACGAGCCGCCGCCGCCCTGGTCGCCCTTCACCTTGCCGTCGTGATAGCGCTGGACGGCCGAGGCGCTCACGGTCCCGTCGGCCGGACCCGGGCCGCGCGGGAGCGCCGAATCGCGCGGCCGCGCCATCATCTGGCCCATGTTGTAGGCATCGGCGCAGCCGAAGCCGGGCGTCTGCGACTCGTTGGGATTCCACTGGCCGACCCGCGACGTGACCATGCAATCGCGCCCGCCGAGGCGATAGGCCGAGTGCGCGACGACGACCGCATCCGGTCCCATGCCGAGTGTCGGCTCGACCGCGACATTGACGAAGCGGGCGCCCGCGTTCGACAGACCCTGCCGGATCTGCTGGGCGCGGGCCTGCTGCAGCGGTCCGCCGCTGCCGTCGGTCAGCACGACGTACTCGTCGCGCTCGGTGGGCTGCCCCGGGCTCACCATGTTGCGCAGCGCCACAGCCTGCGCGCCGTCGAGCTGGCTGGCGCCCGGCTGGAACTCGAAGGTCTTCATCGTGTCGGAGCGCACCGCGTCGTGGCGCGTGTCGAGGGCCGCCTTCTCGGCGACCGGATCGCCACAGCCGGCGAGGGCCAGGGCAACAATCAGGAGTGTGGCGGCGCGCATGGTCGGGTGGCTCCTACTCGAGTTTGAAGCCGGCCGCGGTGCCGACGGCCTGCTGCTCGCGGCCGATGGCGATCTGCGCCGGCGGCGTCGGATGGCCGGTGCGCTGCATCAGCCAGCGGTCGGTGTCGGTCGGCGGCACTTTGTCGGAGAGCGGCGTGCGCAGCGGCGCATTGCTCGGCTCGACGAGGTAGGGCGTCACGATGATCACGAGCTCGGTCTCGTTGCGCTGATAGGCGTCGGACTTGAAGAGCGAGCCCAGGATCGGGATGTCGCCCAGCGCCGGCAGCTTGGTGACGGTCTGCGTGCTGTTGTGCTGGAGCAGGCCCGCGATGGCGAAGCTCTGGCCGCTGCCGAGCTCGACCGTCGTCGAGGCGCGGCGGGTCGCGATGGCCGGGATGATGATCGAGGCGGTGCTGCTGATCGCCACGCTGACCTGGCCGTCGGTCGTCACCTGGCTCACCTCGGGCGCGACCTTGAGGTTGATGCGATCGCCGATGATGGTCGGCGTGAAGGCGAGCGAGACGCCGACCTGCTTGTAGGTCACGGCGATGGTGCCGGTCAGCGAGCCGGCCTGCGGGCTGACGACGGGAATCTCGCCGCCGGCCAGGAAGCTCGCGGTCTCGCCCGACATCGCGATCAGGTTCGGCTCGGCGAGCACGTTGGCCTGGCTCTGCGTGGCGAGAAGGTCGATCAGGCCGGTCAGGCCGCCGTCGTTGCTCTGCAGGGAGATGGCACCGGAGGCCGTGCCGCCGACGGCCTGGATGGTGCTGGTGGCGAAGCCCCCGCGCACCGGCCCCAGGCCGAACAGCGCGATGCTGCTGATGTTCTGCCAGTTGATGCCGATGCGCTTCAGCGCGTCGCGCTGCACCTCGGCGATCTTGACCCGCAGCTGGACCTGGTTGGGCGCGTCGATGCGGATGTTGTTGATCACCTTGGCGGCGGTGCCGCCGACATGCTGCAAGGCGAGCCGGCGGGCATCCTCGGCGATCGCGGCGGAACGCGCCACGCCGGACATCACGATCGTCTCGCCCTGGTTGTCGAAGGTGACGCCGTTGCCGGGATGGAGCTGGTCGAGCGCGCTCTTGATGCGGCTGAGCGGCGAGGTCACCGACACGATGGTGTTGAGCAGCACATGGTCCTGCGCATCGACCGCGTAGAGCACCGTGTCGCCCGGCTTCTTCGCGAAGACGTAGATCATCGTCGGCGACTTCACCTGCACGTCGGCGATGTCGGGCGCCGCCACGAACACGGTGGTGGCGGGACCAGGCAGGCGCAGCGCGGTGCCCTTGTTGATCTCGAGCCTGAGCGTCGGCTGCTGCGTGGGAACGATCTCGCCCTGGCCGAAGCTGCGGCTGGGCGCGCCGGTCGTGACCACGGGCGTGGGCGGCGTGGCCCCCGGCTGGACCGGCACCGGAACGGGCGCCGGCGGCTGGGTCTGCGCGATACGCGGCTCGGGCACCGGCGCGAGGGGCACCGGCGCGGCTTGTGGCGTGGGCGGCAGGGCCTGTGCCACCGGCGGCGCGGACCTGGGCGCGGGCGTCGTGCCAGCCGGCGTGAGCGATGCGGTCACCACCGGCGCCGTCGGCAGCACCGGCGTCGGACCGGATGTGACGGCGGCGGGGGCAGGCGTGGCCGGCGACAGCGGCGTGGGCGCTGCGGTGGCGGCGGGCGCGGCGGGCGTCGCGGTCGCAGGAGCCCCCGCCGTCAAGCCCTGCATCATCTGGGCGACGCGCTCGTTCTCGCGACGATTGAGCTCGTCGGAAACATAGTCGTTCGCCTGGTGGCGAGACGTCTTCTTCGCCACCGGCTTGGCCGCGGGCTTCGGCGTGGCTTGCGGCGCGGCCTGGGTGGGCGCGGCCGGAGCGGGCGCGGGTTGAACAGGAGCAGGCCGCTCGGGAATCGGCAGCGTCTCGGGCGCGGTCTGCGCCATCAGCAGGCAGGGCTGGAAGGCGAAGCCGACCGACGCGGCAAGCGCCAGCGACGAGGCCGCGCGGCGCGCCGTGGCGACGAAGGTGCGGGCGACGGCGCTCATTGCGTCACGCTCGGCGTGCGGGTGAAGGGCACGCCGCGCTTGTCACCCGGCTTGGCCTCGGCCGCCTTGGGATCGCCCGGCGTCTTCGCTTCTTCCGAAGGGCCGTCGTGCGTGGTGCCGTCGAGCTCCTGCTTGCTGCGGGCGCTGCCGCGCAGCACGAAGATCGCCGGCCCTTCCTTCGGCGCGCCCGGAGCGGCGGCCGGAGCGGGCGGCGCACTGTCGACGATCAGGCGGCTGACCTGCTCGTCGCGCACGTAGCTGTTGCCGGGTTCGGCCGGCGCGTTCTCGGCCGTCTCGGGATCGCGGCCGTCCTCGTCCTGCAGGCTGCGCAGCACGAGCGACAGGTCGCCCATCTTCACGGCGAGCGTCACGATCTCGCTCTGCTTGGGCGTCAGCTGAAGCGTCGCGGTCTTGCCCACGTCGGGCTTGTCGCCGGGCGAGAAGTCGAGCTTCTGGTCCATGGCGATCACCAGCGCATTGCGCAGGATCGTCTCGGTGGCGTTGTGCTGGCCCTGCGCGGTGTTGAGCTGGTGCGTCAGCAGCACGTCGACGCGGTCGCCGGCATAGATGAAGCCCGACACCGCCGAGGTCGCAGTGATCGGCACGCTGACCGCGCGCGTGCCGGGCTGCAGCACCGCGGCCATGAAGCCGCGCGTGCCGGCCAGCACGAGCTTGCCCTCGGTGACCGGCTCGCCGGGCGCGATCGGCCCGCGCGCCACGGCACCGACGAAATCCGACAGGGGACGCTTGCCTTCGACGATGTAGGTCGGCGCCAGGCTGCCCTGCGGCCAGGACTGCCAACGCAGATCGTCCGGCTTCACGATCTGGCCCGTATGCACGGCCGCGCGGGCGACCAGCACCTGGATCGTCGGCGCCGGCGGCGCTTCGTGATGAAGGCCGCTCTGCGCCAGGATCGCGGCGCGCTCGCCCTGCAGCCAGGCTCGCGCAAGGAAGGCGGTCGTGCCGGCCACGATGACGGCCAGCAGGAGGAAGATCACGCGCTTGCTGTTCATGCCGCTCTCCCCCGCTCAGACCATGGCCAACGAGAGAGCGACCCAGAGGCCGCCGGCGGCGATGGCCGGGCCGTAGGGCAGGCCGCTGCGCAGCCGCGCCCGCACCTCGCCCTCGACCGCCACCGGGCCCACCGGCAGGCCGGCCAGGATCGCCAGGCCCAGCAGGCCGCCGACCAGCGCCGTCACCGTCAGGAAGTCGAGCTGCAGCGCGGGCCCCGCAAACAGGCTCGCCGCGGCCAGCAGCTTCACGTCGCCGCCACCCAACACGCGCAGCGCGAAGAAAAGCGCGCCCACGGCAAAGACCGCGCCGGCGCACAGGACCGACCAGCCGATCTGGAGAAGGGATACCGAGCCCAGGGCAAGGCCGCTCAGCGCCCACAGCGCGAAGCTCGCGACGACGGCCAGGCAAAGGCCGTTGGCGATCCGCATAGTGCGCAGATCCTGCCACCCCGCCGCGATCAGCAATGCGGCGTAGGCAGCAAGGCAGCCGATATGGAGAAGCGCAAACAGCGACATCCGACTCCCACTCCAACCGCCCGGCACGCGCCGTGGTGGTCTCCCGCCCGATTTGTTCGATTGCCCCCGAACGAAACGCTTATAGGGAACTCTTAAATCTTTACTTCAGCTGAATGCACAATCGACAAAAAGGCAAAAGACAATGAATAAGAACCTTACAAAGGATATCTTCACTGATACCTCAAATCAAGGTCGTAGTGCATTCAAAATAAAGAGGAATTTGACGTTAGACACTGCTAATGGGGGGTCAAGCAAAAGGGGCGTCCCATTCCTAGGATCGCCCCTTTTCCAGTGGTCCGGAGGAGCCGGTCAGGTCATCGAGCTGGCGACATTGCCCAGCACGTTGGTCACCTTCCCGCCGACGGTGCGCGCCGAGGCAATGGCGGCCACGGCGATCAGCGAGGCGATGAGGGTGTATTCAATGGCCGTGGCGCCCCGCTGATCACGCGCGAGGCGGCGGAAAATAGACAACATGACGATCTCCCAAGACCTCTTGGTGGGTCACTTCAGAATCGTCCAAAATGGACAGATATTTCTTACGGTTAACTACCGTACTTAATGTGAATTATGAGGTCAATGGGATTTCTACCGAGCGACTGAATAAAACTCCGGCCCCTCACTCGCCGGCCGGATCCTGATCGACGGCGCGCAGAGACACGACATCCGCGCTCGGACGACCCTGCTGCCGGGCCTGACGCCGGTAGGCGAACCAGCTGAAGGGGATCAGGGCGATATAGACCAGACCCAGCAGCGAGAGCCCGATCCACGGCGAGCTCGCGATCACGCCCATGACCAGCGCGGCGCCCAGCAGCGACGGCAGCACGAGATGGCGCGGGATGCGCCCCTTCTTGAACGAGAAGGTCGGCAAGCGGCTCACCATGAGGCCGCCGACGGCGACCAGCACGGCGCCCACCACCAGCGGATGGCGCGGTCCCGCGGCATCGGCCTCGAAACTCAGCACCAGCGGGATCAGCGCCAACAACGCGCCGGCGGGCGCCGGCACGCCGGTGAAATAGGAGCCGGTCCAGGCGGGCGGCGGCGTGTCGGCCAGCAGGCCGGTGTTGAAGCGCGCCAGCCGCAGCGCCGAGCAGATCGGGAACATCAAGGTCACCACCCAGCCCAGCGCGCCGCCGTCCTTCAGCGAGGCGAGGTAGAGCACCAGCGCCGGCGTGACGCCGAAGCACAGGAAATCCGAAAGCGAATCGAGCTCGGCGCCGAACTGGCTGGTGACGCCCAACCGACGCGCCACGCGGCCATCGAGCGCATCGAAGATCGCCGCCACGATGACGGCGATGACGGCGAGACGGAACTCGCCCTGCAGGCCGAAGCGAATCGCCGTCAGGCCCGAGCACAACGCCGCGAGCGTCAGCACGTTGGGAATGAGCCGATTGACCGAAAAGCCCCGCAGGCCGCGACGGCGGCCGAGATCCCTGTCCATGGCGGACTCCTGAACGCGTAGAACTGTCAGAACTCGAGGGCGGCCCTTGGCCCGGTCTTCACCGGATCGAGCTCGGCCATCACCGTCTCGCCGCCGATCATGCGCTGGCCCGGCGCCACCAGCAGCCGCGCTCCGGCCGGAAGGTAGAGGTCGGTGCGGCTGCCGAAGCGGATATGGCCAAAGCGCTCGCCCACCGCAAGGGCCTGTCCGGGCTTGATGCGGCAGACGATTCGCCGCGCCACCCAGCCCGCGATGGCCACGCAGCCGATCAGACGGCCGTCGTCGCGGCGCAGCGCGATTGCCATGCGCTCGTTTTCCTCGCTCGCCTTGTCGTTGGCGGCGTTGAGGAACTTGCCCGGCCGGTAGGCCATGACGTCGACGGTGCCGGCGCACGGCGAGCGATTGATGTGCACATCGAAGACGCTGAGGAAGATCGAGACGCGCGTCAGCGGCCGGTCGCCGAGGCCGAGCTCCTCCGGCGGCACCGCCTCGACGATCATGTTGATCAGCCCGTCGGCGGGCGCCACCAGCAACCCGTCCTCCTGCGGCACGCCGCGCGGCGGATCGCGGAAGAAATAGATGCACCAGAGCGTCGCCGCCATCATCGGCCAGAACAGCCAGGCCAGCCCCGTCAGCGCGGCAAGGAAGGTGACGGCCGCGAAGAGGGCGATGAAGCGCCAGCCATCGTCGAGGATGGGCACGAAGAAGTTCGCCAGCATGAAGCTCAGTTGACCTTGGGAAGGCTGAAGACCTGGCCCGGGTATATCAGATCGGGATCGCGGATCTGATTCTTGTTGGCGTTGTAGATCACCGTGTATTGCAGGCCCTCGCCGTAGTGCGCGCGGGCGATGTTCCAGAGATTGTCGCCTTTCACCACGTGCAGGCGGCGATTGTCTCCCGACACGTCGAGCGACGGCAGGCGCTCGAAGGGAACCTCGAGCCGCGCCGTCGGCTTGCCGTCCTTGCCCAGGCGATCGAGTCTCAGCTTGTGCTTGCCGACCTCGACCGGATCGGCCGGCGAGATCCGCCAATGCCCGTCGGCGCCGGACGATCCCTCGCCGGCCAGCTTGTCGTCGACATAGGCGCGCACGGCGGCGCCCGCGCTCGCGAGGCCCGAGACCGTGACGTGGCCGTGCTCGTCGTAGTCGAGCGTCGACAGGGAGAGGTCGTTCGACTTCGGCACCCCCTCCTTCGACGGCGGCTGCACGAGCGTCGCGGCTCCGCTGGAGGGCGCGATCACGACCAGCGTCTGATCGCTCGAGGTCCCGCCGCTCGCCGGCGGCTGGGGCACATTGGCGACAACGACCTGTTCCGACGTCACCGGCGCATGGCCCTCGACATGCTGCACCACGCGCAGTTCATGCGTTCCGGGCGACAGGGGCGGTTCCTGCGCGAGCAGCACCCACTCCCCGCGCGCATCGGCCTCGCCATGGGCGATCTCCTTGCCGCCGTCGAGCAGCACGATCTTCGAGCCCGGCGCGGCACGGCCGGCGATGACGGCGCGGCCGGACTGATCGATGCGCGCAACATCGAAGCTCGGCGCCATGACGGCCGCCGCGGGCGGATTGGCGGGCTTGGGCGGCTCGGGCTTGGCGGCTTCAGGGGCCGCCGGCGGCGCCGTCGGCGCGGCAGGCTGAGCGACGGGCTTGGCGGCATGGTCGATGACGGCCTGATCGAGCAGCTTGCGCTGCCAGGCGATGCCGAGGGCGATGGCGATGACCGCCGCACCCACCGCAACCAGCGTCAAAACCGTGCGTGACATGAAACTCCCGATGGCGCGCCGGACCTGCTATTGGCGTCGCGCGCTCCATTGCCCAAATGATAGCATGGCGTCCGGGTCCGGAAAGGCGTCGGATCTCCTTAACATAAGCAAAGTAGTACCCGTCGTGTCCGACCCCTCTCCTTCATCGATCTCGTCCGTCTGCGTCTACTGTGGCTCGCGTTTCGGCGCCAATCCCGCCATGCGCGGAACCGCCACCCGCCTGGGCGAACTGCTGGCCGCCAAGGGCATAACGCTGGTTTACGGCGGAGGTGGCGTGGGCCTGATGGGGACCCTGGCCAACGCGGCCCTGAAATCGGGCGGCAAAGTGGTGGGAATCATCCCGCAATTCCTGCTGAAAAGGGAGGCGGGCCACCCGGCGCTGAGCGAGACGGTGGTCGTCGAGACCATGCACCAGCGAAAGCTGGAGATGTTCGAGCGGGCGGACGCCTTCGTCATTCTCCCCGGCGGCATCGGCACCTTGGAGGAGTTCTTCGAGGTCCTGTCCTGGCGCACGCTCGGCCTGCACATCAAGCCCATCGTGATCGTCGACCAGGACGGCTACTGGCAGCCTCTGGCGACGCTGCTGCAGGCCATCATAAAGGGAGGCTTTGCCAGCCCCGACCATCTCGACCACGTGGCCTTCGTCAGCAAGCTCGAGGATCTGCTGCCCACCCTGGCCGCCCTGCCCACGGGGCCGACCCGCGAGAAGGAGCTGGACCGGCTCTGACGGCCCGGAAGTGCGAAAGGACCTGAGCGATGCCGAAGATCAAGGTGAAAACGCCCGTCGTCGAGATGGACGGCGACGAGATGACCCGCATCATGTGGAAGTTCATCAAGGACAAGCTGATCCTTCCCTATCTCGACATCGACCTGAAGTACTACGACCTCGGCATCGA
>DATJWN010000181.1:0-21556 GCA_035501235.1 Reyranella sp.
GCCAGAGTTCGTCGCGAAGGACTCGCAGCCGCTGGCGTAGCGGACAAAGGCCTGCGGGCGGCGGGCGGAGAATTGGCCGTAGAAGATGCTGGCGCGGCCTTCCTTGTCCCGGCCACCCAACCCGATGGAGCAGCGATCAAACACCTTATTCGGGTAGTCGCGCGCTGCATCACATTTCCAGCCAAGTTCGGTTTCCCCTGAAAGCAACTTATAGCGTTCCGGCACGGGCGGTTCGCGGCAAACCGCTTTGTAAAGCTGCTCGACCTGGGCGTCGGTCAGGATATTCCCCTCGGGATGTTGTGCTTGCGCGAGCGCCAGGCCCGGCAGCAGGGCCAGCATCAGGAGGACGGCGAGACAACCGACGCGCTTCACGAGCTCGATCTTCTCACGGGAGCTACAGGACGGTAAGCAACTTCCGGTTTCATTGCGCCGCTCACGGATCGTCGATGAGCAACGCGACTGGTGCTCATGACCCCTCCGCCCCTTCGGGGCACCTCCCCGCGCTGCGCGCAGGGAGGAGCGCTTCGATTTGCGCCGGAATGACTCTGGAGCGCCGGCCCGCCGGTCACCACCACGCCGCGGGGGCGAAGAAGTAGGAGCGCCACAGCCGCTCGGTGCGCGAGCCGCGGGCCAGCACCTTCTCCAGCGTCTCCAGGCCGCGCACGATCACGTAGAGCGAGCCCACGGCGGCGAAGAAGGCGTTGGAGGTCGCCGTCGTGTGATGGACCAGCGCGTCGGCGATGTAGGTGGCGAGGCTCGCGCCCAGCAGCACTTCGGCCGCGCCATAGAGCGCGGGCCGGAGCGACTTCTGGCGATAGAGCAGCCCGCCCAGGAAGAGCGACCACAGGACCAGCGCCACGTCGACGGCGAGCCGCGGCCAGCCGCCCAGCACGGCGGTGAAGGCCTGCGCCGCCAGCCCGTCGATGCGGTCGCGATAGAGGAAATGGCCGACCGCCAGCCCGCCGATGACGCCCGCGAGATAGACGTAGCCCGTCCAGTTCAGCACGCCCTGCACGCCGCGGCCCACGCGGTGCATCCTCGCTCGCCTGGATGCGTTGATCTCCGCCATCGCTCTCTCCCGAATTCGAGCGCCGAGCCTATCACGGGCGGCGGGGAGCCAGCGTCTTTCCGGATGGAAGCGAACCGATCGGCACGACCTCATCCTGAGGAGCGCGTAAGGCGCGTCTGACGCGCCGCAAGCGTCTCGAAGGATGGGCCTCGGGGTGAGGCAGTTCCGTACGGGGCGGGAAGCCCCTAGCGCAGCTGCGCGGAGAGCTGCAGGTCGTTCAGCTTGTGGATCAGCTCGGTCAGGCGGTTGCTCTGGGTCTTGGTCTTGATGCGCCGGAGGTGCGTGTAGATCGTGTTGAGGCTGACGCCGCGCAGCCGCGCATAGTCGCCGAGCGGCAGGCCCGATTGCAGGGCGCGCGCGAGGTCGGCCTCGGCCTCGGTGAAGCCGTAGACCTCGCGCATCAGGGGCGTCGCGAGCGCGCCGCGCGCGGACGGATCGCGCACGAACAGGATGGCGACGGCGTCCGACTGGGCGCCGCCGCGGCCCTTGCCGAGGAGGGAGCGCACCGAGAAGAGATACGGCGCGAGGGACGCCCCGCGCGGCACGGGGAAGTCCGACGGCGCGGCGGCCTGCAGCTCGCCGGCCGAGAGGCGCGCGGCATCGGCGAGTGCGGTCTCGAGGCGGCCGCGCGCGGCGGCCTGCGTGACGTCGAGCGCGCGGCGGTTGACGCGAAATCCGTCGCCGCGGCGCGCGATGGCCTGGAAGGCCTCGTTGGCATGGACGATCGTGCCGTCGGCCGCCAGCAGCGCCACGCCGTCGGCGAGATAGTCGAGGGCGCGCTCGAGCGATTGGCGGACCGCATTGGCCTCGCGCAGACGCATCGTCACGTCGAGCGCCTGGCCCACATGCGGCAGCAGCAGCCTGGTCCGCCGCACCTCGGCCTCGGCGACATGGCCCTGGCGGCGCGTGCGCTGGACGGTGAAGGCGGCGTACTCACGCGCGTCGTTGCGGAGCGTGCCGCCGATCTGGTAGCGCAGGTCGATCGAGGACAGGAACTCCCTGTAGAACGGGTGGCGATCGATCTCCGCTTCGCTGGTGTGCAGGTAGTCCCAGCTCAGCTCGCCCCGCTTCTGCCGCAGCGCGACGGGGACGCGGGGATTGATGGTCATGTAGTGGTCGAGATACTTGCTGTTCGCCTGGGCGGGCACCGAGGCGAAGAACAGGCTGTGCCGCGCCGTCGACTTGTCGATGACCTCGAGCGTGGCGCCGAGCCCGCCGATCGCGCGGGTGATGGCGCCGAGGGCCGGTTGCCAAAGCGAGTCGTCGAGGCCCGCCGCATGCACCGCCTCGATCGTCGACAGCAAGTCGTCTTCCATCGCCACGGCGAGCCCTGCCTTCGCGATCGCAACGATCGTCGCCCGGTCCAGATCGACCTACGGTAGTCAACGCCGTCCCCTGATCCAACAGAGAATCCATCCCGGCGAGTGTCCGGCGGTCACCTCCGGCTGTCGTCATCATTTCCGATGACGCGGGTTTTGGCGGCGTCTCATCAGTTCCGGTGACGCGCCCGCCGCGCCGCTGCCCTACGCTTTTCGCCGGGTGACGCGCTGCACAAGATGTGAAGAGCAGTCGGCGATCGAGGCTTGGGGGGAGAGATGGCAGGAGGATTCTTGCGGGGCCTGATGGCCCTGACGCTCGGCGTGGCAGGCCTGCTCGTGGGCGGCGTGCCGCCCGCCCATGCCAAGTACTCCATCCAGGAGAAGCAGGACGAATACGAGGCCCTGCAGCAGCGGGCCAACGACATCGTGGCCTTGCTGTCCGGCATCTACGTGCCCCGCAACTTCTGCACCCCGGGCGAGAACCGCACGGCCCTCGGCAACGAGATCAACCAGGCCTTCGACACGCTGTCGACCCTGGAGAGCGACTACACGAAGTTCCACGACGCCCTGGTCGCCGAGGCCACCAACTCGACGACGACGGGCGCGGCCATCCGCTTGGCCTATGCGGCCGTGGGCAAGCCCGATCCGACGATGCCCAAGTTCTGGATCGCCGGCACCAACGCCCTGAACGCGGCGCGCAGCGCCATGCTGGCGAAGCAGCAGGCCTTCTACGCCGCAAGCGTGGCGCCGTGCCCGAAGACCACGACGAGCATCGGCGGTGGCGGGACGGGTGGCGGCACCGGTGGCGGCACGGGCGTGATCGGCGGGGGCGGCGGCACGCGGACGCCGCCGCCGCCCCCGCCGCCGGTCGGTCCGGTGGCCGGCATGAAGCGGCCCGACGTGCCCAACATTTCCGTGCCTGCCGCGCCCGGCCCCTTCTGCTGGGATCGCGAGCGGCTGGCCTGGATCGACGCCAACATCACACCGCTGCGGTTTGCCATCAGCAAGGCGCGCGCGGAGCTGGCGCAGTACCTGTCGCAGCTCGAGAGCCGGCTGCCCGGCTATCCCGGCCCCGGCCCCAAGGCGACGGACCCGGCGATCATCCAGCAGATGCAGGGCGAGGTGGCCTGGGTCGACGACACGACCGCGAAGCTGCTGGCGACCTACGACAAGCTCGTGGCGATCGCCGACGGCATCAAGGTCGATCCCTCGCGCTGCCAGCAGCCGGATGTCCTGCAGGGGCTGAAGCGGCCGCTGATCGAGCTGCCGGCGCCGGTGATGCCCACGCGCTTCTGCACGCTGGCGGAACTCCAGGCCTTCCAGGCGGCGGCGCACGCCTACTATCTGGCGACGGTCGCGGCCCAGAAGGCGCTCTACGACTATTTCGAATCGGTCGCCCGGCGCCAGTCCGACTTCCGCGCCGGCAAGCTCACGGTCGCGGGCGTCAAGATCGATCCGGAGAACGCCCAGGCCGAAAAGGCGCTGGCCGACGAATATCAATCGGCCTTCGACCAGTACATGCGCATGCGTCCCGTCGTCGAGGCGGCCTACGCCCTCGACCAGGCGGCGCGCCGGGCGACGGTGGCCGATTGCGGCGAGACGCGCACCGTCACCGGGAGCCATCCCGTCAAGGAGGGCGGCGGCGGCGGGACCGCGGGCGGCGGCCCCATCAAGGAGGACGGCGGCGGCACGCGCTCGGGCGGTGGGACGCCGCCCACGGAAAGCAGTTGCGTCGAGGATGATCCGACGGTGAAGGCCGCGCGCAAGGCGCTGGCCCGCGCCGAGGCCGATCTCGCCGACGCGCAAAGGCAGATGCGCGACCTCGAGGGGACTGTCGAGGCGGGCGCGTCGTTCAAGCCCACCTTCGCGGCGGCGACATCTCTGTGGCTGGCCTCGGCGGCGGCCGAGGTCGACCGCAGGTCGGCGGAGCTCAAGGCGGCGATCAAGGCCGCCCAGGCGCGCTGCGCGGAGAAGAGCGTCAGCGAGGGCGGCGACGTCTTCAAGACCGGCACCTACAGCGTCGCGCTCCAGGTCACCGGCAGCAGCTACACCAGCCACACCGGCGGCGGCGTCACCACGAGCAGCACCTTCGCGAGCACCGAGGACATGTCGTCGTTCCAGGGCATGGTGAGCGCCGATTTCCGCGCCCAGATCCCCGTGCCGGCCACGCCGGTCAGCGCGCTGATGGGGGCGAGCTTCGGCGTCTTCACCGGCTCGGCGCCCTCGGCGTTCCAGTCGTTCCCCAAGATCGACAACACGATCACGGCGACGCGGAACTTCGAGCTGTCGTTCTACGGCGGCGTCTCGATGCCGGTTTCGGTCGCGCCCGCCACGGTCACGGTCTCGCTCTATGGCGGGCTCGCGCTGCAATTCATGACCATCACCGAGACGGCGAACCAGTCGCGCTTCGGCGCGGGCACGGTGACCGCCTCGCAGCAGGCATCGATGGTGCGGCCGCTGCTCGGCGTCGACGTCGAGGCGCCGATCGGCAATATCGGCGTGCCGGTGGCGCTGCGTCTCGGCGCCGAGGTCGTGTTCCCGTCCAGCGCCTCGATCAACTTCAACAGCTCGATCCCGGCCTCGGAGACCGGCCAGGGCGTCTATTCATCGACCGTCAATTTCGACACCGAGTTCCGCGGCAAGGCGGCGTTCGTCATCCACTTCTGAGGGCGGCGCGGAAGAAAGCGCTCCGCCCTAGGGACCGCACTTCTCGTTGCCGCGAATCACCGTGGCCCTCTGGATGTCGGCGAGGCCGACATCCTGGCCGCGGTTCAGCGGCAGGGTGATCTGGCAGCGCAGCCCCGTGCAGCTCGTCGCGAGCGGCTTGGCTTCGGCGACGATCTTGCCGGCCAGGCAGACCTGGAACACGGAGTCCGGCGGAGCGCCGTCGGCGGACGCGCGCGAGACCGTGAAGGTGACGGTGAGCTGGGGCTGCACCACCTCGTTGGGCTTGCGCTCGCTGACGTCCTTGGCGGCGATCGGGCTGTCCTTCTTGATCGGGCCCACGGCGTAGCGGCCGACGAGCTTGTCCTGGTCGGCCGGCACGAGATCGCCCGCCACGATCGGATGGCCCGCCTCGATGTCGTGCGCGGCCTTCGACGGCGGAGGCGCGGGCGGCGGCGCGGGCGCGAAGACGCTCGCGGCAATAAAGGCGCCGCCGACGATCAGCGCATAGATCACCGCGATCCCGAGCTTGAATCCCTTGCCTTCGGTCATGGCTTGTCGCTGTGCTGATAGGTGATCGGCGTCTGCGAGCCCCACATCAGTTGCGCGTTGAGCGATGCCCACAGATGCTGCTCGCTCTTCCAGTCCGCGGGCAACTGCAGGTGAAGCGCCTTCAGCACCTCGAAGCGCTTGAGGATCACGACGCCGCGGATCAGCTCGCTCATCGAGCGGTAGTTGGCGTCGACCGTCTCCATCCACAGCAAGGTCAGCACGGCGCCGACGGTGCCGACCACCAGGATGAGCCAGGCGACGTCGCCCCGCCAGATGCCGATCACGGCCATCCAGATCGCGGTGAAGACGATCGTGTAGAGCAGGATGCGGACGCAGAAGTCGAGCTTCTGCTTGGCGTTGGTGAGCGCATCCGTCGTCTTCTGGTCGCCCTGGGCCACGACGAGCTGGAAGATCGGCCAGAAGAACCGGAAATCGAACTTGAAGCGGGAGCCGACGAAGCTCGCCTGCGCCTCGACCTTGTTGCCGAACTGGGTCGGCGCGACCAGCGGGATCCAGTTCTCTCCGCCTTCGGTCGCAAGGGAACCGAAATCGAGCTGCTGCTCGTAGATCACCCGCGCCCGCCGATCGTTCAGCTTCGCCGTCGTGTAGGCGATCAGCCGGTTCAACAGCTCGATCATCGCCTCCGCCCGCGCGCAGCGCGCTTTCTGTTCCTCGACCGTCTTGGGATCTTCGGGCCGGAGCTCCGCCGCCACGACGCAATTGGCCTTCAATGCCGCCTGCAGGGAAGCAGCAGCCTGCTTCACCTTGTCGAGCGCAACAGGCCGCTGGGCGGTCATGTCGAGCGCGAGCTTGCCCAACATTTTTTCGGCGTCGTCGATGAGCTTCGGCTGGGCCTGCTCGTGCGTCGCCACGCCTTCGGCCTTGGCGCCCTCGATCTCCCGGTCGAGCAGCTTCGGGTAATTGTCCAGCTCGTCGAGCGACGTGCCGATCTCCTGCTCCTCGTTCTCGAGGGCGCGCAGGCGCGGCGTCTGGTCGGTCGACAGCCATTGCGCGATCCGATCGGGAATCCAGGTGCCCTCGAGGATGTCCATCAGCTTGCCGACGAGAGGGTCGGTCAGGTAGGCGATCGCCGCCGCCGCGGCGAGCCAGACCGCGATGCCGCTCACCGGGCCGAACTCGCCGAAGGTCGCGGAGACCTTCTTCATGGCCTCGGGCATCAGGAGCTGGCCCATCAGCGCGTTGGCGCCGAGGAAGATCAGGAACGGAAAGAACGAGGCCAGCAGGAACGAGCCGCCCACCCATTTGTCGAGCTTGTCGAGGACGGTGCCGAACATGGCCGCCTAGGGACCGTCGGAGACGAGCTGCATCGGCACCTTGTCCACCGGGCAGATCGCCGGCCTGACCGAGCTCCTGGGGCACTTGGGACACTTGTAGCGTGGTGCCGACATCATCCGGACGGCGCCGACGACGATCGCGCCGGCACCGAGGAACGTGTCGAGATTCTCCACGATCCGGTCGGAGCTGTTCATGCCCTGACCGACGGCTCTCATGCCGTGGACGGCGGTGCGCAGGGTCTCCACCGTCCAGTCGACCCGCACGTCGTGCGCCGATGCGGGAACGTCGAGCGATTCGATCTCGGCCTTCCTGGCCCGAAGCGCCTCGATCGCGCCGGCCAGGTGCGGATGGAAGGACGACCCGGTCGCCCTATCGAGCACCGTGTCTATCGCATCCACGGCCTCCTGCCGGGCGATGTGGATGTCAGAGAGCGCCGCCATCGCCGCTTCCTTTGGAGATTCGCAGGGCTCGACATCCCCGGTATCCGCAGACGGAAGCCGTGCGGGAACTTCCGGGGTGACCCTTGGGGCAGACAAAACGCGGCGCGCTCATGGCGAAGCGGACGGAGCCGGTGCCGAAGCTTGGCAGGTTGATGTTCCTCGCCGCGAACGCTCCTAGGGAAACCACGAAAGAGTCGTCGGCCTTCTTCCTGGCGGCCTTCTTTCCGACCTTCGCCTTGGCCTTGACCTTGGCCTTCGCCTTGACCTTGGTCTTCACCTTCGCCGTCGCGCGCTTGGCGGGCGCCTTCTTCTTCGCCATGGCCCTCTTCCCTCTTACGGCTGGGCCGCCGGCGGCTCGGTATCGGCCGGTTGCGTGCAGAGGGCGATGGTGTCCTCGAGCGCCAAGCGCGGAAGATCGAGAGCCTTGTCGGGATCGATCGTACGGTAGTCGAAAATCAGCGAGGGCGTATCGATCCGCAGGCGAAAGGCCACCCGGGACAGGAAAAGAAGGAAGGTATTGCGATCGTAGTCGGGATCCGCCCGCACGGGACCTTTCAGCGTCCTGTCCAGCGAGACGTCGCTCTTGCCGTCGTCCGCCAGCTGCAACGAGATCGCCGTATGGATCGCCGCCATCTTGCTCATCGTGAATCTCCCCCAAGATTCGCCGCGGATAGAACCCGCTAGGGTTGAAGTTTCACTGAATTATGCGCTGGCTGCAAGCAGCGGGCCCGCGCGCGAAGGCGGAGGGTTCACCAGGCCTTCACCATGGCTTCACCCCACAGCGCGGCGTCGCGGGCTCGGGCGGCAGGAAGTACTGCCTGCGCTGGGCGTAGGTCAGCGGGCGCGGCATCGCGGAGCAGGCAAGGTCGATCAGCGCCTGGCCCCACTGCAGGCGCCAGATCCGCGGGGCGTTGTCCGACGCGCGCGTGAGCAGGCGGCGGCCGTCGGCCGAAAAGACCGCCGTCCAGACCATCGACTCGTGACCTCGCAGGGCGGCCAGCTCGTAGCCGCTGGCGGCATCCCACAGTCGCGCCGTATCGTCGTCGGCTGCAGTGGCAACGAGCCTGCCGTCGGGCGAGAAGGTCGCCTGGTTGACCCAGCCGTCGTGACCGCGCAGGACGGCCAGCGGCCGGCCGTCGGCATCCCAGATCCTCGCCGTCTTGTCCCTCGACGAGGTGACGATGCGGGTGCCGTCGCGTGAGAAGGCGGCACTCTCGATCGCGTCGTCGTGGCCACGCAGGACCGCCAGCTCCCGGCCACTGCCGGCATCCCACAGCCGCGCCGTGCCGTCGTCGGAACCGGTGAACACGCGGGTGCCATCGGGTGAAAAGGCAGGGTTCGTCACCGGGCCGGCATGACCCGGCAGGACGGCCAGCGGGCGGCCCGTCGCGGTCTCCCACAATCGCGCGGTGTTGTCGCCCGAGACGGTGAGGACGCGGCTGCCGTCGGGCGAGAATCTGGCGCCCGACACGTAACTCGTGTGGCCTCGCAGGACCGATACCTGTCGACCGCCATCGGTCTCCCACACACGCGCCACGTTGTCCGACGAAACGGTGACGACACGGGTGCCGTCGGACGAGAAGGCGACACGGAAGACCCCATCGTCGTGGTGCAGGACCGCCAGCGATCGGCCCGTTGCAACATCGAACAACTGTACCGTCTTGTCGTCCGACCGGGTGAACACCCGGCTGCCGTCGGGCGAATAGGCGATGTCCTCGATGCCTTCCGTCACGCTCAGCGATCGCCCGGTGTCGGCATCCCACACGCGCATCGTCTTGTCGGTCGACGTGGTGAGCACGCGGCTGTTGTCCGGCGAGAAGACGGCACTCAGGACCTGCTTCGTGTGACCATGCAGAACGACCTGTTCCCGGCCGTCGCCCACGTCCCACACTCTTGCCGTCCTGTCGTAGGATCCGGTGATCGCTCGCCGGCCATCCGGCGAAAAAGCGGCGGTCCAGACGACGTGGTCATGGCCGCGCAGGACAATCGTCGCGCTGTCGCCGCTGAGGTCCCACAGCCGTGCCGTCTTGTCGAGCGATGTGGTCAGCACGCGCAGTCCATCAGGAGAGAAGGTGCCGCTCAGCACGCCGCTGTCGTGGCCGCGCAGGACCGACAGCTCCTCGCCATTGATCGCGTCCCATATCCGCGCCGTCTTGTCCTGCGATGTCGTGAGCACGAGGCGGCCGTTGGGCGAGAAGGCGGCGCTCTCGATCCCTTCTTCGTGACCGGAGAGAAGGGAGAGCTGATTGCCACTGCTCGCGTCCCATACCCGCACCGTCCGGTCATATCCTACCGTGAGCAGGCGTTCGCCCTCGGGCGAGAAGGCTGCGTTGGAGAATCCTTTCTCCGCGCGCAGGACCAGCAGCTCGCGACCGTTGCCGGCGTCCCACAGCCGGGCAGTCTTGTCGATCAGTGTCCAGGTGAGGATGCGGGTGCCGTCGGGCGAGAAGGTCGCGCCCGAGAGGTCCATTTGCTTGCCGCCCAGAACCACCAGCTCGCGGCCGGTCGCGGCTTCCCACACGCGAGCCGTTCCATCGTCCGACGTGGTGAGCACGCGCTTGCCGTCGGGAGAAAAGGCGACGGTTATGACGTTTCTCTGGTGACCCCGCAGGGTCCGCAGCTCGAGGCCGGACTCGGCATCGAGCAGCCGCGCCGTGTTGCCGTCCGAGGCCACCACGATGCGCTTGCCGTCAGGCGAGAAGGCGGCGGCGCGGCTTTCGCCCGGCACGACCAACAACGCGCGGCCGTCGGCGGCGCTCCACACTCTCGCGATCTTGCCCGCGACCGTGAGCATCCGGCCGCCATCGGGCGAGAACAGGACGGTCCTCACCGCGTCGTCGTGGCCTCTGAGATCGCTCGTTTCACGCAGGGCAACAAACGACTCGAGCAACGCGCCCTCGGCCAGCCGATCGAACGGCCGATCGGGCGCATCGATCTTCGCCGGCAGCGCCTCGAGCGCCAGCGCCAGTGCCGTCGCATGATCGCCGCTCTGGTTCAGCCCATGCACGACCTGGGCGAGGTGGCGCGATTCGGCGATCAGCGCGTCGTTCCTCCGATCGACCGCGCGGCCGCGCTCGACCATGGCCCAGGCGAAGGCGGCGGCCAGCGAGGCCGCCACCAGCGCACCGCCGCCCAGCACGGTGAGCCGCAGTCGATCGCGGCGGCGCGCCTCCTCCCGCCGCAGGATCGGCAGCAGGTGCTGCGGCACCTCGTAGATCCGCGCCACGATCTTCAGGAACGCATCGCCGAGCTGCGCGGCCACACCCGGCCGCAGCCACGACCAGCGCGACGTGCCGCGCAGGTCCGACCAGTCCCACAGATTGCTGATCTCGTTCAGCCGGCCGGGAAAAGTCTCCGTCGACGCGCCGGGCGCCAGCGCGACGACGATGCGGCGGAACCCCTGCTGCTCGCCGTGCAGCCGGACGAACTCGTCGATCTCGCGCGCCACCCAGTTGTCGCTGCCGTCGCTCCGCTTCTCCAGCGCCGAGGGCGAGGAGATCACGATCAGGTATTCCGACTCGTCCAGCGCCGGCTCGATGTTGGCCACCCAGAAATCCTGGTTGGCCGACTGGTACGACGTGTCGAGGAAGTAGGCGCTGCGCCGCTCGGCATCGACGCGTTGCTCGGGCGAGAGCTGCTCGAGCAATTCGCGCGGCATCCGGAAGCCCAGCAGCCGGCGCCGCAACCAGCGCGCCGCCCCGCCCGCGTCGCCGCGGCGGTAGGAAATGAACGCCCGGTATTTCAGGAGATCGGCCCCACGACGGCGGCATCATTGCCGGTCGTACAGGGGCCAGCAAGGTTCGCCCGGGAGCATGTTCCGTTCGGCTGGACGCGGCCGAACCGAATGTGCCGACGGGCGAGGCGCCTTCGGCGAGACCCCGGCGCGCCGATGCAATTTCACACGCCCTGCGACCGGTGCGCGAAGTCACATTCCTCCGGACCTCGCTCCGCCACAATGCCGATGCCAGAATGCCGCGCGGGGGGCCCCTCCATCATGCTGCTGAGACTTCTACTGCTCGCATTCTGCCTGTTCACGGTCGTCGTGCCGGCCTCGGCGCAAGCACCGCCGCAGAACGGGCGGGGCACACAGACGCTGGCCGACGGCCGGCGATACGAAGGCGAGTTCCGCGGCGGCAAGCGGAATGGCCATGGCGTGCTGACATGGCCCGACGGCAGTCGATATGAGGGCGACTTCGCGGACGACCACATGACCGGTCGCGGCGTCTTCAAGTTCGCCAGCGGCAACCGCTATGAGGGCGAATTCTTCCAGGGCGAGAAGAGCGGCAAGGGGACCTTCATCTGGACGAGCGGCAATCGCTACGAGGGCGACTGGCGTAACGACAAGCAGGATGGCTCCGGCAAATTCGCCTGGGCGAATGGCGATCGCTACGAGGGCGAATGGCGCAACGACAATCGCGACGGCAAGGGCACCTTCACCTGGGCGAGTGGCGGCAGCTACGTGGGCGAGTGGCGCGACGACAAGAGGGACGGCAGCGGCGCCTATACGTGGGCGGACGGCACCCGTTACGAGGGCAAGTTCCGCGATGGCAAGAAGAATGGCCTGGGCAAAGTGACGAAGCCCGACGGCAGCAATTTCCTGGCCGACTACGAGGACGACAAGGTCGTCCATCAATACGACTATTTCATCGCCTGGGCCGGCGCCGGCTGGTACCTGGTGGAAACGATGATGAACGACCCCGGACACATGCTGATCAGGGGACCGTACGCCAGCTCCGACAGCTGCGTGTCGTCCATGAGCCTGGGCGAGATCGCCGGCAAGGACTGCCTCTACTACGGCGCTCGACCGTAGCTCGACGCCGATCCCACGACCGGACTGTGGCTCCGGTCAGATCCGGTAGCTGATCAGCAGGGCGGAGGTACAGAACTCCTGCAGCTCGCGCAGGGCCAGCCGCTCGGTGGCCTCGATCTCGGCGCGCAGGCCGAGCTTCGCGGCGTCGACCTGCACCCGCACCTTCTCGAGGTCGCGGCCGTATTCGCGGTAGCGCTGTTCGCTCACCGCGGCGAGCGAGGCATGCTCGAGGAGCGCGAGCGAGGCGCTCAGGATGAAGACGGACACCGCCACGAATTCCAGCACCCGCTGAACCGCATGGTCGAAGCCGTAGGCGCGGGCGACGATGGTCACGAGCACCAGCAGCGCGCCGGTGACGAAGAGATAGTCGGCCGAGCCGCGCCACAGATGGCCGCGCTCCTCCAGCGCCTCGACGGCCGAGCGCGCGAAGCGTTCCTCGTAGTCCAGGCGCAGCGCGCGGAAGGCGCGGCGCGCGTTGTCGTAGAGGGCGGGCGAGGCGGGCTGGGCGGGCTCGTCCACGAGGTCGATGGCCTCGTCGGACTTGAAGGCGCGCAGCACCGCCACGTCGCCGTTCAGCTCGCTCTCCAGCTCGGCGAGCGCGGCGCCGTAGTAGGCATCGGCCCTGGCCGCGAGGTCGCCGGCATCGCCCGCGGTGAAGACGGTCGTGAAGCCCTGGAACTTGATCGAGCGGACGCGCTCGGCGGCATAGCGCGCCACCAGCCAGGCGTTCTTGGGCCGGGCGCGCCAGAACCAGACCTGGATCGCGAGCGCCACGGCGGCGCAGGCGGCGAAGAAAAGGGAGACGTGGAACCTGCCGGGGAACTCCAGGTCGAAGATCCCGTAGGCGACGCTGTAGATGGCGCTGGCCGCGATCAGCCACACCGAGAGGGCGCCGTAGCGGTGATAGACGGCCTTCGACCGGTTGGCCGCCGCCTCGTACCTGTCGAAGGCACGCTTCACGAGGGTGTTGTCGGCGAGCGCCGAGATGCCGGGATAGAGGGCCACGATGTCGCCCGCCGGATGGATGTCGAGATTGTGCGCTTTCACCGGCCCCTCCCCCAGGCGTCGGTCCAGGCATCCGGTCCAGGCCATCCACAGACCCGGATTGAGCACTCAGAATAGGAGAAGAATGGCGCGCCCGAAGAGATTCGAACTCCTAACCTTCTGATCCGTAGTCAGATGCTCTATCCAGTTGAGCTACGGGCGCGGAAGCGGCGTGTTTAAGGGAGTTGGGCCCATGCCGCAAGGGCCGCGAAACATTGCATATTTGCTGCCAAGTGTCTCTGGGACCTGCCAAAACGCCGCTTTCGATTGTGTTTGCTTTCCGATAGCATGCGGCAACTGGATTTGGGGGTTGGCGTGGCGCGTCGTTGGGCTCGGAGGCACAAGACCGGGCGGGCGATGTGTCGGCGCTGAAATGATGTTGCCAGGGCAGTATCGAGGCCGACGATGGGGCTAGGAGTCCGACGCACCGCTTTCCTGCTGACGGCGGTCGTTCTTCTCAATGGATGCCAGGGGGGCGTTTTCGGACCAGCGGCGCCGCCCTCGGGCAGCGCCACCCAGACCGGCACCGCGACCGTGCGCGGTCGCATCCAGCAATTGCGCGCCGACCAGGCCGCGCTCGCCGCCGGCATCGCCAAGCAGCAGGAGCTGCTCGAGCAGACGCGCGGCCAGATCGACGGCGACACCTCGGCCTATTCGGGCCTGGTGAGCTCGATCAGCGCCCGCCTGCAGACCGGCACCACGCCCGGCAATCCCGAGCTGGTCGACCAGTGGAACAACGCCCAGGCCAAGCTCGATGCGATCACGCTCGGCGTCGGCCAGCTGAACTCGCTCACCAGCCAGGTCACGACCCAGGCCTCGGTGGCGGGATACCTTATAGATAACGTGCGCGCGACCTATTCGGTCGGCGGCGCCGTCGAGGACGATCACCGCCAGCTCCAGGCGATCGAGAGCGACACCGGCCGCTCCATGCAGGACGTCGACCGGCTGATCGGCGACCTCAACGCGGAGATCACGCGCGAGAACGGCTTCATCGCCCGCGAGCGCGCCAATCTCGCGAGCCTGTCCTACGGCATCAATCTCGGCCGCATGGGCCCGCTGCCGCGCGGCGGCGGCGCGCCGCCGATGCCCCGCCGCATCGTCGAGGCCCCGCGCGCCGTGGCCCCCGGCCAGCAGGTCGGTGCGCTGCCGTACGGGGTGCGCTGAGGCGAGTGATGCGCCTCTCAAGCACGCGTCAGTTGCAGAACCGGCTACCGTCCCTGTAACCTCGCGCGGGTCGCGGGGGAGATTGCGACACCTTTCTTCTTTCGGGGGTCGCACAGGTGACGAGTCCGGACAATAGTGGCCTTGAGGCGCTTCTGTCGGCGCTCAACCGGTCCGCACATCGTGTGCAGGCGCTCTGGTTCTCCTTCCTGGCGGCCTCGGTCTATTTCGCGCTGACGGCTGCAACGACGACGCACCGCGACCTCCTGCTCGAGCAGGGCCAGATCCTGCCGCTGCTCAATCTCAAGCTGCCCCTGGTGCCCTTCTACGTCATCGGCCCCGCCCTTTACGTGGTGCTCCACGCCTATTTCCTGATCGTCCTGGTCCTGCTGGCGCGCAAGGCGCGAGCGTTCGAGGCCGAACTCGCCAGTCCCGCCGTGCGGGCGCCCAACCGCCATCGCATGCTGCTCGAGAACGCGATCTTCCTTCAGATCATCGTCGGTGCGCAGCGCGAGCGGCAGGGCACGAACGGCCTGCTCCTGCGCACGATCGCGCTGATCAGCGTGGCCGTCGTGCCGATCCTGGTCCTGCTGCTCTTTCAGATCGTGTTCCTGCCGTACCACAGTTCGGCCATCACCTGGTGGCACCGCGGCTTGGTGCTCGTCGATCTCGTCCTCATCTGGCTGCTCTGGACGTCCTATCGCCGTGAGGGCGGGGAGCGGCTCATCCCGCGGCTGCGTCCGCTTCATTCGACGGCGCTGCGGACCGTCTTCTCCGCGACCGTCATCTGGATATCGATATGGGCCGCCGCCCTGCCCAACGAATGGCAACAGGATACGGCCAATACCTACGAGCACGGCGAGCTGCACCAGATGGCGAACGCCTACGTTCGCAACACGCTCCGGCTCGACGGCC
This sequence comes from Reyranella sp., assembly GCA_035501235.1. GTDB lineage: Bacteria > Pseudomonadota > Alphaproteobacteria > Reyranellales > Reyranellaceae > Reyranella. Next base: position 15,271 of record DATJWN010000181.1, read on the forward strand.
AGGACCTCATCGACGTCGCCGCGCTCAGCCGGCTGGGCGGCAAGGATGCAGACGGCGAGGACACCCGGCTGAGCTACGCGCTGAACCTGTCAGGCCGCGATCTCCGCTTCGCCTTCCTGCAGAACGCCGACCTGCGTGGCGTCGACTTGTCGAAGGCCGACCTCGAAGGCGCCGTCCTCAGCTTCGCCTGGCTTCAACGCTCGACGCTCAGCCGCGCGCATCTTACGGGCACCATCCTGGTGAGCGCGCATCTCGGCAATTCGATCCTCAATGGTGCCCACCTTATGCACGTGTCGCTGCAGGGCGCGAACCTGGAGGGGGCGAAACTCCAGGGCACCGAAATCGCCGATTCCACGCTCACCGGCGCCAATCTCGGCAAGTCGGACCTGACGGGAGCATACTTGTTCAAGAGCCAGCTCCAGGCTGCATCGATGAATGAGGCGACCTTCAACAGGACCCGCTTGCGCGAGGTCGACCTCGAATGCGCGGACCTGGTTTCGGCAAGGCTGTTGTCGGTCGACATATCGAACTCGAAGCTCGACGGCGTGAATTTTCGCAACGCGAGGCTCATGCAGACGACGATTCGCGAATCGTCGCTCTGGAGAGCGCACGGCCGACCCGTGGAGCTCAAGGACATGACGTGGCGCAACGCCAAGTTCAATTTTCAGCCCGCGGGCCCGCCGCGGCCGCAGGGAACGCCGTGGGATATTCCCCTCGCCCAGAGCTCCTCCAGATTGGTGCTCCGATCGCAGATCGTGAATCCCAAAAGCCCCGATCCGGCGGACTTGCTGGCCGCCTTTCTGGAAGGCCAGGGTGTTCAGCTCCTGCTGGACAAGGCGAACTGAGGCGAAGGTCCTTGCGGCGCCTCCGAAGCTATCGCGTCGCTCGCCCCCTCGACCTAAACTGCGCCCATGGTCCTCCGTCTCCTCGCCCTGATCGGTCTGCTGCTCGCCGCTTCGCTGCCCGTCTGCGCGCAGGAGCTTTCGGACGCCGACCGCTCGGCGATTCGTGACGTGATCCAGGGCCAGGTCGATGCGTTCAAGCGCGACGATGGCGAGCGCGCCTTCGGCTACGCCTCGCCCAACATCCAGCGCATGTTCGGGCAGGCGGACGTGTTCATGGACATGGTGCGGCAGGGCTATCAGCCGGTCTATCGGCCGCGCGTCTTCGACTTCGATCGCATCGTGACCTTGAACGGCCAGCCGACGCAGGAGGTGCATGTCGTGGGGCCCGACGGCCGCCGCGTGAACGCCTTCTATCCCATGACGCGGCTGCCCGACGGCACCTGGCGCATCGACGGCTGCTACCTGCAGGCGCCCGACGAGCACTCGGCCTAGACCGGCCTCCATTGATCATAAAGCGGTGTCGGGGACCTGCGGGTGTAGACTCCCCGTCGCTTGGATTGCGCCGCAGGAATTCTCTCATGTCGATCTCGCCCGCCGGCTTCGCGCACGGCCGCAGAAAAACACCGCTAAAAACGGCGAAAAACGGCGAAAACGGCGGGAAACGGTGAGCCAGGTCCCGCTGAAGGCGCTGGCGCTGTTGCCGGTGCTGACGATCGTCTGGGGCACGACCTGGCCCTTGTTCCATGTCGCCCTCGCCGAGGCGGGGCCGTGGACCTTCCGCACCGGCGTGCTCTCGGTCTCGGCCGTGCTGCTGGCGGCCTACGTTCACGTGCGCGGCGAGAGCTTCGCGGTGCCGAAGGGCCGCTGGCTGCCGCTCTGCGTCTCGGCCTTCTTCAACCTCGGCTTCTGGAACATCGCGACCTCGCTCGCGGTGATGTACCTGCCGTCGGGCCACGCCTCGGTGCTGGCCTACACCATGCCGCTCTGGGTGGCGCTGCTGGGCTTCCTGTTCTTCCGCCAGAGACTGACGCCGCGGCTGGCCTTGGCACTCGCGATCGGCGCGGCCGCCGTCGTGGCGCTGATCGCGCCCGAGTTCGCAAGCTATGCCGATGCGCCGTGGGGCCTGTTCTGGGGCCTCGCCGCGGGCTGCGGCTGGGCGCTCGGCACCTTCGTCATGAAGCGCACCAACTGGGGCGGCATGGGGATCGCGCTCACCTTCTGGCAGGTCGCGGTCTGCCTGCCCGCGATGGCGGTGGGCGCGCCGCTGCTCGAAGGCTGGCCGCATTTTCCCTCGCCGACCCTGCTGCTGGTCACGCTCTATGTCGGCGCGGGGCCGATGGCGACCGGGACGGCGATCTGGTTCACCCTGGTGAAGTGGCTGCCCGAGCAGGTGGCCGGCCTCTGCTCCATCGCCGTGCCCATCGTCGCGGTGCTGGCCGGCGTGGTCTTCCTGCACGAGCCGCTCTCGACGCTGCAGGCCGTCGCCATCGGCTCGACGGTGATCTCGCTGTGGCTCGCCCTGACGCCGCGGCGGAGCGTTTGACCCTTTCGGAACAACGCTCTGGTACCTCCCCGGACCGTTTGATAAAAACGGGATAACGCCTCTAGGGAAGGGGCCGGGAGGAAGCAGAAGAATGATCAACAGACGCACCGTGCTGGCCGGCGCCGGCGCGCTCGCCGCCGGTCTCCGGCCGCTGATGGCGCTCGCCGACACGATCACGCATCCTTTCGCCAACGGCGAGCGGCCGCTGGTGAAGTATCCGGGCAAGCGGACGATGATCGGCCTGACCGAGCGCCCGCCGCAGCTCGAGACGCCCTTCGCGGTGTTCAACGAGGGCGCGATCACGCCCAACGACGCCTTCTTCGTGCGCTATCACCTCGCCAACATCCCGACCGAGATCGATCCGGACACCTTCACCACCGAGGTCAAGGGTGTCGTCGAGAAGCCCTTGAAGCTCAAGCTCTCGGACCTCAAGCGCATGCGCTCGATCGAGATCGTCGCGGTCAACCAGTGCTCGGGCAACAGCCGCGGCTTCTTCGAGCCGCGCGTCGCGGGCGGCCAGCTCGGCAACGGCGCCATGGGCAATGCGCGCTGGCGCGGCGTGCCGCTCAAGGCCGTGCTCGATCTCGCCGGCGTCCAGAAGAGCGCCAAGCAGGTCGTGTTCGGCGGCCTCGACGGGCCGGTGAGCGACAAGACGCCGGACTTCGCCAAGGCGCTCGACATCGCCCACGCCATGAACGGCGAGGTGATGATCGCCTACCAGATGAACGGCGCCGACCTGCCGTTCCTGAACGGCTTCCCGGTGCGCCTGATCGTGCCGGGCTATTACGGCACCTACTGGGTCAAGCACCTCAACGAAGTCACCGTGCTCGACAAGGAGTTCGACGGCTTCTGGATGAAGGGCGCCTATCGCATCCCCGACAACGACTGCGCCTGCATCGAGCCCGGCACCGCGCCCAAGGCGACGCGGCCGATCGGCAAGTTCAACGTGCGCTCGTTCATCACCTCCGTCGCCGACGGCGCCAAGGTAAAGACGGGCGAGCTGGCGCTGCGCGGCATCGCCTTCGACGGCGGCAGCGGCATCAGCCGCGTGGACGTCTCGGCCGACGGCGGCAAGACCTGGACGGCGGCCAAGCTCGGCAACGATCTCGGCAAGTACTCGTTCCGCGAATGGACGCTGCCGGTGAAGCTCGACGCCGGCGAGCACGCGCTCAAGGTCCGCGCCACGGCGAACGACGGCACGGTGCAGCCGGCCGAGGCCAAGTGGAACCCGGCGGGCTACATGCGCAACGTCATCGAGACCGTCCGCGTGACGGCGGCGTGAGGAGACCAGAGATGAACCGCCTGCTCCCCGCCCTGCTCGCCGCGACGCTCGGCATCGTCTTCGCCGCGTCCGTCGCCGCCAAGCCCGTGACCTACGAGCTGCCGCCCGAGACCGCGACCTTCAAGCCCGGCCCCGGCCTCGACGTCGTGCAGGGCAATTGCGGCGCCTGCCATTCGTCGGACTACATCAAGACGCAGCCGCAGGGCCCGAAGTTCGGCAAGGACTTCTGGAACGCCGAGGTCACCAAGATGATCAAGGTCTACGGCGCGCCCATCGAGGCAAAGGACGTGCCCGCGATCGTCGATTATCTGTCGACGGCCTACTGACGCGGGGCGGCGGCAAGCGCCCCGCCCTCACCCCAGCTCGAAGCTCGCGACGCCGTAGAGCGCCGCCATGTCGGTCGCGGGTTCGGGGCCGGTGTACATGCGCGCGGTCTCGAAGGCGGGCGCGAGGCCGAGGCGTTGCATCAGCGTCATCGCCGCGGCGTTGCGGTCGGGCGCGTCGATCGCGACCGGCTTGCCTTCGGCGAGCGCGCTCGCCAGCGCGTGCGCGATCTCGGGCGAGGCGGCATAGAGCGGGCCGATGCGCGAGGCGGCGCGGGCGGCGCGCGCCACCGCGAAGCCCGCGATCTCGCCGTCCTTCAGCGCCACCAGCGCGCGGCGTTCGGGCAGCGAGATCCACGGCGACAGGAACGCATCGCGCGCCTCGGGGAAGAAGCGGCGGTCGTAGGCGGCGAGGCGATCGAAGGCGAGCTCGCACGCATCGACCAGGGTGACGCCGGCGGGCGGCGGCGCTTCGGTGGGCGTGCCCTCGTGGCGGACATTGTTCCAGGCGAGGCGGAAGCCGGACTTGGCGTAGTTGCCCTGCTGCGCCACCACGCCGTCGAGCCCCACGTTGCGGCCCTGAAGCCGCGCCATGCCCGCGTTCCAGACCTGGAGCCCAAGGCCTTTGCCGCGCACCTCGGGCCGGGCGATGTAGTAGCCCAGGAAGCCGAAGCCCGCGCCGTAGCGCACCACCGAGATCGAGACGACCGGCACGCCGTCGAGGCGGCCGACCAGGAAGCCGCCGGGATCGGTCGCCTGGAAGGCCAGCCGATCGGTGTTGCCGGGGTTCCAGCCCTCCTCGGCGGCCCAGCCGGTCATCCTCGCGACATCGTGCGCACTCGCGACGGATATTTTAAAGGCCACTATGCGCCCTCCCTCTTTGCCCGGCTGAGCCTAGCGGCCACACTGGGCCCAACGAAACCGCAAGACCACCGAGGAAACGAATGACACGGCGCGTTCTGGGCGTTGCCTTCCTTTTCCTGCTGGCGACGGCGCTGCCGGCCTCGGCCCAGCAATGGGTCGCGGGCTGGACCGGCGCCAGCCACGGCCCCTATCCGGTGGGCAATCCGACGGCCGAGCCGGAGCTCAAGTTCGCCATTCCCTCGGCCGAGCAGGGCGCGCGCGACCAGACCTTCCGCCTGATCGTGAAGCCCGACGTGTGGGGGCCCTTCGCGCGCATCCGGCTGTCCAACGTGTTCGGCAAGAAGCCGGTCACCTTCGACACGATCTATGTCGGCCTGCAGGATCACGGCGCCACGGTGCTGCCCGACACGCAGGCCGCCGTCACCTTCCGCGACGGCCGCAGCGTCACCATCGAGCCCGGCAAGAGCCGCGTCAGCGATCCGATCTCGCTCGCCTTCGTGAAGATCCCGGCCGAGGCGCTGCTCACGGGCCGCAAGCTCGCGGTGAGCTTCCATGTCGCGGGCGAATCGGGGCCGATGACCTGGCACGCCAAGGCGCTCACCACCTCGTACATCAGCCCGCCCGGCAGCGGCGCCAAGAGCCGCGGCGAGACGGAGACCGCGTTCCCCTATTCGACGACCTCGTGGTTCTTCCTCGACGAGGTCGACATGCTGCCGCCGCGCACCTCGCACACCATCGTGGCCTTCGGCGATTCGATCACCGACGGCACGGCGACGACGATCAACGGCGACGACCGCTGGACCGACGTGCTGTCGCGGCGCCTGCACACCGCCTACGGCGACGATTTCTCCGTGGTCAACCAGGGGATCGGCGGCAACCAGGTGCTGGGGCCGGCCGACTATGCCGCCAAGCCCACGCCCGGCGGCCCGAGCGCGCTCTCCCGCCTCGACCGCGACGTGATCAGCCTGCCCAACGTCACGACCGTGATCTGGCTCGAGGGCATCAACGACTTCGGCTACACCGAGGCGAGCGCCGCCGCGGTGATGGACGGCTTCAAGCAGGGCGTGACCAAGTTGCGCGACAAGATCCCCGGCGTGAAGGTCTTCGCGGGCACGCTGACCTCGGCGCTGCACAGCACGCCGACGCACGGAAGGCCCGAGGTCGACCAGCGCCGCAAGGAGCTCAACAGGATGATCAAGGAGTCGAAGCTGTTCGACGGCGTGATCGACTTCGACGCCGCGACCTACGATCCCGCGACCGGCGAGATCAAGGCGGAGTTCCAGCCCAACTCCTCGACCGGCGGCCCCGGCGACAAGCTGCACCCCAACCGCGCCGGCTACGCCGCCATGGCCAACGCCATCGACCTCAGGGCCATCACCGGCCGCCCGCTGCCGGGCCTGATGCTGCCGAAGTAGGATGCGGAAGTGGG
>DATJWN010000182.1:0-27574 GCA_035501235.1 Reyranella sp.
CGCGCCGCGCCGACGCTGGCCGAAGTAGAGCATGCCCAGCAGCATGAAGTTCAAAAGGTTGAACACCAGCGCTGCCTGGAAGGCCGCGCGATAGGAGAGCGTGGCGTCGAAGATCGCGCCGCCCATCCAGCCACCCGCGGCCATGCCGGCCATGGCGAACAGCATCACCACGCCCAGCCGCCAGCCCGCGATGCGCGCACCGTAGAGATTGCGCAGGATGATGGCGTAGCCCTGGACGATGGCGATGTAGGGAACGCCGTGGATCACCGACAGCGTGTAGATGCCGCCGATGGTGCGTACGAACAGGTAGCCCGTCAGCGCCACGAGCTGGATCGCCGACAGCAGCAGGCTCACCTTGAGCGGGCTGACATAGTCCGACAGCCGGCCGGTGGCGAAGGTCGCCGCGACCGCCGTCAGCAGGATCAGCGACAGCGCCTCCGAGCCGCGCGCCGGGCTGATGCCGAGATCGCCGCAGAAGGCCACCATGTGCACGAAGGGCACGGCCATGGCGGCGCAGCAGCAGAAGCCTGCGGCCGAGAGCAGCGCCATGATCGTGCGCGACGGCAGCGGCAGGGTCGAGAGATCCTCCGGTGCGCGACGGCCTGCCGTACGCACGATGGGTGCAGGCCGCACATAGAGGGCGCAGAGGAAGAGCAGGACGCCCGCCGTCATGCCGTACACAACGAGCATGCGCCGCCAGCCGAGGTCCGGAAGCAGCCAGCGGTAGATCTGCGGCCAGACGAAGCCCGACACCGCGGGTCCCACCGAGATCACCGAGACGGCTGCGCTGCGGCGCTTGTCGAACCATCCCTGGATGTTGTTCATCGCCGGCGTGAAAGTGGCGGCATTGCCCAGCAGGCCGAGCGGAACGGCGTAGCCCGCGAACAGCGCCAGCTCGCCGCCACTGGTCGCGAGCCAGCCGCCGACGAAGATCGATACGCCGGCGATGAACAGCGGCACCCGTGGGCTGGTGCGATCGGCCAGCCAGCCCATGAACACGCCGCCTACGCCCATGCAGAAGAAGCCCAGCATGTAAGCGAGCGAGGGCACGCTGCGCTGGTCGCCGAACTCGGCCGCGATCTCCTTCAGCGCCACGACCGGCAGATAGATGCCGCCGCCGCCCAGGCAGATGCAGAACATGGACACGAAGGCCAGCCGCCAGGCGTAGGGGCTGTCGATGCCTGCCGCCCGCTGTTGCACGACAGCGGTCATTCGCGCGCCAGCGTCGCGGCGGCGGCGGCCTTGGCGTCCAGCGCCTGATCGTCGTCGAGGGTGAACGTCACCTTGCGCAGCTTGCCGGTGAAGGCAAAGGGCGCCTCGTAGTGCGACACCGGGCTCGAGCGGTCGCGGCCGATGTCGAGGCCCGACCAGGAGATGAAGCTGATGAAGCCGAGCTGCGTCGTGAAACCGCCGGCCGGTTCACCGTCGATCAGCAAGGTGGCGACGTTCTTGCCCTTGTCGCGCCGCATGCGCAGGCCGAGCAGATGATTGCCCGCCGGCACGGGCCGGCCGGACACGGCGATGGTGTGCTCGCCACCGATGTTCATGTCGTAAGTGAGCCGATTGTCCTTGATGTAGAGCGAGTAGCCGCAGGTCATGTCGCCGTGCGCGATCAGCACGCCCTCGGTGGTGGCACCCTCGATGCGCACATCGGCCTCGATCGTGTAGGTGCGGCTCCTCACATCGGGCGCCACGTCGGTCGGCACATGGCCCATGCCGGCATGGAACACGAACCGATTGCGCGGCCCGTGGAAGCGCTTGGCATTGTCGGCAAAGCGCGGCGCGAAGCGGTCGTCGAGCGGCAGCACCTTGTGCGCCTCGGCCTGCTTCCACCATTCGGCGATCATCGCCTCGAGCCGCCCGGGCTCCTTCTCGGCGAGATCGTCGGTCTCGCTGAAATCGCGATCGAGATGGAACAGCTCCCACTTGTCCTTCTCGAAGTCGCTGCCCATCGGATGGAAGGCGACGGCCTTCCAGCCGCCCTGCACCAGGCCGCGATGGCCGAACATCTCGAAATATTGCGGCGCCGCTTTCGACGGTGTGCTCGCGTCCTTGAGGCTCGGCGCGAAGCTCGTACCCTCCATCGGCATCTGCGCCACGCCGTTGATCGACTGCGGCGGCATCACGCCCACAATGTCGAGCACCGTCGGCGCGAAGTCGCTGGCATGGCAGAACTGGTGCCTGAGCTCGCCGCGCGCGGGCAGCCCCTTGGGCCAGGAGATCACCAGCGGATCGCGGATGCCGCCGCCATGCGTGTTCTGCTTGTAGCGGCGCAACGGCGTGTTGGCGGCCATCGCCCAGCCCAGCGGGAAATTGGAATGTGTGTCGGGTCCGCCGATGTCGTCGATGCGCGCGATCTTCTCCTCCATCGGCTCGCGGCGGAGATTGTAGGGGCCCATGGCATTGATCATGCCGAACGGCCCGCCCTCCTGGCTGGCGCCGTTGTCGGACATGACGACGATCATCGTGTCGTCGAGCTGGCCGGTCTCTTCGAGGAATTCGACCAGCCGCGCGATGTGCCGGTCGGCATGCTCCAGCATCGCGGCATAGGCCGCCTGCAGGCGCGTAAAGAGGCGACGCTCGCCGTCGGGAATCTCGGACCAAGCCCGTACCTCGTCGTTGCGCGGCGGCAGCCGCGTATCGGCCGGCACGATGCCCGTTTCCTTCTGGCGTGCGAGCCGGCGGTCGCGCTCGGCGTCCCAACCGTCGGCAAAAAGCGCATCGTATTTGCGGATCAGGTCGAACGGCGCCTGGTGCGGGGCGTGACAGGCGCCCGGCGCGAGCCACATCAGCCACGGTGTCTTTTCATCGTCGGCGACATGATCGGCGAGGTAGCGGATTCCCTGGTCGACCAGATCGGCCGTCAGGTGATAGCCGGTCGCGAAGGTGCCGGGCGGATCGCAGGGCGTGTTGTCACGCACCAGCTCGGGCGCGTACTGGTCGGTCTCGGCGTCGAGGAAGCCATAGAAGCGGTCGAAACCGCGGCCGAGCGGCCAGCCGTCGAACGGCCCGGTCGCGCCCGACTCGGTGAGCGGCGTCACGTGCCACTTGCCCAGCATGTAGTTGCGATAGCCGTGCGGCCGCAGCATCTCGGCGAGCGTGCCCGCCTCCTTGGCGATCTTGCCGCGATAGCCGGGAAACCCTGAATCGAAATTGGCGAGACAGCCGACACCGACCGAATGATGGTTGCGGCCCGTCAGCAACGCCGCGCGCGTGGTCGAGCACATGGCCGTCGTATGGAAGCCCGTGTAGCGCAGGCCACGCTTCGCTATGGCGTCGATCGTGGGCGTGGCGATCGGCGAACCGTAGCAGCCGAAATCGGAGAAGCCGACATCGTCGAACAGCACGACCAGGATATTGGGAGCACCCTTCGGCCGCTGGGGCGATTCCGGCCAATACGGCTGGGACTGGCCCACCGTCTTTCCGATCTTGGCCTTCTCATGGGCCGCCATTTCATTTCCTCCACTTTGATGATTCTTCTAGCATGCGGCATGGCTCAATTCACGACTGACGGCCTTCAGCTTGCCTACGATGAATTCGGCCCGGCCGATGCGGGGAAGGCGATCGTGCTGGTGCATGGCTTCTCGTCGAACAAATACGAGAACTGGAAGCGCATGGGCTGGTACGACGCCATCGCCGGCAAAGGCCTGCACGGATTGGCACTCGATTGCCGCGGCCATGGCGAAAGTGCGAAGCCACATGACGCAGCGCTGTACGCTCGCACAAGGATGGCGAACGACGTTTTTGCCCTGATGGACCATGTGGGCATCGAGCGCGCACATCTGCTCGGCTTCTCGATGGGTGCACATATCGCGCTGACGGCAGCGATGACCGACGGCAGCCGCATCGATCATATCGTCGTGGCGGGTGTGGGTGGCCGCATCTTCGAACCGCCGCGCGATCCCGAGGGCATGGCCAAGGCGATGGAAGCAGCCTCGCCCGACGAGATCTCCGATCCGATGATGAAGAGCTTTCGCCACTTCGCCGACGAGCAGAAGGAAGACCGTCTCGCCCTCGCCGCCTGCTCGCGCGGCCCGCGCGAGCCGATCACCGAAGACATGCTGTTCGCCGTCCGCCGCCCGACCCTGGTGATCGCGGGCCAGCGCGATCAGCTCGCTGGACCGCCCGACGGGCTCGCCAAGGCGATCGCCGGCGCCAAGTCCGTGACCATTCCCGGCTGCGACCACTTCTCGATGATCGCGCACGGCCTGTTCAAGGCCTCGGTCTTCGACTTCTTCGACGGATGGCTCGAGTAATGGCGCCCACGAAAGCACGAGTCCCCTTCAAGTCGGTTCGCGCCCGTGCTTCCAGGCGCAAAGGTGGCGAAAAGGTGCTCGCGAGCCTGATGCCCAAGAAGCCGAACAACAAGGCATTGGCCAAGGTGCCGGACGATCGTGTGCTGGCGGAGATGGCCGAGCGCATCTTCTCCGCGGGCTTCGTCTGGGACGTGATCGACAAGAAATGGCCGGGCTTCGAGGAAGCCTTCCTCGGCTTCAATCCCAAGGCGCTGCTGTTCCAGCCGGCGGAGTACTGGGAGAAGCTCGTGTCGGACACGCGCATCGTGCGCCATCCCGGCAAGATCAAGTCCGTGCGCGAGAATGCGAAGTTCGTGACCGACGTCGCAGCCGAGCATGGCAGCTTCGGCAAGTTCCTGGCGAAATGGCCGGCCGACGATCAGGTCGGATTGATGGAGTTCCTGGGCAAGCGCGGCTCGCGGCTGGGCGGCTTCAGCGGCCAGTATTTCCTGCGCTTCATCGGCTGGGATGCCTTCGTGCTGCAAGGCGACGTGCTGGCGTGCCTGCGCGACAGCGGCGTGCCGATCGGCACCGGCACCTCGAAGAAGGATCTTCGCGCCGCGCAGGCGCAGCTCAATGCCTGGGCTGAGGAAAGCGGCCTGCCGATCGCCCATGTCTCGCGCATCTGTGCGCTCTCGATCGGCGAGAACCATCCGGTGGCGCGGCTGAAGGAGGTCATGCAGCTCCCATGACCACGTTGCTGCTCATCAATCCCAACACGACGCAGTCGATCACCGATCTGGTGGCGAAACATGCGAAGCGCTTTGCCTCCAGGGGCACGACGATCCGCGCCGTCTCGGGCGCCTTCGGGCCGCGCTACATCGCCTCGCGCATCGGCTATGCCATCGCGGGCCATGCCGCCGTCGATGCCTTCGCCAACGACACGGGCCGCAAGGACGCCGTGGTGCTCGCCTGCTTCGGCGATCCCGGCCTTGCCGCTCTCAAGGAAGTGAGCAAGGTACCGGTCGTCGGCATGGCCGACGCCTCCATCCTGCAGGCCTGCTCGCTCGGCCGCCGCTTCTCCATCGTCACCGGTGGCGAACGCTGGAAACCGATGCTCGAGGAGTTCGTGGCCTCGCAAGGCCTCGCCTCGCGCCTCGCCTCGGTGCGCACCGTCGCGCCGACCGGCGCCGACATCGCGCGCAACCCGAAGGCCGCGCTGGCGCTGCTCGCCAAAGGCTGCCAGGCGTGCGTGAAAGAGGACCGCGCCGATGTCGTGATCCTGGGCGGCGCGGGACTGGCGGGCCTCGCCGCCAAGCTGAAATCTGCGGTCGAGGTGCCGCTTCTCGATGGTGTCGCCTGCGCGATCTCGATGGCCGAGAGCCTCGCCGGCCAGAAGCCCGCCGGCCTCGGCAAGAAGGCCGCACCGGTCGAGAGCATCGGCTTGTCCAAGGGGCTCGCAAAGCTGATCGGATCGCCCTGAGCATATTCCGTTCGGCTGTAATCAGCTGAACGGAATGTGCCGGCGGTCGAAGCGCTTCGATCAACGCGTTTCCGACCAAATGGAGCCGCTTAAGCGGTTCCATTTGGTCAGAAGCCGCTCTAGGGTCCCTCCATGCGGCTGATCAGTTTTCGCCACGCGGATGCCGACAAGTTCGGCGCCGTGGTCGAGGGCGGCGTCATCGATCTCACGAACAAGGTCGGCGGCTGTGCGACCCTGCGCTCGGCGATCGCGGCCAAGGCGCTCGATGAGCTGGCGGCTGTCGCGAAGAAGAGCCGTCCCGAGCTCAAGCTTGCCGATATCGAGCTGCTGCCGACGATCCCCGATCCCGACAAGATCCTCTGCATCGGCCTCAACTATGCGAGCCATGTGGGCGAAGTGGGTCGCGAGCTGCCCAAGGTGCCGAGCGTGTTCTCGCGCCTGCACAACACGCTGGTGCGCCACGGCGGAAACATCGTGCGGCCGCAAGCGTCGACCAACTTCGACTTCGAAGGCGAGCTCGCGGTCGTGATCGGCGAGCGCTGCCGGCATGTGCCGCGGGCGCGGGCGCTGTCGGTCATCGCGGGCTATAGCTGCTTTCTCGACGGCAGCGTGCGCGACTTCCAGAGGCACTCGGTCACTGCCGGCAAGAACTTCCCGGCAACGGGCCCGCTCGGACCCTGGATGGTGACGACCGACGTCATTCCCGATCCGCAGGCGCTCGAGCTCACGACGCGGCTCAATGGACAGGTCGTGCAGCACGATTCGACCGATCACATGATCTTCGACGTCGCCTCCATCATCGAATATCTCTCGACCGTGACCTGGCTCGAGCCGGGCGACGTGATCGCCACCGGCACGCCCGACGGCGTGGGGCTCGGCCGCAAGCCGCCGCTCTGGATGAAGGCCGGCGACAAGGTCGAGGTGGAGATTTCCGGCATCGGGACGCTGCAGGTCCATGTCGTCGACGAGTGATCCGATCGGCCTGCCGGCCGATACCGGCTCCCGGCGCGGCATCCTGCGCGACGCCCAGGTGATCGGCCTGATCTCCGTCGTGCATTTCGTGAGCCACGTCCATGGCATGCTGTTGCCGCCGATCTTCGTGCTGGTGAAGGAAGCGTTCGGCGTGGGCTATACCGAGATCGCCTTCGCGATCACCGCCTACAACATCGTCTCGGCGCTGCTGCAGACGCCGGCCGGCTTCCTGGTCGACCGGATCGGACCGCGCATCATGCTGACGGCCGGCCTGCTGGTCGGCGTGGCCGCTACCGCCGCGATCTCCCTGCTGCCGGGCTACTGGACCTTCATCGCCGCCTATGCGCTGCTGGGCGTCGCCAACACCGTCTATCACCCGGCCGACTATTCGATCCTGTCGAGCGCCATCGAGGGCAGGCGCATCGGCAAGGCCTTCTCGGTCCATACCTTCGCGGGCTATGTCGGCTTCGGCGTGGCGCCGGCCTTCATGATCGGGTGCGCGGCGATCTGGGGCTGGCGCGGCGCCTACCTCGCCGCCGCCGCCCTGGCACTCGCCGCGGCCGTGTTGCTGATGGTCGCCGGGCACATCCTTCCCAAGAGGCCGCGCGCAATGGCGGCCGCTCCGAAAGCCGCATCCAAGGATACCAAGGTCGGCTGGGACCTGCTGCTCAGCATGCCGATCCTGCGCAACCTGTTCTTCTTCCTCTGCCTCGGCATGGCCAATGGCGGCATCCAGACCTACACAGTGGTGTCGCAGAAGGTGATCCACGGCACGTCGGCCGAGATTTCCAACATCGCCCTGTCGGGCTTCCTGCTGATGAGCGCCGTGGGCGTGCTGCTGGGTGGCGTGATCGCCGACCGCACGGCGCATCACGAGAGAGTGGCGGCCATCGGCTTTGCCTGCACCGCCGTGATGGCGATCCTGATGGGATGGGTGGCCCTGCCCGGCTTCGTGCTGGTGCTGGTGATGTCGGCGGGCGGCGTGCTGAACGGCATGATCCAGCCGTCGCGCGACATGATGGTGCGCGCCGTCACGCCGCCCGGCTCCTTCGGCAAGGTCTTCGGCTTCGTGACGACCGGCCTCAATCTCGGCGGCATGGTGGCGCCGCTGGCCTATGGCTGGATGATGGACCATGGCCAGCCGCAGATGATCTACGTCGTCGTCATCGTGTTCATTCTCCTGGCGCTGGTGACCGCGATCACCCGCCGCAAACCGGAAGGCTCTCTCCATGGACTCGCTCGCGCCGGATCTTGATACCCAGAAAGAGGCCCTGCTGCGCCGCTATGGCGCCGCTTCCCTGCCGGCGGCCGGCCCCTGGAACGACGTCATTGCCACCATGCTCGATCATCGTTCGGTGCGCAGCTACAAGCCGGACGCCGTGCCCGAGGGGACGCTCGAGACGATGATCGCTGCGGCGCAATCGGCCGCCACCAGCTCGAACATGCAATGGACGTCGGTGATCGCGACCACCGACCCTGCGAAAAAGAAGGTGCTGGCCGAAATAGCGGGCAACCAGAAACACATCGAACAATGCCCGCTTTATCTTTGCTGGATCGCCGACATGAACCGGCATGTCTCGATCTCGGCGACCGAGCAGGTCGAGTTCGAGACCATGCCGTGGCTCGAGACCTTCCTGGTCGCCTGCATCGACGTGGCGCTGGCGGCGCAGAACGCCGTCGTCGCGGCCGAATCGCTCGGCCTCAGCACCGTCTATATCGGTGCCATGCGCAACGACCCGGAGCGCGTCGCCAGGCTCTTCAACCTGCCCAAGCAGTCCTTCGTCGTGTTCGGCCTGTGCGTGGGCTACGCGGCGGAGAAGTCCGCCGGCGAAGTGAAGCCGCGCCTGTCCCAGGCCGCGATCCTCCATCATGAGCGGTACGACAGCTCGAACGCCCACACCGAACGGCTGGCGCACGACGAGGAGATGATGCGCTTCTCCCAGCGCCACGAGCTGCAGGCCGGGACCTGGACGCAGCGCGTCCTGAACCGCCTGGGGCCGCTCAAGTCGATGAACGGCCGCGAGCGCATGCGCGCGGCGCTGGCGGCCCTGGGCTTTGAGGTCCGCTAACCGTCGACCGCTGTCGCCCGCCGCCGAATGGAGCGCGCGGGCAGCCCTGCTCGTCGCGGCCCTGCTGGTCGCCTTCATGGCATTGGAACTCGGCGCCCGCCTGTGGCGCGGCGGCCTGCATGCGCTCGTGCATTGGCCGAACCGGATCGTGCAGCGCCAGGCGCAGTTCGACCAGCAGGTCGAATCGCGCTTCGTTCGCGATCCGGCGCTGGGCTATGTGCCGCGGCCCAACTATCGCTCGGCCGAGTTCAATCACGACGCCGGGGGCATGAGGGTCACCGATCCGCCGGCGGGCATCGCCGAGACGCCGCCGCTGCTCGCGACCGGCGACTCCTATACCTATGGCGACGAAGTGGCCGACGGCGAGACCTGGCCCGCGGCGCTGCAGCGCCTGGTCAAGCGGCGCACGATCAACGCCGGCGTGAACGGCTATGGGCTCGACCAGTCCGTGCTGCGCACCGAAGCGGTCGCGCCTGCCATCCATCCCGCGGCGATCGTGCTCAGCTTCGTCGCCGACGACCTGACGCGTGCGGAGATGCGGCATCTCTGGGGCGCGGAGAAGCCCTACTTCGCGCTCGCCAGCGACGGCTCCGCCGTGCTGCGCAACGTGCCCGTGCCCGACAATCCCGCCGACCGCACGCACTGGTCGGTCTGGCAGCGGGCCTTCGGCTGGTCGATGGTGATCGACACGATCGCGAGTCGGCTGGAAAAGGACGGCGCCTGGTCGATCGGCAATGTCCGGGCGATGCCCGCCGGGACGGGCGCCAAGCTCGCCTGCCCGCTGATGCAACGCCTCGCCAGGCTCAACCTTCCGACCATGGTCGTGGCGCAATACGAGCCCGGCGTCTGGAGCACCAACGTTTCCTATCGGGAGGAGGAGCACCGGCTGTCGCAGCACGTGCTCGACTGCGCCAAATCGGCCGGCTTTGCCACGTTCGACACCTTCGATCTCCTCGAAAATGCCGTGAACGCCAATGGCGTGAAGGCGATCTACGTCGACCAGCATCCGAGCGCCAAGGGCAACGAGCTGATTGCGACGGCGATCGCCGATGCGCTGGCGAAACGCGGGATGCTGCCGCAATAGCGGGCAACCTCGGACCTCGCCGTCACGTTTCCTTTCGTGGCCGACCTTCAAGGATCGGCCCTCCCTCTCCCGAAAGGAAAACCAATGGCAGCTTCGTCCTTCGTTCCCCGTTCGCTGATCGCCGGCGCATTGATCGGCGCGGCCGTGCTGGCCGGCTCCGCCGCGCCGTCCTTCGCCCAGACCAGCAAGCCGCCGGCCGCGGCAGCCGCGACCTCGAGCAAGCCCGAGACGGTCGAGCAGCGCATCGCCACCCTGAAGACCGCGCTCAAGATCACGCCCGACCAGGAGAAGAAGTGGGACGCCGTCGCCCAGGCCATGCGCGACAACGCCGCGGCCATGGACAAGCTGGTCCAGGAGAAGAAGCCCAAGATGGCGACCATGACCGCGGTCGAGGACCTCAAGACCTACGAGGAATTCACGAAGGCCCATCTCGACGGCATGAAGAACCTGCGCTCCTCCTTCGAGTCGCTCTACAGCTCGATGAACGATGCGCAGAAGAAGAATGCCGACCAGGTGTTCCAGAGCTTCGGCCCGTCCAATCCGCCCAAGCAGGGCTGAGGGAGGCTTTCATGGTGAAACGCATCGCGATCGCGGCGGCTCTCGCCCTGACCGCCGTTGCCGGACTGTCCGCCTCCGCCAGCGCGCGCTGGTACGGGGACGGCCACTGGCACTACGACAATCGGCACTGGGATCACCACTACTATGGCTACCACTACGCCGCTCCGCCGGTGGTCTATGGCACGCCGTACAACTACGGCTATGTGGCGCCGCCCGTGGTCTACGGCGCCGAGCCCGGCATCAACTTCAACGTCCATATCCCCTGATCGGGCGTCGACTGGACGAAAAACGGCAGGCCGTCGGGCCTGCCGTTTTTGTTTGCATGGTGCCCGCACCTTCCCTCGACTAGGCTGCGTGCCACGATGACATCGACCCTCCGGTTCCTCGCGCAGGCAGCCTGCTGCCTCCTCCTCGCAACGACCACGGCCTCGCTGGCCCAGTCCGGCGGAAAGAACAACGCCGACGACACCAGTCCTCCGCCGGCCGCGGCCTCGTCGCAATGGCTCGAATACCGGCCCGCCGGCAGGGGCTTCCGCATCGAGCTTCCCGGCGTTCCCACCGAACAGGATGCGACCGTGCAGACCGGCATCGGCCCGGTCATCAATCACGTGGCCGCGGTCGGCGGCGAATCCTGGGCCTTCACCCTGCAGTATGCGGACTTCCCCAGCGCGATGTCCTCACAGCCGACGTCGACGACGCTGCGGAACACGCGAAACGGCGAGCTTCGCGAGGCCACGCTTCGCAGCGAGATGGACCTCACGGTCAGCGGGCTGCCGGCCAAGCGGCTGGCCTTCGTGAAGAACGACAATTCCTTCGTCGTGCACTCGCTGATCGTGGTGAAGGGACTGCGCGTCTACCAGGCGATCCACACCGTGCGGCCCGGCATGGAAAAGCCGGCCGACATCGACCACTTCATTCGCTCCTTCGCGATCCTCAACTAGAACGCCCTTCGCTCAGCCGTGCGGCACCAGCAGCTGGCGCACGGTGGCGACATCCTGCAGACGGTCGAAGCCCTCGTTCAGCTCGTCGAAGCCGATGCGTTTGGAGACCATGCGGTCGACCGGCAGCTTGCCTTGCTGGTAGAGCGCGATGAAGCGCGGGATGTCGCGCACGGGCACGCAGCTTCCCATGTAGGAGCCCTTGATCGTCTTCTCCTCGCTGACGAGACCGCTCTGCTGGAAGGCGAAGTTCGCGCCAATGGGTGAGAGGCCGGCCGACACGGTCGTGCCGCCCCAACGCGTCACCAGATAGGCCGTCTCCATCGACTTGATGGTGCCTGCGAGATCGAAGGCATAGTCCACGCCGCCGTTGGTGAGATCGCGCACCTGCTTCACGTGGTCGGCATCCCTGGCATTCACCGTATCGGTGGCGCCGAGCTGGCGGGCGAGGCCGAGCTTGTCGTCGGAGAGATCGATGGCGACGATGCGGCTTGCCCCCGCGAGCACGGCGCCCAGCAGGCCGGACAAGCCGACGCCGCCCAGTCCCACGACCGCGACCGTGCTGCCGACGCGAATCTGCGCGGTGTTCACCACGGCGCCGACGCCCGTCACCACGGCGCAGCCGAAGAGCGCCGCCATGTCGAGCGGCAGGGTCTTGTCGATCACCACCACCGAGCCGCGATCGACCACGGCATATTCGGCGTAGCACGACACGCCCGATTGATGGTTCACCGCCTTGCCGTCGTGATGCAGGCGATGATGGCCGCTCAGCAGCTGGCCCGCCGCGCGCGGCGTCACCGAGCGCTCGCAGATATAGGGCCGGCCCTCGAGGCAGCGCCGGCAACGGCCGCAGCTCACGTTGAAGGTGAAGCAGACATGATCGCCCACCTTCACGTCGTGCACGCCCGCGCCCAGCTCGACGATCTCGCCCGCGCCCTCGTGGCCCAGCACGATCGGCGTGGGCCGCGGCCGATCGCCGTTGATCAGTGACAGGTCGGAATGGCAGAGGCCTGCGCCGCCCACCTTCACCAGCACCTCGCCCTCGCCCGGCGGATCGAGATCGAGCTCCATCACATGGATCGGCTTGGATTTGGCGAACGGGCGCGGCAGGCCGCACGCGGTCAGGACTCCGGCTTTGGTTTTCATCAGGCGATTCCTCCATCGACACGGACCAGCGAGCCCGTGGTGAAACTCGACGCCTGCGAGGCGAGATAGAGCGCAGCCGTCACGATCTCTTCCGGCCGGCCGCTGCGCCTGAGCGCTGCCGTGGCGTTCTTCTTGTGCTCCTCCGGCCAGGCCTTGCTCACATCGGTGAGGAAGCGGCCGGGCGAAATGGTGTTCACCCGCACCTTGGGACCGTATTCAAAAGCAAAGGCCTCGGTGAGGGCGTTGAGCGCGGCCTTGGCGCCGGCATAGGGCGCGATCTGCGGCCGGGGCCGGAGCGCGCCGGCGCTCGAGATGTTGATGATCGAGCCGCCCTCGGCCGCCGCCATGCGGCTGCCGACCAGCGACATCAGCCGGAACGGGCCCTTGAAGTTCAGCGACACGATGCGGTCGAAGAGCTGCTCGGATGTCTCCAGCGACGAGGGCGCGAGCGGCGAGGAGCCGGCATTGTTCACCAGGATGTCGACCCGGCCGAAGGCGTGGTAGGCCGCATCGACCAGGCCGTCGAGCTCCTGCCAGTTGGCGACGTTGCAGGCATAGGCCGCGGCCCGGCGGCCCATTGCCTTCACTTCCGCCGCGACCTTCTCGCAGGTCTCGATCTTGCGCGAGGTGACGAAGACATCGGCGCCGTGTTGGGCAAAGGCCTTCACCATCTGGTAGCCCAGCCCTCGGCTGCCGCCGGTCACCAGCGCCACCCTGCCCGAAAGGTCGAAGAGATCGGTCATGGCCCGACTCAAGACGTTTGACGCTGGCATGTCACTTGCTAAGTGTATGTATTGAGGGGCGAAACTAACGAGTTATGGGCTGGCCGAGATGAGCATCCACGTCGCGCTGCATCATCGGACGACCTACGTCTACGACCGCCCCGTCATGCTCGGGCCCCAGGTCGTGCGGCTGCGCCCCGCCCCGCACAGCCGCACGCCGGTCCTGTCCTATTCGCTCAAGGTCGAGCCCAAGGAGCAGTTCCTCAACTGGCAGCAGGATCCGCAAGGCAACTACATCGCGCGCCTGAACTTCCCCGAGCGGACGACGAAGTTCGAGGTGACGGTCGACCTGGTCGCCGACATGGCGGTGATCAACCCCTTCGACTTCTTCCTCGAGCCCGAGGCCGAGCACTGGCCCTTCGCCTATGATCCCTCGCTTGCCGAGGAGATCGCGCCCTTCCGCAAGGTCGAGCCGGTGGGCCCCCTGCTGCAGGCGTGGCTGGCGAAGGTCGATCGCGGCAAGCAGCGCACCGTCGATTTCATCGTCGGCCTCAATGCCCGCCTGCAGAAGGACATCGGCTACGTCATTCGTCTCGAGCCCGGCGTGCAGAGCTGCGAGCAGACGCTCCGGCTCGCCAAGGGCTCGTGCCGCGACACGGGCTGGCTGCTGGTCCAGATCCTGCGCCATCTCGGCTTCGCCGCGCGCTTCGCCTCGGGCTACCTGATCCAGCTCACGCCCGACGAGAAGCCGCTCGAGGGGCCCGAAGGCCCGACGCACGACTTCACCGACCTCCATGCCTGGTGCGAAGTCTATCTGCCGGGCGCGGGCTGGATCGGACTCGACCCGACCTCGGGTCTGCTCGCCGGCGAAGGCCACATCCCGCTCGCCTGCACGCCCGAGCCGTCGAGCGCCGCGCCCATCGAGGGCGGCGTCGAGAAGAGCGAGGTGCAGTTCAGCTACGACATGTCGGTGAGCCGCGTGCGCGAGACCCCGCGCACGACCAAGCCCTACACCGAGGAACAATGGAGCGCGCTGCTCGGCGTCGGCGAGGCGATCGAGCGCGACATCGGAAAGAGCGGGCTGAAGCTCACCATGGGCGGCGAGCCGACCTTCGTGTCGGTCGACGACATGGACGGCGCCGAGTGGAACACGCTCGCCCTCGGCCCCGAGAAGCGTCGCCTTGCCGGCCTCCTGTTCCGCCGGCTCGCCGACCGCTTCGCCGCCGGTCCGCTGCTGCATTTCGGCCAGGGCAAGTGGTATCCCGGCGAGCAGCTTCCGCGCTGGGCGCTCGGCTGCCATTGGCGCAAGGACGGCGAGAGGATCTGGCGCAATCCCGAGCTCACCGCCCTCGAGGCGCGCCCGACGAACCCCACGCCCGATCTGGCGCACCGTTTCGCGGCCGCCTTCGCCGAGCGCCTGCAGCTCGATCCGAGCTATCTCTTCGATGCCTTCGAGGACACCTGGTACTACCTCTGGCGCGAGCGGCGGTTGCCCAGCAACGTCGAGGTCGATGCGAACAAGGCGAAGGACCCGCTGGAGCGCGAACGCATCGCGCGGGTCTTCGAAAAAGGACTCGAGACTCCCGTCGGCACCGTCCTGCCGGTCGTGCGAGAATACAACGGGCGCGGCCGGTGGCGCAGCGGCCCGTGGTTCCTGCGCTCGGAGAAGTGCTACCTGATCCCTGGCGACTCGCCGATCGGCTATCGCCTGCCGCTCGATTCGCTGCCCTGGGCGACGCCGATGGATGCGGGCTTCATGGTCGAGCCCGATCCGATGATCAGCCATCCCGCATTGCCGCCGCTCGACGCCTTCCGCCGTGCCCCGGTGTTCCGCCGCCAGGATCCCGGCCTGCCGGTCGACTCCAATGGCCATGGCGACGAAGCCGCCCGCCGCGAGGCCTGGCGGCGCGCGCTGGCGCCGGACCTCAATGGCAAGCCCGGCGTCGGTTCGTCGCCCTCCTGGATCGTGCGCACGGCCATGGTCTTCGAGCCGCGCGACGGACACCTCTACGTCTTCATGCCGCCGACCGAGCGTACCGAGGACTATCTCGAGCTGGTCGCGGCGATCGAGGACACGGCCGAGGAACTCGGCCAGCCCGTGTTCCTCGAAGGCTATCCGCCACCGGGTGGCGATTCCCGGCTGCTCCATTTCAGTGTCACGCCCGATCCCGGCGTGATCGAGGTGAACATCCACCCTTCGGCCGATTGGCGCGAGCTCGTGGACAAGACCGAGATCGTCTACGACGAGGCGCGCACCACGCGGCTCGGCGCGCAGAAGTTCATGATCGACGGCCGCCATACCGGCACGGGCGGCGGCAACCATGTCACCCTGGGCGGAACCTCGGCCGCCGAATCGCCGCTGCTGCGCCGACCCGACCTGCTGAAGAGCCTGCTGGGCTATTGGCACAACCATCCCTCGCTGTCGTATCTCTTCTCCGGCCTGTTCATCGGCCCCACGAGCCAGCATCCGCGCATCGACGAGGCGCGCAACGATGCGCTCTACGAGCTCGAGATCGCCTTCAACCAGATCGCCCCCGGCCGCCAGACGCCGCCCTGGCTGGTCGACCGCATCTTCCGCAACATCCTGGTCGATTCGACGGGCAACACGCACCGCACCGAGTTCTGCATCGACAAGCTCTTCACGCCCGACTCGGCCGCCGGCCGGCGCGGGTTGCTCGAGCTGCGCGCCTTCGAGATGCCGCCGCACTGGCGCATGAGCGTGGCGCAGCAGGCCGTGTTGCGCGGCCTGGTCTCCGCCTTCTGGGACAAGCCCTACGAGAAGCGGCTGTCACGCTGGAGCACGCGCCTGCATGACGACTTCATGCTGCCGCACTTCGTCTGGCAGGATTTCTCCGACGTGCTCGAGGACCTGAAGGGGGCAGGCTACCGCTTCGATCCGCAATGGTTCGCCCCGCATTTCGAGTTCCGCTTTCCCGAGATAGGCGCGATCGCCCAGCGCGGAGTCGAGCTCGAGCTGCGCCATGCGCTCGAACCCTGGCACGTGCTGGGCGAGGAGCCGGGCGGCGGCGGCACGGTGCGCTACGTCGACAGCTCCGTCGAACGCCTGCAGGTCAAGGTCGAGGGGCTGAACGATGCGCGCCACACCGTGGCCTGCAATGGCTGGCGTCTGCCGCTGCACGCGACCGGCGTGCCGGGTGAATATGTGGCGGGCGTGCGCTATCGCGCCTGGCAGCCGTCCAACGCGCTGCATCCAACCATCGGCATCCATGCGCCGCTCACCTTCGATATCCACGACGGCTGGAGCGGCCGCTCGATCGGTGGCTGCACCTATCACGTCGCCCATCCCGGCGGCCGCAACTACGACCGCATGCCGGTGAATGCCAACGAAGCCGAGGCGCGCCGCCGGGCCCGTTTCTTCCCGATCGGCCACACGGCCGGTCCGATGGCCGAACCGCGGCCGCTCGCCAACCCCGAACACCCGCTGACGCTCGACCTGCGCCGCCAATAGCGGCCGGTCTGCGCGGTAGACCGGGCGGTTTTCACATGCGATTCTAAAGGCTTATGGAGTCCCTGCGCGGCCTTTCCTCCACGCCGGCAAGCGCCTACGACGAGCTGGTCACCGGCCAGAAGTCGATCCGCTATCACTGGCAAGGCATCCTGAGCGTCATCCGCGCCCTGCCGGGCGGCGGGCTGGCCGAGCGCGTCGAGAGCGCGCGCCGGCAGCTCCAGGAATCGGGCGCCACCGTCAACCTGCTCGACGATCGCGGCACGCCGGGCTGGGTGTTCGATCCGCTTCCTTTCGTGATCACGCCCGACGAGTGGACAGCGCTCGAGGCGGGCCTCGTCCAGCGGGCCTGGCTGCTCGACGCGATCCTGGCCGACCTCTACGGCCCGCAGAAGCTGCTCGCCGAGCATCTCGTGCCGCCGATGCTGGTGCATGCCAACCGGCACTTCCTGCGCGCCTGCAAGGTGACCGACGGCTCGACACCGCGCCGCCATCTCGGACAATACGCCGTCGACCTGGTGCGCCTGAGCGACGGACGCTGGCACGTGCTGGCGGACTACACGGAAGTCCCCTCGGGCATCGGTTACGCCCTCGAGATCCGCCGCGTGCAGGCGCGCAGCCTGCCGGAAGCCTTCCGCTCCATCCCGGTGCGGCATCTCCGGCCCTTCGTCGATCGCTGGCACGATTCGCTGGCCGCCCTTGCGCCCGCCGACGTGCCGCATCCCAACATGGCCGTGCTGACGCCGGGATCGCTCTCGGCGACCTACTTCGAGCACGTCTATCTCTCCCGTGCGCTCGGCGTGCCGCTGGTGGAAGGCGGCGACCTCGTGGCGCGCGCGGGCGACGTCTCGATCAAGACCCTGGCCGGGCTCAGGCCCGTGCACATGCTGCTGCGCCGGCTCGACTCCTCGCTCGCCGATCCGCTGGAACTGCGCGCCGAATCGACGCTCGGCGTCACCGGCCTAGTCGAGGCGACACGGACCGGCCGCATTGCGCTCGCCAATGCGCTGGGCTCGGGTCTCGTGGAGACACCGGCGTTCATGCCCTTCCTCGACCGGCTGAGCCGCCACCTGCTCGACCAACCCCTGCAACTGCCCTCGCTCGACGTGTGGTGGCTGGGCGAGCCCACGGCCTACGCCTTCGCCATGGCGCATCTCGATTCCATGATCGTGCGGCCCTGCCTCGGCCAGGATCGCGAGCCCATCGTCGTCGGCATGCTCGAGCCCGTCGCGCGCAAGGAGCTCGAGCAGCGCATCGCGGCCCATCCCGGCCACTTCGTCGCGCAGTATCCCGTCATGCCCTCGCTCAGCCCGCGCTGGGACGGCAAGGCGCTCGCGCCGGCCGCCGTCGTGCTGCGCTGCTTCCTGATCGCCGAAGGCCAGAGCTATCGCGTGCTGCCCGGCGGCCTCGCGCGCGAGCCGCCGGGCGACACCGCGTTGCGCTCGCTCGGCCGGCCGAATGGCGTGCTGAAGGACGTCTGGGTCCTGGCCGAGGACGCGGCCGACGTGCAGATCCCCTCGACGCGGCGCTTCCACCAGCTCGCCGTCGATCGCGGCGGCGCCGAGCTGCAGAGCCGCGTCGCCGACAATCTCTACTGGTTCGGACGCTACATCGAACGGCTCGACAACAACGCCCGCCTGCTGCGCACCACCGTCACAAGGGTGGCGCAGGGCGTCATCGGCCCGCGCGATTCGATCGAGTTGCGCCTGCTCGGCCGCATGATCGATCGCGCCAACCTGATGCCGTCGCAGGCGGCCCTTGCCATGCCCGAAAGTGCCGCCTTCCAGCAGGGTCTGGCGGCCGTCGCCTCGGAGAAGCGCGGCTTCGTCTCGGTCCTCGATGAGATCCAGCGCCTGGCCAATTCCCTGCGCGACCGCTTCTCGGCCGACATGACGGCGGCAGTAGGCCCGCTGATGGGGCAGGTCCGCAGTCGATTGATGGCCGCACGCGGCAACCTCGATCCGTTGTTGGCAGCGCTCGACGACATCATCCGCTTCGTCGCCACCCTTTCGGGCCTGGCGCAGGAGAACATGACGCGCGGCACGGGCTGGCTGTTCCTCGATCTCGGCCGACGGATCGAACGCGGACAATTCGTGCTCTCCTCCGCGCTCGGTCCCTTCCAGCAATCGCCGATCGACTGGGACGCGGCCATGCGGCTCGCTCTCGAGCTCTGCGACAGCGCCATCAGCTACCGCTGGCGCTATCTCGGCCAGCTCCAGCCTGCACCCGTGCTCGACCTGGTGGTGCTCGACGACAGCAACCCGCGCTCGCTCGCCTTCCAGCTGCGCGCCATCACCAGCCATATCGCCCGGCTTTCCCAGGTCTCGGGCACGACGGTGCCCGACCTGCTGGTCTCGCTCGACGCCGACCTCGAGCGCGCCGTGCAGCTCTTCGCCGGCGAGGAGCGCTCCTGGCGGCATGAGGGGCTGGCACTCGCTGTGCTGCGCGAGATCACGAGTGACGCCGAACAGCGGCTGGAAGAACTGTCGGAAGCGATCACGCGCGCGTACTTCAGCCACGTGCGTCCGGCGCAGGCCGTGGGATCGATGGCGGCATCGTGAAATACCTGCTGTCTCACCGCACCACCTACAGCTACGCCAGCAGCGTCGATGCCGCGCATCACATCGCCCATCTGCGCGCGCGCGCCTTTCCGGGCCAAAACGTCAGCTCGATCAGCATCGTCACCAATCCGACGCCGGCGCTCGCCGTGCAGCACACCGACTATTTCGGCAACCAGATCGACATCTACCGCATCGACCAGCCTCACCAGCGTTTCGAGATCGAAGTGCGCGCCGCCATCGACGTGCACTTTCCCGATCCCCCTCCGGCGGCGACGACACCGACTTGGGAGGAAATCGCCAAGATGCTGGTCGGCGATGGCTTCCCCGTGCCCATCGAGGCCGCGGAGTTCGTCCACGAATCCCCGCTCGTGCCCTACGACGAGGACTTGCGCGAATACGGCGCCCAGTCCTTCGCCGCCGACCGCCCGATCCTGGAGGCGGTGTCGGATCTGAAGCGGCGCATCAAGGCGGATTTCGAATATCACCCCGGCGCCACCGACATCAGCACGCCGCTGCACGAGGTGTTCAGCGGCAAGGCCGGCGTCTGCCAGGACTTCGCGCATCTCATGATCGCGGCCTGTCGCGCGCACGGCCTCGCCGCGGCCTATGTCTCGGGTTACCTCCGCACCGTTCATTCGAAGGAAGAGGTCGCGCTCCGCGGCGCCGATGCGAGCCATGCCTGGGTCGCTGTGTGGTGCGGCGAGCAGACCGGCTGGATCCATCTCGACCCGACCAACGACCTGATCGCCAGCCAGGACCATGTCGCCGTCGCCTGGGGCCGCGATTTCGCCGATGTCAGTCCGCTCCGCGGCGTGATCCTGGGCGGCGATTCGCACTCCTACGGCGTGGCCGTCACCCTGGTCCCGACGGAATAATCAGCCACGCGGTCAGGCCGGCGAGCGCCCCCAGCCCTCCGAACAGAACCAGCAGCATCGGTTCGCCCGTGACTGTGAGCGCGGAGAAATCCGGATCGACGGCGAGCTCCGGGCCGAGCGATGAGGAGAGAAGAAGCCAGCCGCCCAAGGTGATGACGAGGCCGAGGAGCATCGTCGTCCAGGCCGTCGCCCAGCCGCGCCGGTGCAGGGCAATGAACACCGGCACGCCGATCACGAACATGCCGATATAGGCCAGGCCGAAACTCAGGAAGGTGGTCAACGCCACCCACTCCTGTGCCCGCGCTGAATAGGGGAAGACGTATAGCGCGGCGTAAGGCGCGAAGCCGAGCGGCACCCAGAGCGGCGCCACCAGGACGGCGAGGCCCTGCCGGTTCAGGACAGGAACTCTTTCGTCCAGCGCGCGTAGTCGCCGTCGCGCGTCACGCGCTTCATCAGCTCGGCATCGGCGATGCCGGTGAGCTTGGCGGGCGGCGTGCCGTCGCGCAGCGCCTTCAGCGTGTCGTGCACGGCCTTCACCGCCGCGGCGAAAGGCTGGTGGCCCTGGAGCGCGATGCGCACGCGCCGCGAAGCGAGATAGTCCTTGTCTGAGAGCTCCGGCGTGCCGCCGCCCAGGATCAGCGGCAGCTTGGTGGCCGCGGAGATCGCGTCCAATTCGGCGCGCGTCTTGACGCCCACGAAGAACAGCATGTCGACACCCGCCGCCTCATAGGCCTGGCCGCGCGCGATCGCGTCCTCGAGCCCGCTGATCTGGATGGCGCTGGTGCGGCCCGCGATGCAGAGCAGCGGATCCTGCCGGCCGGCGAGCGCCGCCTTCATCTTGCCCACGCCTTCGGCGATGGAGGTCAAACGCGGCTTGCTCGTGCCGAAGGGCGTCGGCAGGTCGGTGTCCTCGATGCTCATGCCGGCGATGCCCGCCGTCTCCAGCTCCTCGACCGTGCGCTTCACATTGAGCGCGTTGCCGTAGCCATGGTCGGCATCGACCATCAGCGGCAGGCCGCCGGCGCGGTTGATGCGATAGGCCTGCTGCGCGAACTCGCTCAAGGTCAGCACGATCAGGTCGGGCGCGCCCAGCACGGTGAGCGAGGCGGTCGAGCCCGCGAACATGCCGAGCTCGAAGCCCAGATCCTCAGCGATGCGGGCGGAGATCGGGTCGTAGACCGAGCCGGGATGGACGCAAACGTTCCCCTCGAGGATGGCGCGGAAGCGCTTGCGGCGGTCGGTCCAGTGCATGGCGTTTTCCCTTTCTTTTCGCGGCTTTTCGCGTTTCGACGGGCAAACCGGATGCCCTTCCGTTCGGCCCCTCGAAAGCGTAGCGTTCTTAGCATCGGCGGTGCGAAGGCGCGACGCCCGACCGAACAAAAGAACAGGCGCCACAGAGGGAAACGCCATGTTCGAGGTACTCGATCGACAAACGCGTCTGACCGGCAACCAGAAGAAGATCCTCACTGCCGCCATCATCGGCGACGCGCTGGAATTCTTCGACTACTTCCTGATCGCTTTCGTGCTCGCCTTCCTGATCGGGCCATGGAAGCTCACCTTCGGCCAGTCGGCGACGGTGCTGATGAGCTCCGGCATCGGCGCCATCATCGGTGCCTATGGCTGGGGCTGGCTCGCCGACCGTATCGGCCGGCGCAAGGTCTTCATCGGCACGGTGCTGAATTTCTCCATCGCCACCGGCCTGCTCTATTTCACGCCGGACAATGGGTGGGTCTATCTCACGATCATGCGCTTCTTCGTGGGGCTCGGCGTGGGCGGCCTCTATTGCGTGGACCTGCCGCTGGTGCAGGAGTTCATGCCAACCTCCAGGCGTGGCTTCATCGGCGGCCTCGTGACCTGCATCATCCCGATCGGCGTCGGCATCGGCTCGGTGCTGGGCGCCTTCATGGGCGCCGACCAATGGCGCCTGCTCTTCGCGATCGGCGTGCTGCCGGCGCTGGTGGTCCTGCTGGTGCGCATCTGGGTGCCGGAATCGCCGCGCTGGCTTGCCCGCCAGGGTCGCGGCGAGGAGGCGCGCAAGTCGCTCGCCTGGGCGCTCGAGGTCGATCCTTCGACACTCTCCCTGCCCACCGGCGAAGAGGCGCGCGTGGTGCACACCAACTGGTTCGATCTCTTCAAGCATCCGCGCAGCCTGCTGGTCTCCTGGCTCGGCAATGCCGGCGCGCAGACCGGCGTCTACGGCGTCGTGCTGTGGGCGCCCTCGCTGTTCGTGCTGCTGCTCAAGGTCTCGCCGCAGGAAGCGTCCAAGATGATGATCCTGCTGACCGTGGTGGGCTTCGTGGGCCGTGTGTCGTTTTCCTGGCTTTCCGAGAGGATCGGCCGCCCGGCCTCCGGCGGATTGCTGGGCTTCGGCGCCGGCGTCCTGATCATCCTGGCGGGATACAACTACTCGGCCACGATCGGCGGTCTTTCGGCCTTCTGGCTGATCCTCGCGGCGGCGATGTTCTTCGCCGACGGCGGCTTCGCCATCGTCGGCCCCTACGGCGCGGAGATCTGGCCCTCGCACCTCAAGACCACCGGCATGGGCTCGGCCTACGGCTTCGGCGGCATCGGCAAGATCATCGGGCCGGTCGGCCTCGCCCTGATCCTGGGATCGAGCAACTACCTCAAGCCCGACGTGCCGCTGCCCGAGATTCCCATGGCCTTCACCTATCTCGGCTGCTGGTTCCTGATGGCGGGCGTGGTCTATTATTTCTTCGGCATCGAGACCCGCGGCAAATCGAACGAGCAGATCGACCGCGAGCTCGGGGTCATCGCCCCGACGCCTGCCGAATAACGGTTGGAGAGACCCGCTTGGACACGCTGATCCCGACTGCCGCCGAGCTTGCCGGCGATCCGGAAGTGGTCTCGCGTGCCGAGACGTTGCGGCCGCTCATCGCCGCGGCCGCAATGGAAATCGAAGAGGGGCGGCGCCTGCCGGCCGCCCTGCTGGACAAGCTGCACGAGGCGCAGCTGTTCCGCCTGCTGCTGCCGCGCTCAATCGGCGGCTTCGAGACCGACCCGATCACGCTGTTCAACGTGATCGAGACCGTTGCCCGCGCCGACGCCAGCACTGCCTGGTGCCTCAGCCAGGCCGGCGGCTGCGCCATGACGGCGGCCTATCTGTCGTCCGACGTGGCGCGCGAGATCTTCGGACCGCCCAAGTCGGCGCTGGCCTGGGGACCTGGCAAGGGCCGCGCGGTCGAGACCGAGGGCGGCTACCGCGTGACCGGCACCTGGGCCTTCGCCTCCGGCGGACGGCACGCCACCTGGATCGGCTGCCACGCGCCGATCTTCAAGGCCGACGGCTCGCCCCGGACCAACGCCAACGGAAGCCAGATCGAGCGCGTCATGCTGGTGCCGTCGAGTTCGGTCAATTGGACCGACATCTGGAACGTCGTCGGCCTGCGCGGTACGGCGTCCGACCAGTTCGCCACGAACGACCTCTTCGTGCGCGGCGACCACAGCTTCAGCCGCGACTTCGCGCAGCCCGCCCATGAGCGCCGCGAGAACGGCCCGCTCTACCGCATGTCGGCAATGACCTGCTACGAGGTGGGCTTCGCCGGCGTGGCGCTTGGCATCGCGCGCGGCGCGCTGGACGACTTCATCGACCTCGCCCGCAACAAGGTGGTGCGCGGCGGCAAGAGTCCGATCCGCGACAGTGCCGTGGTGCAGACCAACCACGCCCAGGCCGAGGTCGATATCCGCTCGGCGCGCGCCTACCTGCTGCAGTCATTGGCCGACATCTGGCGGGCCATCCAGGGCGGCGGCGAACTCACGCTCGAGCATCGCATCGTCATCCGCGCCGCCTCGACGCATGCGATCCACAAGTCGCGTGCCGCCGTCGACACCGCCTACAACGCCCTCGGCGCCACGGCGATCTTCGAGACGCATCCCATGCAGCGCCGCTTCCGCGACATCCATACCGTCACCCAGCAGCTTCAGGGCCGGCTCTCCCACATGGAGACCGTCGGCGCCTGGATGCTGGGCGCCGATGCCGATCTCACCTGGGTCTGAAGTAGAACGGAGACCAATATGCCGTTAGGCGTCCTGCAGCATTACACGATCGAACCGTCCGACCTCGAAGCGACCAGGCACTTCTATTGCGATGTGCTGGGCCTGGAGAACGGCGACCGTCCGCCGCTCGGCTTCCCGGGCTACTGGCTCTATTCCGGCGGCGTGCCGACCGTGCATCTGCTGGGCGACCGCGTGCCGCGCGAAGGCATCGTCGTGCGCGGTACCACGAAGAAGTTCGACAATACCGGCCGCTTCGACCACATCGCCTTCGCCGCCACCGACTTCGAGGGCGTGTGCGCCCGGCTCGATTCCAAGAAAGTGAAGTACCGTCACCAGGTGATCCCGCGTACCGGCGGCCGTCAGGTGTTCCTCTACGACCCCGACGGCGTCGGCGTCGAGCTGAACTTCCCGCCGCCGGCCGAGGACAAGAAGGCGGCATGATCACCTCCATCGAGATCAAGAGCGTCGAGCTCTTGGCAGACGGCGCCCCGTTCGGCGCCGTCGGTGCGTATGAGCGCGTCACGGGCGTGGCCAAGGGCGAGGTCGATCCGAAGGCGCCGGGCAACAAGGGCATCGCTCTGATCGACAAGGCGCCGCTCAACGAGCGCGGCCATGTCGAGTACGTGACGGACTTCTACATCCTGCGGCCGAAGGACTTCGCCAAGGGCAATGGCCGCATCCTCTACGAAGTGAACAATCGCGGCCGCAAGATGCTGTTCGGCAACATCGCCGACGGCCCGCAGGGCATCAACGACCCGCAGAAGCTGGCCGATGTCGGCAACGGCTTCCCCATGCGCCGCGGCTACACCATCGTCTGGTCCGGCTGGGACCCCGACGCGCCGCGCGCCAACCTGGGCCTCGGCCTGACGGCGCCCGTCGCCACCGAGGATGGTTCCATTGGGGGCAAGCCCATCGTGCAGACCGTGCGGGACGAGTTCGTCTCGGGCACGCGTGGCGGCGTGCTGGAGGCGTTCAAGCTCTCCTACGAGATGGCGACACAGGAGGGCGCCAGGCTGACGGTGCGCGAACGGCAAGCCGATCAGCCGCAGGATGTCGCGTGGACGGCGATCGACGCCAAATCGATCAGGCTTGCCGACGGCAGCAAGCCCAAGCCAGGCTACATCTACGAATTCACCTATCAGGGCACCAAGCCCAAGGTTCAGGGGCTGGGCTTTGCAGCCACCCGCGACTTCGTGAGCTTCCTGCGCCACGATCCGGAGGGCCAGAGGGCGACCGGCGGCCAGATCACGCATGCGCTCGCCATCGGCTTCAGCCAGGCGGGCCGCTATCTGCGTCACCACATCTCCGAAGGCTTCAATCGCGACGAGCAGGGCCGCAAGGTGTTCGACGGCATCCACAGCCACATCGCGGGCGTCGGCCGGCTGTTCTTCAACGTGCCCTTCTCCCAGCCCGCGCGTACCAGCACGCAGCACGAGGACCATACGGCGCCCGAGGCCTGGTTCCCCTTCAGCACCGCGACGCTCGAGGATCCGTTCTCGAAGCAGAAGGGCTCGGTGCTGCGCGGCGACGGCAGCGATCCCAAGCTGATCGAGACCAACACTTCGACCGAATACTGGCAGAAGGGTGCCTCGCTGCTGACGACCGACCCGCTCGGCACGAAGGACATCGAGCTGCCGGCCAACAGCCGGACCTACATGATCGCCGGCACCCAGCATGGCGGCCGCGCCGGCGCCACGACCGATCCCGGCCCCAACGTCAATCCGCGCAATCCGCACAATCCCATGCCCGCGGTGCGCGCGCTCCTGGTGGCGCTCGACGACTGGGTGGTGAAGGGCATCGAGCCGCCGCCGAGCCGAACGCCGACGCTGGGCGACGGCACGCTGGTCGAGCCCGACAAGACCGGCTTCCCGGCCATCGCGGGTGCGGCCGTGGTGAAGGTCACCAACAAGGTGAAGGCGGGCGACAAGGTCTATCGCACCCTGGTCAGCAAGGTCGATGCCGACGGCAACGAGGTCGCGGGCATTCGGCTCCCCGACATCGCCGTGCCGCTCGCCACCTATACCGGCTGGAACGAATACAAGCCGCCCTATCCGAAAGGCGAGATCGCCGATCGCGACGGCAGCTACCTCGTGTTCCCGGCCGAAAAGATCAGGAACCGCTACGGTGATCGCGCGGGCTACGTGAGCAAGGTGCGCGAGACCGTCGAATCGCTGACGAAGGAACGGTTCCTCCTGCAGGAGGATGCCGATCGCTATCTCGAGCGCGCGCAGAAGGAAGAGCGCGTCGCGCCCTGAACCGGAAGGAGCAGTCACATGTCAAAGAAGCGGATCGCAGTGGTGGGCGTCGGCGCCCTGGGCGGCTATGTCGGCGGCTGGCTCGCCCATACCGGTGAGGACGTCACGTTGATCGACTTCTGGCCGGAGAACATCGAGACCATCCGCAGCAAAGGTCTCTCGCTCGACGGCGTCACGCCGGAGGAGAAGATCACGGTCAAGAACGCCAAAACCATGCATCTCACCGAGATGGAGGCGCTCAGCCGCCAGAAGCCGATCGACATCGCCTTCGTCTCGATGAAGTCCTACGACACCGAATGGGCGACGGCCCTGATCAAGCAGTACCTGGCGCCGGATGGCTTCGTCGTCTCGCTGCAGAACTGCCTCAATGAGGAGCGCATCGCGAACCAGGTCGGCTGGGGCAAGACGGTGGGCATGATCGCCTCGCTGATCTCGGTCGACATGTACGAGCCCGCCACCATCCGCCGCACCGTCGCCAAGGGCGGCGACAAGCACACCGTGTTCCGCGTCGGCGAGGTGCATGGCCGCATCACCAAGCGCGTGGAGGAGTTGCGCGACATGGTGGGCCGCATCGATTCGGCCAAGACCACGACCAACCTCTGGGGCGAGCGCTGGGCCAAGCTCTGCCAGAACGGCATGAAGAACGGCGTCTCGGCGGCGACCGGCCTCACCGGCCGCGACTGCGACGCCAACGACGCGATCCGCCGCTTCTCGATCAAGCTCGGCGGCGAGGCCGTCCGGGTCGGCCAGGCGCTGGGCTATCACATCGAGAATATCGGCAAGATGGTGCCGGAGACGCTTGCCAAGGCCTCCGAGGGCGACAAGGCCGCGCTCGAGGAGATCGAGACGATCATGCGGCCGGGCTCCAACACCAATCCCAACCCGCGCGCCGACATCCAGCGTCCCTCGATGGCGCAGGACATCCGCAAGGGCCGCCGCACCGAGATCGAGTTCATGAACGGCTACGTCGCCGACCGCGGCAACTTCATCGGCGTGCCCGCGCCGACCCATACCAAGCTCACCGAGATCGTGAAAAAGGTCGAGCGCAAGGAAGTGAAGGCGGCGCCGGCGCTGCTCGGCGGCTGATGCGCATCACCGGGTTGGCTCTGCTGCTGACGAGCCTCGCGCTCCCCGCAGTGGCGCAGGACCTGCCCAAGACCCTGAAGGGCGATCTCGATGGCGACGGTGTGCCCGAT
>DATJWN010000183.1:0-3248 GCA_035501235.1 Reyranella sp.
TTTCGGAAATCCAGATGGTCGTGCCGTCGCGGCGATAGACCTGTGATTCGAAGCCCGACACCACCCCGCTTCGCTGCATCTGCTGCGTGAAGGCGTCGCGACGCAGCGGATCGACATAGAGCTGGCGGCCGATATTGGTGATGGCGCCCAGGAGCTCGGCCGGCGACTCATAGCCGTAGATGCGCGCCAGCGCCGGGTTGGCGGTGATGTAGTAGCCCTCAGGGGTGGTCTGGAAGATGCCCCAGATCGCGTTCTCGAACATGCCGCGATAGAGGTGGGCGTCTTCGGTCGGGCTCGGAACCTGCGGTGCTGCAGGTTTGCGTGCTGACGGCTGGTCTTGCATCGCGGCGGTTGTCGACCTTCTGTCGATAGGGCGCTGCAATCGATGGTCGAAATTATACCGAATGGCGTCTTTTGACGCCACGGCGGAATAATCGCCAAGTGCCTATGATCGTTGCCTCTTTTACAGGCGGAGTGGCGACATCATGAGCACCCGCCGGCCTCAGTGCAGGAGGCCGAACAGACCGACCGCGAGCAGGAGGCCGAGGGCGACGCGGCGGTAGAACAGCTCGCTTGCTCCGTGGAAGAAGCGCACGCCCGCCCACGAGCCCGCGAGCATGAACGGAAACAGGATCACCGCGCGCAGCAACGCGACGGGGCCCGCCACCCCGCCTGCGAACATGATGCCCAGCAGCAGGATCTGCGTGGCGAAATAATAGGTGATGACGTTGGCGCGCACCGTGGTCGGTGAGTCATCGGACGACATGATGTAGAGCAGCACCGGCGGGCCGCCGACGCTGGTGGTGGCCATCATCGCTCCCGAGATCGTGCCGACCACCGCACTCGGCACCCACCCGCGCAGTCCCCGCCAGCGCCACCCGGTGAGCAGGATGAGGGCGAAGCCGGCGACGATCGCCGACACGAGCTTGGTGATGGCGACACGGTCGAGGCTGACCAGGAGCCACAGGCCGAGCGGCATGGCGAGGCAGGCGGCGACGGTCATGGGGGCGACGACCGACCAGTCGCAATGTCGCCGCGCCGCCGGGAAGAGGTGGAAGCTGATGGCGATCTCCATCGCGACGATGGTCGCGATCATCTCGGCCGAGCCGAACAGGATCGCGAACAACGGCGCCATCAGCATCGCCGAGCCGAAACCGGCGAACCCGCGCAGCAGTCCCGCGACCAGCGCCGCCGCCATGGCGAGATAGATGTCGTTGCTGGTGAAGATCGAGGCGAGCTGGGGCGTCACGGTGCCACCCCCTCACCCCAGCCCTCTCCCACAAGGGGAGAGGGAGAAGAGAGGCGCGTTCCAAAGTCACCTCTCCCCTTGCGGGAGAGGTCGCGCCCAGTCTTTTCTTCGCGCCCGTCGGCGGCCTGAAGGCCGGCGACGCAGCGCAAGTCAGCGAGCGGGTGAGGGGTCAATGGTTGAGCGAAAAGCGATCAGCCCGCCGCGGCCGCCACGCGGTTGTCGCCCTTGCGCAGCGGCAGGTCGACCGGCTCGTTGCGCTCGGCCGAGATGTCGGCGGCGGTGTAGACCTCCATCACGAGACGTGCCTGCTCGGGCGTCACCAGCACCGGCTTGTCGCGCGCCACGCAGTCGACGAAGTAGTTGGTCTCGGGCGCCATGGCCCCTGCGTAGACGTGGCCGACCGGCTCGCCCGGCATGGTCGACATCGGGTACTGGATTCCCGGCGACTTCATCGACATCAGCTGCACGTCCTTGTGGCTGTCGTCGATGAGCAGGGCGCCCTCGGTGCCGATGAACTCGATCTGAGTCGTGCAGAAATTGGGGTAGCCGGGCGGGAGGATCCAGCCGGCGCCGATCGTCACCACCACGTCGTTGTCCATGGTGATCACGATCCAGCTCTGGTCCGGCGTGTTGTTCTTGTGCTTGTTCACCTTCGAGACCGATTGCGTGTAGACGCGCACCGGCTTGGCGGGCTCGAGGCACCACAGCACCCAGTCGATGTCGTGCGTCGCCTCCATCGCGGCAGGGGAGAGGCGGGTGCGCGTGTTGATCTTGTTGCCGAGGCTGCGGCTCAAATGCCGGCTGACCATCGCCGTCACCGGCTCGCCCAGGGTGCCGTCGGTGAGGCACTTCTTGATGTAGGCCTGCTTGGACGAGAAGCGCTGCGAGTAGCCGACGGTGAATTTGAGGTTGTTGCGCCGGGCGATGGCGATCAGCTCGTCCGCCTCGCCGAGCTCCATCGCGATCGGCTTCTCGAGGAACACGTGCTTGCCCGCGAGCAGGCAGTCGCGCGCCATCGGATAATGCGTGGTCTCGGGTGTCGCCGAGATGTAGAGCGCGTCGATCTCCTTGATGTCGAGCAGTTCCTTCCACTCGGTCGTGGCCTTGATGGGCTTGGTCGCGGCCGCGATCTCGGCCAGGCGCTCGGGCTTGATCTCGGCCAGGTAGAGGCCCTTGACCAGCGGATTGGCGGCGCACGCATGGGCGCGGATGCCGCCGCACCAGCCGACCCCGATGATGCCGACATTGATCTGACGCATGGCGCTTCCTTAGAGTCTTTTGAATTGCTTCGACAGCGCCAGGCCCTGGCGCTGATAGTTGGAGCCGAGCCCGCTGCCGTAGAGCTTCTCGGGCACGTCGGTGAGGCGCTCGTAGATCAGACGGCCGACCACCTGGCCGTCCTCGACCAGGAACGGCACTTCGTGCGAGCGCACTTCGAGCACCGCGCGCGTGCCGGGAATCTCGCCGCCCGTGCCGTAGCCGAACCCCGGATCGAAGAAGCCGGCGTAGTGGATGCGGAACTCGCCGACCGAGGGATCGTAGGGGACCATCTCCGCAGCGTAGCCGGGCGGGACGCGAACCTTTTCCTTCGAGACCAGGATGTAGAATTCGCCGGGATTCAAGATGAGGGTGCCCGACGCATCGCGGCGGATCGGCTCCCAATAAGCGGCCGGATCGTAATGGCCGATCTTGGCGAGATCGATGAGGGCCGTGTGATGCCTGGCGCGATAGCCGATGAGATCGCTGTCGACCCCCTCCAGATCGATCGACACCCACAGGCCGCGATTGATCGTTGCGGCCGTGGCTTTTTCGCCCGTGAACACCAGCCCTTCGCTCTGGTCGAGCGCTTCGAGGGCGGCGTCCGACGGCGGCGGGTCGCCGCGGCGGAGGCGGAGCTGGTTGAGCGACAGCCCTTTGTGCACGCGGACGCTGAAGGTGCGCGGGCTGACCTCGAGATAGAGATTGCCCTTGTAGCCCTTCTTCACCTCCTCGAACTCCT
>DATJWN010000184.1:0-2730 GCA_035501235.1 Reyranella sp.
CGTCGCACGTGGACTGCGCTCGAGCACGGCATCGAACCGCCGCGCCATTTCTTCGTCGAGCGGCGCCGAATGGACGCCTCTGGCCGCGATCGACCCGCTGTCGCAATCGAGGGCTTGCGCATAGGCGTCCCAAGTCAGCCGCGAAAGCTGGCTGCGGGCTTGCCGGAAAGCCTCGAATGTCCGGTTCGGCTCCGCTCTGTATCGCTCGAAGTCGTACAAGGCGCGCACGAGCGCACCGTCCGAGAGCTTTAGAAGGTCCTGCATCGCCTGCCGTCAGCCGGCGTAGACGTCGAAGGGAATGCGACCCGTCAAACGCCCCGACGCAAACGACGTGCCCGTCCGCACATAGTTCGTGAGAAACGAGCGCCGGAAGCGACTCTCCGTCCTGTTCGGGTAGGAATAGTGCACGAGATCGCCATGCATGAACGCGACGGATCCGGCCTTCATGACGACGTTCATCGGCTCGAGGCCTGCGGGAGCCTCCGCATAAACATAGCGCTCGATCACGCCGCTGTCATTGGGCTTGCCCTTGCCTGTCCCCGAGAGCAGCTTCCACAAGGACTTCGCCACGTCCGGCGAGCGCGACAGGAGATAGACCCAGTCGCGATGCGTCTTCATCAGCCCGTGATGATGGGATCCCGGGAAGATGACGAGGCAACCGTTCTCCTCGTCGGCATCCTCCAACGCGATCCAGGCCGCGACGATGCCGTCGCGCGGATCGGGGCGATTGTAGAAATTGTCCTGGTGCGGGCTAAAGCCCCTGTTGCCAGGGACGCCGAACATCAACTGCGACTGGATTAGCTCGACCTTGCCGCCGAGCACATTCTCGACGCAGTGGAGGAGCCGCTTGTCGCGAACGATGCCGGCGATCGACGGCATAGAAAGGTGCGTCATCAGCAGCGTGGCATGGGGCTTGTTGCCGGCCTTCTTTCGACCGTCCGCGATCTCCTTCCAAGTCTCGTGCATGCGAGCGAGCTCGGTTTCCGAGAACACGTCGTCCACGATGAGGTAACCCGACTGGCGATAGCCCGCCAGCGCGGTGGCGCGGGCGGACTCGCTTCCCAGGAACATGTCCGCAGAGCAAGAGCCGGCTTTCATGTTGGCTGGGTCGAAATGTGTCGTGCGCTCAGCCAAGGTCTGACTCATGCCCGCTCGCTCAAGTCTTGCATTGCAATTGCAAGATAGTGCAGGCCTGTGGATATAACAACCAAGGCTGCCGCGATGTCAGGTCGCCCCGTCACTTGATCTGCCCCGTCAGCAGGGCCACCGGCCCCGTCTTGTCCTTGCCGTACTTGAGCAGCGCCTCGCGGCCGCCCGCGGCGTAGGCCGCGACCGCGCCTAGAAGGCGGCGCAGCTGCTCGGGACTGGTGCGGTCGAACCGGCACCAGGCGCCGCGGGTGAGCTTGGCGATCTGCGGGAAGAGCCGAGAGGCGGCGCGGTCGTTGCCCTCCTGGAAGACGAAGACCGGCAGTCCCAGCAGGCCGAGCTCGCCCGCCGTGTGGCCCACCGCATCGGCATCCTCCTCGCAGCAGTCGCCCACGAAAACGACGGCGTCGAGCCGGCTCTCTCGCTTCTGCTCGCCGGCATAGCGCAGCAGGCGTGCGATCTGGGTACGGCCGGCAAGGCAGCGCACCGAGCTCATCAGCCGGGCGAGCTCGCGGCCGTCCGAGGTCCAGCGGCTCACCTTGAATTCGTCGAATCCGCGATAGAAGGCGAGACGGACATCGATGCCGCCGAGCTCGCTCGCCGCCATGAACATCTCGCCCTGTTGCGAGGTGGCGGCGTCCCAGGTCGGTTCCCGACTCGCCGTCGCATCCAGCGCGAACAGGATCCGGCCGCGCCCGGTGGTGCCCGTCGCCGGCAGTCGCGCCACGTCGCGAACGAAGGCGTCGACGGCCGAAGGGCCGCCCTGCGACATTTGCACCGCACCTGGCTCGATTTTCCTGCTCACCGCGCCTCCCGCTCCGTCGGCCTTGAGGATATCTGCAGGCTGAATATGGCGTTACAGGGGGATGATTCTGCCCCCGCCGATGGGTAAAAGACACGCCGCGACGTGAAATCGTCCCCCTCGAACCACGACAGTAGAGCAGCGGTCCCCGTGTTTAAGAACATTTTGCTGGTCATCGGTGTGACCCTCGTCTGCCTGCTGGCCCTGGAGCCCCTCACCCGCCTCTTCCTCGATACGGGCAAGGTATACGAGCTCGAGATGTGGAAGTACGCCACGCAGGTCAAGATGCGCGACTACCGACCCGATGTCGGCCACAAGCACCGCGCCAACGCCCACGCCGTCCTGATGGGCGAGGATGTGCGCACCGACAGCCACGGCTTCCGCAGCCCCGAGATTCCCGCCACGCCGCCGCCGGGCGTCGCGCGCATCGCCTTCTCCGGCGATTCCATCGCCATGGGCTGGGGCGTGGCGCTGAAGGATACGCTGCCCATGCAGGTGCTCTCGACGCTTCGGGCGCAGGGCCGCAAGGTCGACGGCTTCAACCTCGGCGTCGGCAACTACAACACCTCGCAGGAGCTCGCCTCCTACAAGGACCTCGGCGCCAAGATGAAGCCCGACATCATCGTGCTGATCTACTTCATCAACGACGGCGAGCCGATGCCGACCTACAACGACCACGACTGGCTCGAGGAGCATTCCGAGGCCTACGTGGTGATGAAGTACCGCTTCGACGCGCTGATGCGCTCGTCCGGCGAAGTGCCCGACTGGAAGAAGTACTATCG
>DATJWN010000185.1:0-13854 GCA_035501235.1 Reyranella sp.
CCCAAGCCGCGCCCGGCACGGCCCGCATCGCCTTCGTGGGCGATTCGATCACCATGGGCTGGGGCGTCGCCGAGAAGGAGACGATCCCCATGCAGGTCCTCGCCATGCTGCAGGCGCAGGGCCGCAAGGTCGACGGCTTCAACCAGGGCGTCGGCAACTGGAACACCACCCAGGAGCTGGCGATGTACAAGGATGTCGGCATGAAGATGAAGCCCGACATCATCGTGCTGGTGTATTTCATCAACGACGGCGAGCCAATCCCCAACTACAGCGACGTCAATTGGCTCGAGGAGCATTCCGAGGCCTGGGTCGTCGCCAACTATCGCATCGACGCGCTGATGCGCTCGTCGGGCGAGGTGCCGGACTGGAAGAAGTACTATCGCGATCTCTACAAGCCCGACGCGCCCGGCTGGATCAAGACGCAGCAGGCCATCGCCGACTTCGCCAAGCTGGCGAAAGCACAGGACGCCAAGCTGATCGTGGTCCACGTGCCCGAGCTGCACGAGCTGAAGCCCTATCCCTTCCAGGACGTGACGGACAAGGTCCGCGCCGTCGTCGAGGCGCAGGGCGTGACGTTCATCGATCTGCTGCCGACGGTCGAGACTCTGCCGCCGCCCAGCCTCTGGGTCACCGTGCCCGATCCGCATCCCAACGGCGTCGCCGACGCGGCGATGTCCAAGGGCATCGTGCCGGCACTCCTGCCCGTGCTGGACGATCTCTGCCGCACCGAGAAGAAAGGCTGTTGAAAGCGAAGAGGGATAGATCGCCATCATGACCGCACGCACCGGCCGTAGCCGCCCCTCGCCCTGGATGAACGCCCTGGTGCTGGTCGTCACGATCCTGGCCGGCGTCGTCGCCGCCGAATGCGTCGTGCGCTTCATCGACGGCCAACCGCAGTTCGTGTTCCCGCTGCCCGAGCCGATCGGTCGAGGGGACGTCAAGCCCGAGGAGCTGAACGCCATTGCGCTGGCCGATGGCGTCGACCGCTCCTGGTTCATGAGCGAGCCGCCGCCCCTGCCCAACCGCGGCGAGCCGCGGCCCGGCTGGCAGGAACTCTTCCACTTTCTGGAGAACCATCCGTCGGGCGACACGGAGTTCCGACCGATCGACATCTACAAGGTCTGGAACAGCCGCTTTGCCGGCGATGCCTGCAAGCACCGGTTCCTGAAACACGCACCGGGCTGGCTCTACGTCTACGACCCGCCCGACGGCATGGCGATCCCGCCGTATCGCTTCTATCCCGACTCCACCCTGCCGGATTGGCTCGTGACCAACCAGATCGGCTGGCGCGGCAAGCCGATCGAGATACCGCGCCATCACCGGACCGTCCGTATCGTCTTCGTCGGCGCCTCGACCACGATCGATGCCCATCACCTGCCTTTCTCGCACCCTGAGCTGGTCGGCCACTGGCTCGACATGTGGGCCGCGGCCAAGCATCTCGACGTGCACTTCGAGACCCTGAACTCGGGCCGCGAAAGCGTGGTGTCCACGGACATCGCCCACATCGTGAAGACCGAGGTCCTCCCGCTCAGGCCCGACCTGGTGATCTACTACGAGGGCGGCAACCAGTTCCGGCCCGAATCGATCGTCGAGAAGGTGCCGCCGGGCAAGCCCGTGGCACCGCCGAACACCCAGGCCCGGCCGGCGCCGCAATGGATGCGCACCGCCGCACGCTACTCAGCGCTCATGGGACGCATGGTTTCCGCGATCGGCCTCACCGCCTCCGACCTCGACGGCCGGGAATGGCCCAAGCCCGACTACAAGGTCGTATGGCCGCCGGGTCTCGACGAGCAGGATCCCGACCTCGACTATCCCAACCTGCCGGTGAACCTGAACACCATCGAGCACGATCTCGACAGCATCCGCAGCGACCTCAAGACGATCGGCTCGGAGTTCGCGCTCAGCTCCTACATCTGGATGGTGAAGGACGGGCTGGTGCTCGACCCGGTGCGGCACGAGTTCATCCTCAATCAGCTCAACATCGGCAACTGGCCATTCCGCTATCGCGATCTAGAACGGCTGGCGAAGTTCCAGAACAGGCTCTACGCCAAGTACGCGCGCGTGCACGGCGTGCCCTTCATCGACGCCGCGGGCCAGATGCCGCTCGATCCCGATCTCTTCATCGACGCCGTCCACACCTCCTATTCGGGCGTGCGCCTGCACGGCTGGATCATCCTGCAGCAGCTCATTCCCATCATCGAGAAGCACCTGGCCGACGGGTCCTGGCCGAAACCCGATGCGCCGGATCTTCCCCTGCCGACCTTCGAGCCGCGCAAGCAGACCTTCGACTGCGCCGCCTCGAAGTAGGGGCGATCAGGCGGTCGCCGGCAGGTTGAGCGCCGCCACCAGGTCGCGCACTTCCTGGCGGGCGGCGACGTGACTCATGGTGAGCGAGGTGCCGTCCACGCGCTTGAGGTCGAGGAGCGTGAGCCCGTTCAGGAACAGCTCGCGATAGATCACCCGCTCGCTGAGCCCCGTCGCGATGCGGAAGCCGATGCGCTTGGCGAGCTGCTCCAGCACGCTTCCCATGTCGCGCTTGTTGCGCGCGGCCAGCGAGGAAAGCCGGTTGCGCATCACGATCCAGTCGACCGGCCGGCCGCCCTGGGCGGCGCGCGCCTGGCGCTGCTTCCACACCGCCTCGGCATAGATCGACGGCCGCACGATCTTGAGCGTGTCGGGATCGACCCGCGCCAGCAGGTCGAGGTCGATGAAGCTGTCGTTCAGCGGCGTGACCAGCGTGTCCGCCCAGGTATGCGCGAGCCGCGAGAGATTGGTGTCGCTGCCCGGCGTGTCGATGACGATGAAGTCCACCGACGACATGACGCGCTTGATCGCGGCCTCGAAGTTGGCCTTCTCGTCGGCCTCGGCGGTCGCTCGGTCGGGCACGATCGAGACCTGCACCGTGGCGTGGCGCGGCATCGGGCAGTCCGCCCCCCTGCGCTTTGCATAGGCGGCGCGGTTCTCGATGTAGCGGCTGAGCGTGCCCTGGCGGGCATCGAGATCGAGCGTGGCCACGCGAGCGCCGTCGATCATCAGGGAGACGGCGATGTGCATCGCCGTGGTCGACTTGCCCGATCCGCCTTTCTCGTTGCCGATCACCAGCACATGAGCGCGCCCCGGCACGCGCTTCGCCTGGCCTTGGGTGATGCTCGGATTGGCGGCTGGCTGGAAGTCGTTCACTTGGTTCCGAGGGAAGTCATCGTGCTTCAGGGCAGCTTGCGGACCCAGACAGCCGTGTCGTGGAACACCGCGCCGCCATTGGGCCAGCCGGGATCGGCCGACGTCACGGCGTTGATGCCGATGCCGGTCTCGAAATTGCGATTCGGCCAGATGCCCTCCACGATGACGACGCCGCGCTGCTGGCCGCCCTTGGGCCTGGCATGCACGATCGTGCTGCCGCGCTCGTTGCCGACCTCGACGCGGTCGCCCTCGGCGATGTCCATGGCCGTGCAATCCTCGGGATTCATCATCGCGGTGGGCCGCACCTCGCGCTTCTGGCTGGAAGCGGTCTCGGTGAACGTCGAATTCAGGAAGGTGCGCGCCGGCGCCGCTACCAGCCGGAACGGCTTCTCGGGGGTGGCATTGTCGATCACGTCGAAATGGTCGGGGAGCGACGGCATCTCCTTGCCGCGCGGGCCGAAAGCCGCCCAGTCGGGCTTGAAGCGGAACTTCTTGTCGGGCCAGGCGAAGCCATCGAGGAAGTGCGAGGTCTCGAAGCCCAGGTGGAAATCCTGGCCGCCCTTCTGCCAGTTGGTCTCGGCATCCCACATGCCGGAGGACTTGAGCGTCTCGTCCATGATCTCCCACGTCGTCATCCCGAAGGCACGATGCTCGGCGCCCAGGCGCCGTGCCAGCTCGGAGATCACGAAGTGGTTCTCGCGGCATTCGCCCGGCGGATCGATCACCGCCTTGGTCACCTGGAAATAGGTGTGGCCCGACGCGGTGTAGAAGTCGTCATGCTCGAGGAACATGGTCGCGGGCAGCACGATGTCGGCATAGGCCGCCGTCTCGGTCATGAACTGCTCATGCACGCAGACGAAGAGATCGTCGCGCTTGAAGCCTGCATGCACCTTCTCGAGCTCCGGGCAGACCATCGCCGGATTGGTGTTCTGGATCAGCAGGCCGGTGACCGGCGGGCCGTTCTTCAGCGCATCCGCCTCGCCCATCAGGATCGGCCCCAGACGCGACTGGTCGAGATCGCGGATCGAAAGGTCGATCAGATCGGTGCCCTCGATCAGCTTCTTGTTGATCGGGTACATGCCGGTGTGGCCGTAGAGCGCGCCGCCGCCCCTGGCCTTCCAGGCGCCCGTCACCGCCGGCAGGCAGGAAACGGCATGCATGTTGTGCGCGCCATTGCGGCTGCGGCTGAAGCCGTGATGACAGCGGATGAAGGCGGCCTTGGCCTGCCCGTACATCCGCGCGAACTCGACGATCTGCTCGACCGGCAGGCCGGTGATCTTCGAGGCCCATTCCGGCGTCCTGGTCGCGACGTGGGCGGCGAGCTCGTCGGGCGCGTCGGTGTACTTCCGCAAATAATCCCAATCGGCATAGCCCTCCTTGAAGAGGACGTGCATGACGCCGACAGCCAATGCGCCGTCGGTGCCCGGGCGGACCGCGAGATGGACATCCGCCTGCTCGGCCGTGCCGGTGCGATAGGGATCGACCACGACGATCCTGGCCCCACGCTTCTTGGCCTTCATGGCGTGGGTCATGACGTTTACCTGGGTGTTCACGGGATTGCCGCCCCAGATCACCACCAGGTCCGAATGCTCGTCGATTTCGCGCACGTCGGCGCCGCGTTTGACGCCGGTGCCGGCGATCCAGCCGCTATCGGCCAGCGACACGCAGATGGTCGAGAACCAGCGCGAATACTTCATCGCATGACGCAGGCGGTTGA
Source organism: Reyranella sp. (assembly GCA_035501235.1). GTDB lineage: Bacteria > Pseudomonadota > Alphaproteobacteria > Reyranellales > Reyranellaceae > Reyranella. The sequence continues at coordinate 4,898 of DATJWN010000185.1, forward strand.
TGCCGTCGCGCTGCACCAGCCCCATCGTGCCGGCGTAGTAATACGGCCAGATCGTCTCGCTGCCGTGCTGGCGGGTCTTGGCGATGAACTGCTCGGCTACGATGTCGAGCGCGTCGCTCCACGAAATCTCGGCGAATTGCCTGGAGCCCTTCGGCCCAACCCGACGCAGCGGCTTCATCAGCCGGTCAGGGTGATGGATGCGCTCAGCGTAGCGCGCGACCTTTTCGCAGACGACTCCCGCGGTGTAGCTGTTGCGCTGGGAGCCGCGCACGCGGCCGATGCGCTTGTCGCTTAAGCGCTCGACATCGAGGGCGCAGGTGCTGGTGCAATCGTGCGGGCAGACCGACGGGACGGTCTTGATGCCTTCCTCGTGGCTGCGGCCGACGCGGACGGGCGAGTAAGCATGGTCGCGTGAAGGCGCGCGAGCGTGGTCGTCGGGGGACATACCTCAGGATACCTCCACTGGCCCGGGACAATCCACATGCCATAGAGTGTGACATCATGATCCCTCGCGGCGTTTCCTACGACCAGGCCATGCGCGAATTCCGCTGGCCCAAACCGGAAAAATTCAACATCGGTCGCGCCGTGTGCGAGCGTCATCCGGCGCAAGCGCTGGCGATGATCGTGGAGAATTCCGACGGCAGCGCGCGCCACTGGACCTTCGGCCAGTTGCTCGCGGCCAGCTCGCGCCTTGCGAACGCACTCGTCGCCAAGGGCGTCAACAGAGGCGACCGGATCGCGGTTTTCCTGAGCCAAGGGGCCGAGCTCACCATCAGCCATATCGCCGGCTATCGCATGGGCGCGGTTGTACTGCCGCTTTTCACACTATTCGGCGAAGAGGCCGTCGAGTTCCGTCTCGCCAATGCCGAGGCTACGGCGCTGATCACCGACATGGCCAATGTCTCGAAAGTGCTGGCCGTGCGCGACCGGCTGCCCCGTCTCAAAACTGTCATCGTGATCGGCGCGGGCGCCCATGGCGCGGAGTTCCTCGACTGGGAGCGCCTCCTCGGCGCGGCCTCCGACGATTTCGCCACCGTGGACACGGCCGCAGAGGATCCGGCGCTGCTGATCTACACTTCGGGCACGACCGGCCAACCCAAGGGCGCGCTGCACGCCCATCGCATGATGCTGGGCTCGATCCCGCCAGTGGAGCAGTGGCTCGGCCACTGGCCGCGCGGCAACGAGGTCATGTGGACACCGGCCGAATGGGCGTGGATCGCGGGTCTCTACGACGCCCTCTTCCCGGCTTGGTACTACGGCACGCCGGTGCTGGCCCATCGCTTCGCCAAGTTCGACCCCGAGCGCGCCTTTGCCATGCTCGCCAAGCACAAGGTCGGCGTGAGCTTCATCCCGCCGACCGCGCTCAAGATGATGCGGCAGGTGCGCGAGCCTCGGCGGCGCTGGGGCTACGACGTCCGCGCCGTCTCGACCGGCGGCGAGGCGATGGGCGAGGAGTTGCTCGCCTGGGGCCGCGACACGTTCGGCTGCACGATCTCGGAGGGTTACGGCCAGACCGAGATGAACATGATGCTGCTGAACTCGCCCGACTGGTTCCCTGTCAAGCCCGGCTCCTGTGGCCGCGCCTGCCCCGGCCGCAAGGTCGCGATCGTCGACGACAAAGGCACCGTCCTGCCGCCCGGCCAGGAAGGCCAGATCGCAGGCTGGCGGCACGATCCCATCGTCATGCTCGAATACTGGCGCAACCCGGAGGCCACGGCCCGGAAGTTCGCCGGCGACTGGCTGCTGACCGGCGACCTGGGGCGCATCGACGAGGAAGGCTATGTCTTCTTCAAGAGCCGGGACGACGATGTGATCACCTCGGGTGGCTACCGCATCGGACCGGGCGAGATCGAGGAATGCCTGATGAAGCACCCCGCCGTGGCCATGGTCGGCGTCGTGGGCGTGCCCGACCGGGTGCGGACGGAAATCGTGAAGGCCTTCGTACAGCTTCGCCCCGAGATCGCCGCGACCGATGCACTGAAGGCCGATCTGGCGGCCCATGTGAAGACCCGGCTCGCCGCGCACGAATATCCGCGCGAGGTCGAATTCGTGGCCGAGCTGCCGCTCACGACCACGGGCAAGATCCTGAGGCGCGAGCTTCGGCGCCTGGATGCCGAGGCTAAGAGGGCGCCTAAAAGAGGCTGAGCAGCGTCTGGGCGTTGCTGTCCGGCGTACCGGCCAGCAGGGCCAGAAGGCCGATCAGGGCGGCGGGCCACCAATCGGCAAAGCGGCTCAGCCGATCGCTCGGCTGAGACGCCTGCAGAGGAAACCTGGCAAACATGGGGCTTCTATTTGGTCAGTGTAAAAATGCGGCAGGAATATATTCTAAAGATTATGCCGCAATTGGCTGAGATTCAACAGAAATTTAGTTACAGTTAATGTAATTACTCAAGATACCGGCCACAAAGGCTCGTAGGCCCTAGTCTGCTGCCGCCGACAGGTTGAATTGCAGCTCAGCCAAGCGGGCATAGAGGCCTCCGCGGCGGGCCAGATCGGCATGGCGGCCGATATCGACCACCCTGCCCTGATCGATCACGACGATGCGGTCAGCCTTCTGGACCGTCGCCAGGCGGTGGGCGATCACCAGCGTCGTGCGCTGGTGCATCAGCCGGTCGAGCGCCTGCTGGACGGCGAGCTCGCTTTCGGCGTCGAGCGCGCTGGTCGCCTCGTCGAGCAGCAGTATGGCCGGATCGCAGAGCAGCGCCCGCGCGATGGCGATGCGCTGGCGCTGCCCGCCCGACAGCCGCACGCCCCGCGCCCCCAGATGGGTCGCGAAGCCCTGGGGCAGCGCATCGATGAAGGGCTTGGCCGAGGCCGCCTCCGCCGCCGCGATCACGTCGGCGTCCGAGGCGTCCGGCCGACCGTAGCGGATATTGTCGGCGACGGTAGCGGTGAACAGCACCGGCTCCTGCGGCACGATGGCGAGAGCGCGTCGCAGATCGGCGAACTTGAGGTCGCGGATGTCGACGCCGTCGACCCGGATCGCTCCCGATTCGGGATCGTAGAAGCGCAGCAGGAGGTTGAAGACGGTCGTCTTGCCCGCGCCGGATGGCCCCACGATCGCCACTGTCTCTCCTGGCGTCACTTGCAGGTCGAAGCGGTCGAGCGCCAGCTGCTCGGGGCGCGTGGGATAGCGGAAGGAGACCGCGTCGAAGGCGATGGCGCCCGTCGTCGGCTGCGGCAATGCCTTGGGCGTGGCCGTCTCCACGATCACCGGCTGCTCGTCCCGCAACTCGGCGAGCCGCTCGGCGGCGCCCGAGGCACGCTGCAGGTCGCCGATCGTCTCGCTGATCGCGCCCCCCGAGCTCGCCACCAGCACGGCATAGAAGATGAAGGCCGACAGGTCGCCCGCGCTGATGCGGCCCGTGATCACATCCTGGCCGCCCATCCAGAGCAGAAAGCCGACGGCGGCGAAAACCACGAAGATCACCATCGTGGTCATCACCGCCCGCCGCGCGATGCGCCGGATGGAGGCGTTGAAGGCGGTTTCCGTCGCCTCACCGAAGCGGCCCGCGGCGCGGTCCTCCTGCGCAAAGGCCTGCACGGTCCGCACGGCATCGAGCGTCTCCGCTCCCTCCGACACCATGTCGGCAATGCGGGCCTGCGCCTCGCGGGAGAGTGCGCGGACCTTGCGACCGAAGATCACGATGGGCGCCACGACCACGGGCACCACGGCCAGCACGAGCAGGGCAAGGCCGGGGTTCGTCACCACCAGCATGACGATGCCGCCCACGCACATCAGCGTGTTGCGCAACGCCACCGAGGCCGACGAGCCGATCACCTGCTCGATGAGCTGGGCGTCGGCCGAGATGCGGCTCATGACATCGCCCGAGCGCTTGATCTCGAACCAGGCCGGCCCCAGCCGCACGACATGGGCGAAGAGATCGCGCCGTAAATCGCCGACCACGCGCTCGCCGAGCCACGAGACGAGGTAGAAGCGGCTGCCCGAGGCCAGCGCCAGCACGAAGGCCACGACAAGCGTCGAGGCAAGCGCGTAGTTCAGCACCTGGGGCTGGCCCTGGGCAAAGCCGCGATCGATCAGCGCCCGCAGGCAGGCGCCGAAGGCAAGGACGGTGCCGGCCGCCACGAGCAGCGAGATCAGCGCCAGCACCACCCGGCCGCGATGGGGGCGGAGATAGGGGCCGAGAAGGCGAAGGCCGGCAAAGCGGTTCATTCTGGTGTCCAGCTCAAGGCTACGCCCAATTCACCCGACAGCAGGGTCAAAAGGTCGGCACCGCCGCGCGTGTCCGTCCACAGGCCGGCCCCCTCGTCGAAGGCATAGTGCCGCGCCCCCGATTTGGGCGAGCTCAGCCAGACTTGCCGGGTGGGTGCATGTTTGTTGACGAGCCAGGTGCCCTCGTCCGCCTCGACCGTGAGCACGCCGCCCTGCAGCTCGGCATCGTCGCCGAGACCCGCTTCCAGGGCCTCGAGCAGGCTGTCGGCAAGGCTTTCAAAGGCTTGTTCGCTCATGGCCGGGCGGGTCTAACAGGCTGTTCGGGGCCCGGACAACCGGCTTGTGGATAGCCCCTTTGGCCTGTATACCCCGCCCCCTATCGCTCGGCCGGTCGGAATCGGCCCATGGCGCCAGGAGTTTGTGATGAAAGAGAAGATCCACCCGGACTACCACAAGATCACCGTGGTGATGACCGACGGCTCGACCTTCGAGACGAAGTCGACCTGGGGCAAGGAAGGCGCGCAGATGCGCCTCGATATCGATCCCAAGACCCACCCGGCCTGGACCGGCGTGCGTCAAAGCGTCGATCGTGGCGGGCGCGTGCAGCGCTTCAAGGACCGTTTCGGCGCCGGTGCCGGCACCAAGTCGGCCGGCAAGCCCGCCGCCGCCGCAACGCCAGCTAAGGCCGCCGCCAAGAAGAAGTAAGGCGGGGCTGCCGCCTCGCTTCTGCTATCTTCGGACCGTTATCCTTTTTTGGAGAGACGGTCCGTGACATCCGTTCGCGTCGTTTGCGGGCATGACTGCCCCGACATGTGCTCGCTCATCGCCCATGTCGAGGATGGCAAGATCGTGCGCGTGCAGGGCGATCCCGATCATCCGTACACGGCGGGCTTCGCCTGCGGCAAGGTGAACCGCGACGCCGACCTCGTGAACTCGCCCGAACGCATCGCCACGCCGTTGAAGCGTACGGGGCCGAAGGGCGCGGGCCAGTTCAAGCCGATCTCCTGGGACGAGGCGCTCGACGAGATCGCCGCCAAGTGGAAGGCGATCATCAAGGAGAGCGGCCCGCTCGCGATCCTGGGCTACGCCTACTCTGCCCATCAGGGGCTGATGAATCGCGGCCTGGTGAACGGCCTTTTCCACGCGCTCGGCACGACGCGCCTGCAGGCCGGCACAGTGTGTGACACATGCTGCGAGGAGGCGTGGAACGTCACTGTCGGTCCGGTCGGCGGCGCCGATCCCGAGGACGTCGTGCATTCCGATCTCGTGATCTCCTGGGGCGCTGACCTCGCCGCCACCAACGTGCACTTCTGGGCGCTCTATGAGGAACAGAAGAAGAAGCGCAGCGTGCCGCTGGTCGTGATCGATCCGCGCCGCACCCGCAGCGCCCGCTCAGCCGACCTCTATCTCCCGATCAAGATCGGCACCGACGCCGCGCTGGCGCTTGGCGTCATGCACATCCTGGTGCGCAACGGCCTCGCCAACCGCGACTATATCGCCCGCCACACGCTGGGCTTCGACAAGGTCGAGCGCGAGGTGTTGCCGCGCTTCACGCCGGCGCGCGTTGCCGAGATCACGGGCCTCAGCGTCGCCGACATCGAGAAGTTCGCCGCCATGTACGGCAAGGCCAAGGCCGCGCTGATCCGCTTGGGCGAAGGCATGACGCGGCTCGCGGCCGGCGGCCAGGCCTTGCGCACCGTCACGCTGCTGCCCGGCGTGAGCGGGCACTATGCCGCCAAGGGCGGCGGCGCGCTCCTCCTCACCGCGGCCTCGTGCGACCTCAACTACAACGCGGTGCGCAAGCCTTCGGGTCCGGCGACCACGCGCCTGGTGAACCATCTGCGGCTGGGCGAAGAGCTCCTCAACATGAAGGACCCGCCGCTCCGCGCGCTCTACATCTCGGCCAACAATCCCGCGGTGACCTGCCCCGAGGTGCACAAGGTCCAGAAGGGACTCGCGCGCGAGGACCTGTTCACGGTCGTGCACGATCCCTTCCTGACCGACACGGCCAAATACGCCGACATCGTGCTGCCGGCGGCGAACTATCTCGAGACCGACGATCTCTTCCGCGCCTACGGCGCCTACTGGATGCAGTGGGGCCGGCAGGCCGCCAAGCCGCGCGGCGAGGCGCGCTCGAACTTCGAGGTGGCGCAGGCGCTCGCCAGGCGCATGGGCGTCTCTGACAGGATATTCACGCTCGCGCCACAGGACGCGGCGAAGGAACTGCTGAAAGGCGCGACCGGTCCCGCCGGCAACGCAGACCAAGCCAAGCTCTTCGCCGGCGAGCCGATCCACATCAAGCACGACTGGGACGGCCAACCTTTCGGCACGCCCTCGGGCAAGCTCGAGTTCTACTCTGAGCAGCTCGCCAAGCAGGGCCTGCCGCCGATGCCGGACTGGCAGGAAGACGCGCTCGAAGCGGCCGAGGCGAAGAAGTGGCCGCTGCGCCTGCTGACCGCGCCCGGCTACTTCCAGGCGCATACGGCGTTCTCGGGCGTGGGCTTCCTGCGCACCCGCGAGGGCAAGCCCTTCTGCATCCTCCATCCGAAGGACGCCGAGGCGCGCGGCCTGAAGGACGGCGCCGATGTCCGCCTGTTCAACGATCGCGGCGAGATCGGCCTGACGTTGCGCGTCAACGACGAGGTCCAGCCCGGCGTCGTGCTGGTCCCCGGCCAGCGCCCGATCGGCGAGGCCGTTGCCGGCACGATCAACATGCTCTGCTCGGACCGCTACACCGACATGGGCGAAGGCGCGACGTATCAGAGCACCTTTCTCGATGTCGGCACGTGGCCGGCGTCATAGACTCCGCGCGCGCAGCAGGTTCAGCCGCAGGGCCACGACGATCGCCAGTGCCGCGGATACGGCGAGGCTGACCGGCACGACGAACGCCACGTGCGCCATCGCCTCGCGCGGCAGGCCCGTGGCGAAACCGGCGGCGTTGGCCGCGAGGCCCGACAGGGCGGCGCCCAGCGCGAAGCCCATCTGCTGCGTCGTCGGCACCGCGCCGGCCGCGACCGCCTCCTCGCCCTTGCGCGCCCCGCTCATGATCCGCTGGGCGACAAACGCCCAGCACACGCCGATGCCGATCCCGATGCCGAGGATGGCTGCACACAGAAGCAGCGCGTGGCGGTCGGCCAGAACACCGGCAGCGATGAGCGACACCAGCATGACCAACGGGCCGCCCACGATGAAGCGGCTGCGCCACCGCTCGCTCGCACCGGCCGCCAGCAGCGCCGCCGCCGTCCAGCCGAGCGAGGCGCAGGCGACGCCATAGCCCGCCGTCAATGGATCGAGACCGTGCAGGCCCTGCAGGAAGGCCGGAATGAAGATCTGCAGCGGGCTGTAGGCGACCGCGACCAGGATCAGCAGCCAAAGGCCGAGCCCGGTCGGCGTCATGAAGGAGAACGCATCGCTCGGCAGCAGAGGCACCGGCGTCCTGCGGTCGAGCAGCAGCATCGCCGCCAGGAAAGCGACGGCGAGCACGACCAGCAGGCCCTTGGCGACCGGCGAGGGCGCGATGGCCGCCGAGGAGGAGCTGGCAATCGCAGCACACACCAGCGCAAGCCGCACTCCGGGAAAGCGCCGCCTTGTTGTGCCATCGCGTGCCGCCGGCAGGACGCGGAAGGCGCCGATCAGCAGCACGACGGCGATCGCGGCGACCATGACGAACGCGCCGCGCCACTGGCCCAGTCTCGCGAACACGCCGCCGGCCAGCGGGCCGACCAGGATGGAGACGCTCCACATGCCCGACAGCAGCGAGATCACCCGCGCCCACGTCGCCTCCGGAAAGGTCGAGCGCACCAGCACATAGGCCACGCCCGCGATCAGCCCACCGCCGAACCCCTGCACGAAGCGGCCGGCGACCACCCATTCCATCGCCGGCGCCGCGGCGATCACGAGCGCACCGGCCGCAAACACGATGGCGCCCGCGCAGTAGGTGTTGCGCGCCCCGAAGGTCGCCGTGCCGAGCCCGGCGCAGGTCGCGGCGATGATCGACGAAGCAAGGAATGCGGTGCTGGGCAGGCTCATCAGTGTCGCCCCGCCCAGCTCGCCCACGATCGTCGGCAGCACGGTGGACAGCATCAGCACGTTCATCGAATGCAGCAGGATGCCGCCCAGCAGCACCGCGAGCGCCGGCAACCATTCGCGCCGCAGCAGCATGCTCCAGCCGTCCTGCGCTGCGTACTCTCCGCTCTCCAACACTTTCCTCCGACGCCGGCTCTCGAGGCCGCTTCGGAGAGAGTATACCGCGCGCTCAAAGCGAGATCACAGGCCGTAGATCGATACCCTCCGCGACCGCCCTGAGCGGCGCGGTGTCCATATAGACCCGCTCCTCGACGATCCGGCCGTCGCGCAGCCGGAACTTGTCGACGCCGCGCCACTCGAAGCGCTTGCCGCCCACGTTGCGTGTGTTCTGCCATTCGACGATCACGACGTCGCCGCGCGACGTCCAGTCGAGGAGCTGCCACACGCTGTCCGGCGCCCGCTCCTTCACGATCTCGGTGAGCCGGCCCAGCTCGCGGCCGAGCACGGGCCGGTCGTAGAGCGGCGAATGGAGAAGGCCCTCGGGATGCCAAAGGGCGAGGAAGGCTTCGCCGTCGCGGGAAGCCCAGGCGGCGGCGAAGCGGGTGACGAAAGTCTGGATGTCTATGTCGGTCATGGCGCGCATCGCTAGTCGATGCGGGCCATCGCCGGCTGGCGGAATTCGGACCTGACGTTCAGGCCACGAACTTGTGCTGTGTCCGCTCACGCTTGGCGAGCTTGGGCACGGCCTGCTCCAGGA
>DATJWN010000186.1:0-32845 GCA_035501235.1 Reyranella sp.
CCGGACCTGCGTGTGGTGGTGATGAGCGCGCAATCCACCCTGATGACTGCGGTCAAGGCCACCCAGCGCGGCGCCTTCGAGTACCTGCCCAAGCCCTTCGATCTGCAGGAACTTCTGTCGGTGGTCGGCCGTGCGCGCGACCGAGCGTGGCGCGTTCGAGTATCTGCCCAAGCCCTTCGACCTCAACGAGCTCGTCTCGGTCGTGAACCGCGCGCTTTCGGCCCCGGCCGCGTCGATGCCGCGCAGCTCGCCGCCGGAAGAGGCGGAGCGCCTGCCGCTGATCGGCCGCTCGACGGCGATGCAGGAGATCTATCGGGCGCTGGCCCGCCTGATGGCGACCGACCTGACGGTCATGGTCACGGGCGAGTCGGGCACCGGCAAGGAACTGGTGGCGCGCGCATTGCACGACTACGGCAAACGCCGCAAGGGCCCGTTCGTGGCGCTCAACATGGCGGCGATCCCGCGCGAGCTGATCGAGAGCGAGCTGTTCGGTCACGAGCGCGGCGCCTTCACCGGCGCCGTCCAGCGTTCGGCCGGCAAGTTCGAGCAGGCGGCCGGCGGCACTCTCTTCCTCGACGAGATCGGCGACATGCCGCCGGAGGCCCAGACACGCCTCCTGCGTGTCCTGCAGGAAGGCGAGTACATGACGGTCGGCGGCCGCACGCCGATCAAGGCCAATGTGCGCATCGTGGCGGCGACGCATCGCGACCTGCGCCGGCTGATCCAGCAGGGCCTGTTCCGCGAGGATCTGTTCTATCGCCTGAATGTCGTGCCGATTCGCCTTCCGCCGTTGCGCGAGCGCCTCGACGATATTCCGGAGCTCACCAACCATTTCCTGCGCGCAGCGACCGTCGATGGATTGCCGACCAAGGTGCTGTCGCCCGACGCCATGACGCGGCTGCGCCAGCATCGCTGGCCGGGCAATGTGCGCGAGCTCGAGAATCTCGTGCGTCGTCTTTCGGCCCTTTATTCGGAAGAGGTGATCGGGCTCGAGACCATCGAGACCGAGCTGGCCGACGCCATCTTGGCGCCGGAGCCTGCTTCGGCCGGCAACGGTGCGGCCGGCGGCGACACCACCCTGGCCGACGCCGTCGACCGGCATCTGCAGGCGCTGTTCTCGGCCCATGGCGACCGGCTGCCGCCGGACGGCATGTACGATCGTGTCATTTCCGAGGTCGAGCGGCCGCTTCTGTCGCTGGCGCTGGGGGCAACGCGCGGGAACCAGTTGCGCGCGGCCCGTCTCCTGGGGCTCAATCGCAATACGTTGCGCAAGAAGATCAAGGACCTCGACGTTCCCGTGGTTCGTACGCCGCAGGTCCGCCGAGGCGGGTGACGCTTTGACGACCGCTCTGGGCGTTTCACGCTTGGGCGCCGCGATGAATGCGATCGGCCGCAGCCTGACCGGTCGCATCGCCGCCGCGTCGCTGGCAGCGCTTGCCATCCTGGCGGGCGCGGCCACCTATGCCTGGCTCACGGGACTGGTGCCGGCCGCCTTCGGCACGCGCAACTGGATGACCGGGTTGCTGGTTGCCGACCTCATCATCGCCATCGCCCTCGCCGCCGTCCTGGCCGTCCGGTTGACGCAGCTCTGGGTCGATCGCCGGCGTGGCGCGGCAGGCTCGCGCCTGCACATGCGTCTGGTGCTCGTGTGCAGCGTCTTCACCATCACGCCGACGCTGATCGTCGCCATCATTCTGGCGCTGCTGCTGGTCAACCTGACCGACTTCGTGGTCAAGCCGGCGCAGGCTTCGTATGAGGCGGCTCGCACGATCGGCGAGCCCGTGCGGCGCGCCCGCGAGGCCGAGATCCTGCGCGACATAGGCGCCATCTCCGCGCCCATCCAGGATGAAGGCATCGACGCGCTGCGCGACCACGATGCGATTGCCAAGACATTGCAGCGCCTGATCGAGGGTCGTCCGGTCATCGATGCCGCGGTGGTCGATGCCGACCACGGGCTGCTTGCGCGCGCCACGGCTCCGGGCGCGCAGCCGATCGACAATCCCGTGCCCTCCGCCCAGTTCCTGTGGCAGGCGGTCAATCACGGCGGACCGGTACAGATCGACTCGGCGCGCAATCCCTACTTCGTGATGCAGCTCTTCGTCGGCGAACCGTACTTCCTGGTGACCGGCCATGCCGTCGATCTCAAGGTCGTCGACTACATCAAGAACATCGAGGTCGCGGGCAAGTTCTATTCCCAGATCGAGCAGGCGCTGGAGCGCAGCCAGCTCATCATCTTCCTGGTCTGCGGCGCGATCGCGCTCTTGATGCTGCTGGCCGCGGTGTGGCTCGCGATTTTGTTCGCCACCCGCATCACCGAGCCGATCGGCGGGCTGATGGCGGCGGCCGAGCAGATGCGCGGCGGCGACCTGTCGGTGCGCGTCGAGGAGGGGCCGCCCAATGACGAGCTGGGCCAGCTCGCGCGCTCGTTCAACCGCATGGCGAGCCAAATCGAGCAGCAGCGCGGCGAGCTGGTCGATGCCAACACCGAGCTCGACACCCGGCGCCGTCTCACCGATGCGGTGCTGGCCGGCGTCTCGGCCGGCGTGCTGAGCGTCGACAGCGCGGGCATCGTGGCACGCGCCAATCGCTCGGCGCTCGAATTGCTGGCACTGCCCGAGGATGGCGCGGTCGGCCGGCCGCTGGCCGAACTCATGCCCGAGCTCGCGACCCTGATGACCCAGGCAGCCGAACGGCCGGGCCGCGTGACGCAGGGCCAGATCGAGACCCTGCAGGGTGGCATGCGGCGTATCCTGCTGGTGCGCGTGAGTGCGTCGGCAGCGGGTTCGGTCGTCACCTTCGACGACGTCACCGACCTCATGTCGGCGCAGCGCATGGCGGCGTGGGGCGACGTGGCGCGGCGCATCGCCCACGAGATCAAGAATCCGCTCACGCCCATCCAGCTCTCGGCCGAGCGGCTGAAGCGGCGCTACCTCAAGCAGATCAAGGAAGATCCCGACACCTTTTCGACCTGCACCGACACGATCATCCGCCAGGTCGGCGACATCGGCCGCATGGTCGACGAGTTCTCGTCGTTCGCCCGCATGCCGCGCCCGACCGTCCAGATGGAGGATGCCAAGGAACTCTGCCAGCAGGCGCTGTTCCTGCAACGCAGCGGCAACGCCGACATCCGCTACCAGTCGCGGCTGCCAGACGGCCCGGTGCCGCTGATCTGCGATCGCCGGCAGGTGGCTCAGGTGCTGACCAACATCCTGAAGAACGCGGCCGAGGCGATCGAGGGGCGCGAGGCAGCCGAGGGGCAGACGTTGCCGCCGGGCGAGATCGCGCTCAGCCTGACGGATACGGGTTCCGTCGTGCGCATCGACATCGAGGACAACGGCAAGGGCCTGCCGCACGAGGGCCGAGAGCGGCTGACCGAGCCGTACATGACCACGCGCAGCAAAGGCACGGGCCTCGGCCTCGCGATCGTCAAGAAGATCATGGAGGACCATGGCGGCCTGCTCTCGCTCGAGGACCGCGAGGGTGGCGGGGCGCGCATCAGTCTGGTATTCCGACGCGACGCGAAGGAAGTCGCGTCGGCGTCGCGTCACGCGACGGCCGCACAATAATGATCCGCCAACCTCTGCGGACGGTCTGAAAAAGAAGACATGGGCCACGATATTCTCATCGTCGACGACGAACGCGACATCTGCACGTTGATCGCGGGTATCCTGGAGGACGAAGGACATACGGCCCGCCGCGCGCACAACAGCACCGAGGCGGTCGAGGCCGTGCGCCAGCGCCGCCCGGCGCTGGTGATCCTCGACGTCTGGCTGCAGGGCAGCGAACTTGACGGCCTGCAGCTTCTCGACGTCATCCGTCGCGAGGACCCGCCGATTCCCGTGGTCATGATCAGCGGCCACGGCACGATCGACACCGCCGTCTCGGCGATCAAGAGCGGCGCCTACGATTTCGTGGAGAAGCCCTTCAAGGCCGATCGCCTGTTGCTGGTCGTCGATCGCGCCGTCGAGGCCGACCGGTTGAAGCGAGAGAACGCAACCTTGCGCCGGCGGGCCGGCGGCGAGGTGACCTTCGTCGGCGCTTCGGGCGTGGCGGTGGGTGTGCGCAGCCAGATCGAGAAGGTGGCGCCCACCGGCAGTCGCGTGTTGATCACAGGACCGTCCGGCGTCGGCAAGGAAACGGTGGCGCGACTGATCCATCAGGGCTCCAAGCGCGCCGACGGCCCGTTCATCGTCGTGAACTGCTCGACCTTGCCTGCCGAGCGCCTGGAACTCGAGCTGTTCGGCACCGACGGCGAGGGTGACGCCGAGGCGTTGCGCGTCTCGGGCGCCTTCGAGCTCGCGCATGGCGGTACCTTGCTGCTCAAGGAAGTGGCCGACCTGCCGCTCACCCTGCAGAGCCGGCTCGCTCGCGTGCTTCAGGAGCAGTCCTATGCGCGCGACGGCGGCAAGACGCGCGTCGAGGTCGATGTGCGCGTGCTCGCCTCGACGGCGCGCAGCCTGCAGGAGGAGAGCGCCGCCGGACGTTTCCGCGAGGAGCTCTTCCATCGCCTGAACGTCGTGTCGCTGCGCGTGCCGCCGCTTAGCGAGCGGCGAGAGGACATCCCCGAGCTCGCGACCGACCTGCTGCGCCGCGTGGCCGATGCCACCGGCCTGCCGACGCGACCCGTCGGCGAGGACACGTTGGCGGCGCTTCAAGGTCATGATTGGCCGGGCAACGTGCGCCAGCTGCGCAACGTCATCGAGCGGCTGCTGATCCTGGCGCCGGCCGGCGGCGGGCCGATCCGGGCCGACGTGCTGCCCAACGATGTCAGCGAAGATGCGCCTTCGGTGCTGCGCTGGGAGAAGGGCGGAGAGATCATGCAGCTGCCGCTGCGCGATGCGCGCGAGGTCTTCGAGCGCGAATATCTGCTGGCGCAGGTGACGCGCTTCGGCGGCAACATCTCGCGTACGGCGACCTTCGTGGGGATGGAGCGTTCGGCGCTGCATCGCAAGCTGAAGTCGCTTGGCCTGCATGGCGGCGCGGGCGACGAACGGGGCGGTGAGACCACCGCCTGAGCAGGAGGGCGTTCATGGCGCGTTATGCCTATGTCAACGGCCGCTACGTCGATCATCGCGACGCCAGCGTCCACATCGAGGATCGCGGCTATCAGCTCGCCGACGGCGTCTACGAAGTGGTGGGCGTGCGGGACGGCAAGCTGATCGACGAGGGCCCGCACATCGATCGTCTCGACCGCTCGCTGCGCGAGCTGCGCATTGCCTGGCCGGTGGCTCGCCCGACACTGGGCTTCATCATCCGCGAACTGATGCGCAAGAACCGGCTGCGCGACGGCCTGGTCTACATGCAGGTGACGCGTGGCGTGGCCCGCCGCGACCATGCCTTTCCGACCACGCCGGTGAAGCCCGCGATCGTGCTCACGACCAAGAACACCAAGCATCTCGGAGCCGATCCCGGACCGGGTGTCGCGGTGAAGAGCGAGCGCGACATCCGCTGGGAACGTTGCGACATCAAGACCGTGGCGCTGCTGCCCAACGTGCTCGCCAAGCAGGCAGCGCGCGAGAGCGGCGCTTACGAGGCCTGGCTGATCGACGAGAAGGGCTGCATCACCGAGGGCGCCTCGACGAATGCCTGGATCGTGACGGCGGACAACGAGCTGATCACGCGCCAGACCGACAACGGCATCCTGGCCGGCATCACGCGCAGCACCTTGAAGAAGATCGCGGGCGACCTGCAGCTCAAGCTGGTCGAGCGGCCGTTCACCCTCGCCGAAGCCAAGAAGGCGAAGGAGGCGTTCATCACCAGCGCGACGTCGTTCGTGACGCCTGTCGTGAAGATCGACGGCGAGAAGGTGGGCGAGGGGAAGGTCGGAGCGACGGCGCGCCGTCTGCGTGAGGAATATGTCCGCTTCGCCGAGGAAGGCGAGGCCGTCACGTGAGCCTGCCGGCCGGGCTCACGCGCCCGCGCGCGATCCTGTTCGATTGGGACAACACGCTGGTCGACACCTGGCCGACCATCATCGAGTGCTATCGCGACACATTCACAGCCCTGGGCGAGACGCCGTGGACGGCGGAGGAAGTGAAAGCGCGCGCGCACGGGTCGCTGCGCGATCATTTTCCCAAGCTGTTCGGCACGCGGGCAGGGGAGGCAGAGCGTGTCTTCTACGAGACCTTCTTCCGCATCCACCTCGAGCGTCTGACGCCGCTGCCGGGTGCAGACGCACTGTTGGCGCGGGCTTCGGAGGCGGGCTGCTATGTCGCCATCGTCAGCAACAAGGTCGGCAAGAACTTGCGCGCCGAAGTCGCCCATCTCGGCTGGGACCGGTGGATAAGGCGGGCAGTGGGGGCAAGGGACGCTGCGTACGACAAACCCGCGCCCGACCCCATCTTCATGGCGCTGGACGGCACGGGAATTGCCCCGGACCAGGACGTATGGATGGTGGGAGACACTCCGGCCGACCTCAAATGCGCCCATGCGGCGGGCGTTTTGCCCGTCTTTTTCGGCAGCGTGGAGCTATTGGCGGACAAGCTGAAGGAATTCCCGCCGCGCCTCACTGCACGGGATTGTCATGAGCTCGCGGCATTGCTTTGAAGCGAACACCGCCTATATTTGCAGCAACTCGGTAGTGGGTAGAGACCCACGCCTTCCAATCGGCGGCCTCATGAACCGCCGGACGCCCAGCAAGAGGCCAAGAACATGAGCGAAAAGGCACAAAACGTTCAGGATGTCTTCCTGAACCACCTGCGCAAGAACAAGACGCCCGTCACGATCTTCCTCGTGAACGGCGTCAAACTTCAGGGAATCGTCACCTGGTTCGACAATTTCTCGGTGCTGCTGCGCCGCGACGGTCACTCGCAGCTCGTCTACAAGCATGCGATCTCGACCATCATGCCGGTCACTCCCGTGCAGTTGTTCGACGGAGACAAGGCCGAAGGCTGATTTGACAGAAGACATCGAGCGCAACGGACATCAGAGGCGCCAGCGCACGCCGCACGAAACGGCCCGCCCCGCCACGGTCGCGGCCGTCCTCAGTCCCTTCGATCCCCATACGCGCGGCAACGACCAGCGCGACAGCGACGCCAAGCTCGACGAGGCGGTAGGCCTCGCGCGCGCCATCGACCTCGACGTGCGGCTGAAGGCGAGCGCGCCGCTCCGTCGTCTCACGCCCGCGACCCTGATCGGCAAAGGCGTCGTCGAGCGCATGAAGGAGGCGGTCGAGGAGCACGACATCGGCCTCGTGGTGGTCGACGACAAGCTCACGCCCGTTCAGCAGCGCAATCTCGAGAAGGCCTGGAACGCCAAGGTCATTGACCGCACCGGACTCATCCTCGAGATCTTCGGCGCGCGCGCGCGAACGCATGAAGGCCGCTTGCAGGTCGAGCTCGCCGCGCTCGACTATCAACGCGGCCGGCTGGTGCGGTCGTGGACCCACTTGGAACGCCAACGTGGCGGCTTCGGCTTCCTGGGCGGTCCAGGCGAAAGCCAGATCGAAATCGACCGGCGCTTGATCGGTGAGCGCATCGTGAAGATCAAGCGCGACCTCGAGGGCGTGCGCCGCACCCGCGCCATCAACCGCTCGGGTCGCAAGAAGGCGCGCCTGCCGACGGTGGCACTGGTCGGATACACCAACGCAGGCAAATCCACGCTCTTCAACCGGCTGAGCGGTGCTGGGGTCATGGCCAAGGACCTCCTGTTCGCCACGCTCGATCCGACCATGCGGTCGATCAAGCTGCCGGGCGGCAAGCCGTGCGTGCTCTCCGACACGGTCGGCTTCGTGTCCGACCTGCCGACGCATCTGGTCGCGGCCTTCCGCGCGACCCTGGAAGAGGTGGTCGAGGCCGACCTGATCGTGCACGTGCGCGACATCGCCCATCCCGACAGCGAGCGCCAGCGCGCCGACGTCGAGGACGTGCTGCGCGCTCTGGGGGCGATCGAGGAGGGCGGCGGCACGCCCATGATCGAGGCGCTGAACAAGATCGATGCCCTGCCGCCCGAACGGCGCCAGGTCTTGCAGACCCGCACGAGCACGGGTTCCGAGCGCACTCGCCAGTTCCCCGTCTCGGCGCTGGACGGGGAGGGCGTCGAGCAGCTTCTGGTCGCCATCGAGGATTTCCTCAATCGTACGGCCGAGGCGCGCGAAGTTTCGGTGCCGCTGAGCGACGGCGCCACGCTTGCGTGGCTCTACCGTCACGGCGAGGTGAGGAGCCGTCACGACGACGAGGAGGTGGCGCATCTCACGGTCGCCATGGATGCGGCCGCGGCGGCCCAGTTCGAGCGCCGGCAGGCCCGGTAACGGGGCGCGTTGACACCTCCGGCACCCGCTTCCTATAAGCGGCGCCGGTCCCAGGACAGAGGAAACACCATGAAATTCAAGCCGTTGCACGATCGGCTTTTGATCAAGCCGATCACCGCCGAGACGAAGACGAAGGCCGGTATCATCATTCCCGATACCGCGCAGGAAAAGCCCCAGCAGGGCGAGGTGGTCGCGGTCGGAAAGGGCAAGCGCCTCGATGACGGACGCCTGCAGGATATGGGCGTGAAGGTCGGCGACAAGGTGCTGTACGGCAAGTGGTCGGGCACCGAAGTGAAGCTCGACGGCAAGGATCACGTGATCCTGAAGGAAGAGGACCTGTTCGGCGTCCTCGGCTGAGCGACATGCTGAGCGTCGGCGATTCCGAGCGGGTCGCCGGCCTGATGCGCGAGACGGCGGCGACGGAGTTGTTGCCGCGCTTCCGCAATCTTGCCGCGGGCGATGTCCGCGAGAAGCGACCGAACGACTTCGTGACCGTGGCCGACGTCGCGGCCGAGCAGCGGCTGGCGCTCGGTCTCAGCCACATCCTGCCGGGCGTGCCGATCGTGGGCGAGGAGGCGGTCGAGAAGGATCCTGGCCTCGTCGATCTCATCGCGCGGCCGGGGGAGCGTTGCTGGGTGGTCGATCCGCTCGACGGCACGGCCAATTTCTCCAAAGGCCATGACGTGTTCGCGATGATCGTGTGTCTGATCGAGGACCGGCAGACGATCGGCGGCTGGATCCTGGACGTGCCGAACGGCCGCATGGCCATGGCGTTGAAGGGGCAGGGCGTCACCCTCGACGGCCAACGCATCGTCGGCAAGCCGGCGACACGGCCGCCCAAGGGCCTGATCGGATACAGTGTCCGCAAGCTCTTCGACCGG
Source organism: Reyranella sp. (assembly GCA_035501235.1). Classification (GTDB taxonomy): domain Bacteria; phylum Pseudomonadota; class Alphaproteobacteria; order Reyranellales; family Reyranellaceae; genus Reyranella. The sequence continues at coordinate 9,130 of DATJWN010000186.1, forward strand.
CATTTGCCCGATTCGCAGCGCGGGCGGCTGGGGCCGCTCACGACGCTCAACTGCGCTGGCCGCGAATACATCGAGGTGCTGCGCGGCACCTACGACTTCAACCTCTACCGCCGAACCAAGCCCTGGGACCACGCCGCCGGTGCCTTGATGATGGCCGAGGCGGGCGGCCAGGCGTTGCGCTTCAATGGCGACCCCTACATGCCCGAGGGCCCGCTGGAGGGCGGCATTGTCTCGGCGACCTCGGCCGAGACGATGGCGATCGCGAAGCAGGTGCTCGACGCGGTCGAGCTGCCGCTGCTGGCGCCGCGCTAGACCCGCGTCTTGGCCTCCTGCCAGAGGGCTTCCATCTCCTCGAGCGTGGCCTCGGCGGGCTTCTTGCCGCGAAGACCGAGCTGCTGCTCGACGTAGCGGAAGCGCCTTTCGAACTTGTCGTTGGTCGAGCGCAACGCGGCTTCGGGATCGACCTTGCAGTGGCGGGCGAGGTTGGCGACAGCGAACAGGACATCGCCCAATTCGTCGGTGATCCGGGCCGGGTCGGTCTTGCCGGCCTCGATCTCGGCGCGCAGCTCGCGGAGCTCTTCCTCGATCTTGTCGACGACGGGGCCGATCGTCTTCCAGTCGAAGCCGACCCGGGCAGCCCGCTTCTGGATCTTCTCGGCCCGCAAGAGGGCGGGAAGGGCGCGGGCGACCCCGTCCAGGGCGCCGGCCGGCTCGGCGGCGTCCGCTTTCTTCGCCCGCTCAGCCGCCTTGCGGGCCTCCCAGGAGACGGTCTGAGCGTCGGCATCGGCGATCTTCAGGTCGCCGAACACGTGGGGATGGCGGTCGACCATCTTGTCGGCGATGGCCTGGGCGACCTGGGCGAAGTCGAAGGCCCGGGCCTCGCTCGCCATCTGGGAGTGGTAGACGACCTGCAGCAGGAGGTCGCCCAGCTCCTCCTTGAGGGCCGGCATGTCATCGCGCTCGATGGCGTCGGCCACCTCGTAGGCTTCCTCGATCGTATAAGACGCGATCGTCCGGAAGGTCTGGTCGATGTCCCACGGACAGCCGTGCGTGCGGTCGCGCAGCCAGGCCATGACGGCGAGCAGGCGAGCCAGCGGCTCCTCGGGAAGATCTTCGACGGTAGGTCTTCTGGTCGCCATTACGATGTCCAATTATCGTATAATATGCATTATGACAAATATGAATATATATAGATATTCATCATGTTTACCAATCTATTCTTACTCTTTGCTTCATCAAGGCGAGCAAGCCTAGGCCTCTGCTCGCCTCCTTCGCCGGTACGCCCAGCGTCAGGAGCGCGCCTGTCTTGGGATCGTTCGGGTTGACCAGCAACAGGTCGAAGGCGGTGCGCGGACCGTCGTCGCCCTTCGTGGGCGGCACGTTCTCGTAGACGATCAGAAACGAACCGTCGTTCAGCTTGCGCGCCTGCCCGGTCACACCCTGTCGTCGCGACCGGATCACGCCGATCTTGGTCGAGGCATACTGCTCGGCGTCCTTCACGCCCTCGAAGGCGAAATCGACCCGCCAGACGATCAGCCGGTACCGGCGATCGGCGCTGTCGGCGACCCCACGCTCCCAATCCTCAGTGGCTTGCCAGCCCAGCGGCAAGGCGACCTCGACCTTGACGGAATTGAAACGGATCCGGGCCAGGCCTTCGGCCTTGTCCACGCTGAGAAGCTTGATCGTGGGCGAATCGGGGCCGCCCGGCAGCATCGGGTCGGTGCGGTTGAAGCTGGCGCCGTTGTCGGCGACCGAGAAGTCCTTGAAAGTCAGCCCTTCCGGGCTGAGATCGCCGTCAGCCGCGGCCGGAAAGGCCCAAAGCGCCAATAGACCCGCAGCCAGCACCCAGCGACGGCCGGACTCCTTTTGTCTCAGCTCACTTATCAGTTTAGAAGTATTTTCTAATGAATTGAAATTGATGACTAATCTCCATCCACTTCAATCACCAGACCGTCGTGGCAAGGCGTCACGTGAAGCGGCGTCCGCCGGTCGAGCTCAGCATAATCCATGTCGATGTGGAGATTGGTCAAAAATGCCCGTTTGGGTGCGATCCGCTCGATCCATTCGAGCGACAGGTCGAGATGGGCGTGCGTGGGATGCGGCTGGTAGCGCATGGCATCGACGATCAGCACCTCGACGCCGGCCATGACCTCGAACGCCTCTTCCGGGAGCGCCACGACGTCGTTGGCGTAGGCGATGCGACCGAAGCGGAAGCCAAGCGAAGGGATGGTGCCGTGGTCCTGCGGGATGGGCGTGACGCCGAGACCGCCTGCCGTGAACGGTCGATCGGGGATCACGCTCGGCCGGTAGATCGGGCTGTAGAACGCGCCCTCGCGCTCGAAGCAGTAGCCGAAGCGGCGGCGCAGCACGCCCAGGGTCCTGGCATCGGCCCAGGCCTCCAGCTGCTGGCGCTGGGCGTAGGCGAAGGGCCTGAGATCGTCGATGCCATGGCACTGGTCGGCATGGTCGTGCGTCCAGAGTACGGCGTCGATCCGCTCGACCCGGGCATCCAGGAGCTGGGCGCGAACGTCGGGCGAGGTATCGACCAGCACCGTGCGGCCCTTGTCCTGCACCAGGATCGAGCCGCGCCGACGTCGGTTGCGCGGATCGGTCGGGTCCGCCGCTCCCCAATCGCCCTTCCCGCCTTGTCCGCCCACCCTCGGCACGCCCCCGGACGTGCCGCAGCCCAGGATGGTCACGCGCACTTGGCACGCTCCGCCTTGGCGAAGAGCCGGAAGAAGTTGTCGGTCGTGGCCGCCTCGAGCTCGGCGACGCTCACGCCCTTGAGCTCGGCCACCTTGGCGGCGGTATGGGCGACGAAGGCGGGCTCGTTGGTCTTGCCGCGCTTCGGCACGGGCGCCAGATACGGTGCATCGGTCTCGACCAGCAGCCGGTCGAGCGGGATGTCGCGCACCGTCGTGCGCAGGCTCTCGGCCGCCTTGAAGGTCACGATGCCGGAGATCGAGATGTACATGCCGAGCGCAAGCGCCCGGCGGGCGATCTCGGGGCCCGAGCTGAAACAGTGGATCAGGCCGGGGAAGGCGCCCTTCCCGTACTCATCCTCCAGGATGTCGCCGGTCTCGGAATCGGCGTCGCGCGTGTGGACGATCAGCGGCAAGCCGGTCTGGCGGCTGGCCGCGATATGGGCGCGGAAGCTCTCCGCCTGTTCCTCGCGCGGGCTGTGCTCGTAGTAGAAGTCGAGGCCGGTTTCGCCGATACCGATCACCTTGCCGTGGCGTGCCGCCTCGATGAGGCGGTCGGGGGTCTTCTGCCCCTCTTCCTTCGCCTCATGCGGATGGACGCCGACCGAGCACCAGACATGGGCATGGCGCTCGGCGATCGCGCGCACACGGTCGAACTGATCGAGGCGCGTGCCGATCGTCAGCATGCCGGCCACGCCGGCGGTCCGGGCGCGCGCCAGCACGCCGGTCTCGTCGCCGGCGAGCTCGGGGAAGTCGAGATGGCAGTGGCTGTCGATCAGCATGTCTACTCGGCGGCCTTTGGCGTCTCGACATAGCGCGGGAAGACGCCTTGCGGCTTGGGCAGCTCCGTGCCGGACACCAGCTCCTTGTCGAAAGAGGCGAACGCCCTGCCCTCAGCCGCGATGCCGAGCTGGTCGAGGATCTTCGAGGTCGAGCCCGGCATGAACGGCTGCACCAGCAACGTCACGCGCCGGATCGTCTCCGCCAGCACCCAGAGCACCGTGTCGCGCCGCACCGGATCGGTCTTGGCGAGTGCCCACGGCGCCTGCGCGTCGACATAGCGGTTGGCGTCGGCGATCACTTCCCAGATCGCGATGAGGGCGCGATGGAAGGCCTGATCGTCGAGCTCGGCGCGCACGACCGACAGCAAGCCGCGGGCGCGATCGAGCAAGGCATTGTCAGCGTCGGTCAGGGCACCCTTCCCCGGCGCCTTGCTGTCGCAGTTCTTGGCGACGATCGACAGGACGCGCTGGCAGAGATTGCCGTAGGCATTGGCGAGGTCGCCGTTCAGGCGGCCGACCAACGCCTTGCGCTGGAGGTCGCCGTCATTGCCGAAGGGGACCTCGCGCAGCAGGAAATAGCGTACGGGATCGAGCCCGTATGTCTTCACCAGCTCGATCGGGTCGATCACGTTGCCGAGCGACTTGGAGATTTTCTGGCCCTCGTTGGTCCACCAGCCATGCGCGAAGACGCGCTGTGGCGGCGGCAGACCCGCCGACATCAGGAAGGCCGGCCAGAACACGCAATGGAAGCGGATGATGTCCTTGCCGACCATGTGCAGGTCGGCCGGCCAGTACTTCCACAAGGGACCGCCGGTGTCGGGATAGCCGCACTCGGTGATGTAGTTCGTGAGCGCGTCCAGCCAGACGTACATGATGTGCTTGGGGTTTCCCGGCACCGGCACGCCCCAGGAGAAGCTGGTGCGCGACACCGAGAGGTCCTGCAGGCCGCCGCGCACGAAGCTCAGCACCTCGTTGCGCCGGCTCTCCGGTCCGATGAAGCGCGGGTTCTTCTCGTAGAACTCGAGCAGGCGATCGCCCCAGGCCGAGAGCTTGAAGAAATACGACGGTTCCTCGACCCAGCTCACCTCGGCGCCGGTTTCGAGGGACCGGCGCTTCTTGTCCGGGCCGACCTCGGTCTCGCTCTCCAGGAAATAGGTCTCGTCGCGCACCGAATACCAGCCGGCATACTTGCCGAGGTAGATGTCGCCCGCCGCGACGAGCTTCTCCCACAGCGCCTGGCAGGCGGCGTAGTGCCGCTTCTCCGTGGTGCGGATGAAGTTGTCGGGGCTGTAGCCCATGACGCCGACCAGGTCGCGGAACGACTGGCTCACCTTGTCGGTGAAGGCCTGTGGTGCCAAGCCCGCCGCCGCCGCGGCGGTCTCGATCTTCTGGCCGTGCTCGTCGGTGCCGGTGAGGAAGTGCACGTCGCGCCCGTCGAGCCGCATGAACCGGGCCAGCACGTCGCAAGCAAGCGTGGTGTAGGCGTGCCCGATATGGGGCACGTCGTTCACGTAATAGATCGGCGTGGTGACGTAGTAGGTGCGGCCAGACATGACTAGACTCCGGACTGTCGCCCTTCATCCGACGCTTTTCGGGGCGCCGGTGTCAGCGCCTCATCGCATTGCCGATTGGAGAGTGAGGAAGCTGACGAGCACCGTCTGTTTGCGATCGGTATTGACGGCGTCGGAGCGGGACAACAGATGGGCGATCTTTTCCCACGCCTCCATCCAGCGATCAAGGCTGGCGGCCGCCAGCATCCGGCCGCGCAGGCCGCGCTCGGCCGCCACGACAGCGCCCTCTTCCTCGCCCATGGCCGCATGGCGCGCGAGGCCTTTCAGCCAGCCGTCGAACAGGTAGTTGAGCGAGCGCCAGTCGGCATTGGCCTCCTCGCCGCGGCGCGCGAAGCGCTCGGCGAAGCCGTGGAGCTTGGGCATGTCGAGATCGGGCAAAGTCGCCAGCACCTCGACCATGTCGCGATAGAGCGCGAGGCTGCCTGCTCCCGCGAGCTCGAGCGCGCGGCCGATGCTGCCTTCGGCGAGGCGCGCGAGAGCCTGTCGCTCGTCGGGCGTCGTGTTCGGCGCGTAGTCGCCCAGCAACTGCACGACCGTCTCGTCCGGCAGAGGCTGGAGCGCGAGCCTTCGGCAGCGCGAGCGGATGGTCGGCAGCAATCGCCCCGGTGCATGCGCCACGATCAACAGCACCGCGCGCGCCGGCGGCTCCTCGAGGATCTTGAGGATCGCGTTGGCGCTGTTGCGGTTCATCTCGTCGGCCGAGTCGACGATGGCGACTCGCCACTCGCCCATCGCCGGCGTCATGTGCATGAACTCGCCCAGCGCGCGGACATCGTCGATGGCGATCTCCTGCCGGATGCGGCCGCTCTCGGGGTTGAGCGAACGCCGCAAATGGAACAGGTCGGGATGCGAGCGTGCATCGACCAGCGAGCGGCCGGGCGCGCCGGCCGGCACGTCGAGGCTCTCCGGTCCGCCGCCGAACAATCCGCCCTGCTGCTGGCCCGCGAGCAGGAAGCGCGCGAACTTCCAGGCGAGCGTCGCCTTGCCGATGCCGCGGGGGCCGGTCATCAGCCAGGCATGATGCAGCCGCCCCCCCTGCTGGGCCCCGAGCAGCGTCTTCTCGGCGGCATCGTGGCCGACCAGCCGCTCGTTGCGCCACGGCGGCGGCCAGTCGTGGGGCCATTCGAGCTTCTCGAGCTCGGCCGGATCGGCGCTCGCCTTGCCGCGCGCCATTGCTCAGGTTCCCAGCCGTTCGCCGACGGTGCGGGCGATGGCGTTGGCGATGGTCTCGATGTCCTGCGTGGCGTCGATCACCGCGCAGCGCTGTGGCTCTTTCTTCGCGATGTCGAGGAAGCCCGCGCGCACGCGCGCATGGAAATCGCGCGGCAGGCTCTCGTAGCGGGTCTCGGTGCCGCGCCGTGCGGCGGCTCGCGTCAGTCCCGTCTCGATCGGCAAGTCGAGGATCAGCGTCAGGTCGGGGCGAAAATCGCCGACCGCGATGGCGTAGAGCTCGTCGAGCATGTCGATGTCGATGCCATGGCCGAAGCCCTGATAGGCCATGGTCGAGTCGGCGAAGCGGTCGCTCACGACCCAGGCACCGCGCTTCATCGCGGGCCACACCGTCGTGCGCAGATGCTCGCGCCGCGCGGCGAAGTGCAGCAGCGCTTCCGTCGTGCCGTCCCAGCGCTCGGCCGGGCCTTCGACCAGGAGCTTGCGCACCATCTCCGCGCCCGGCGATCCGCCCGGCTCGCGCGTGGCGACGACCTCGCGGCCGCGTCCCTGCAGCCAGCTCTTGAGGCGGGAGATCTGCGTGGATTTGCCGGCCCCCTCGCCTCCTTCCAGAGTGATGAACCGCCCGGCGGCGGATGGGGTCACGACAGCCAGCCGAAGAGATAATGGCGCGCGAGCGTCACGACGCGGCCGAAGACGCCCATGCGGGGCACGTCGGCGCCGGCTTCGATCGGATACTCCGCCGACTTGCCGCCGGGATAGGCGATCGAGACCACGCCGAGCTTGGTGCCCTTGACGATCGGCGCGGGCAGCGGCCCGTCGAAGCGCGCGGTCATGCGCACCTGGCTCTGCTGGCCGGCAAGCGTGGTCATCATCAGGGTCTGCGAGCTCACCAGCGGCACCTGCTCCTGCGTGCCGAGCCAGACCGGCGCCTGCGCCACCAGATCGCCCGCCTTCAGGACCGTGACGTTGCTCGACTCACGAAATCCCCATTCGATCAGCCGCGCCGTCTCCTGCGCACGGTCCTGCATGGACCCCATGCCGTTCAGCACCAGGATCAGCCGCCGTCCGTCGCGGATCGCTGAGGTCGTCTGGCCGAAGCCGCCCTCCTCGGTGTGGCCGGTCTTGAGGCCGTCGGCGCCCGACACCGACTTCAGCTCGAGATTTCGGTTGGGCTGGACCTTGCCGTTGAAGGCGAACTCGCGCTGCGCGTAGTACTTATAGAGCTGCGGGAAATCGGTGATCGTGCGCCAGGCGAGGATGCCGAGATCGTGCGCAGTGACATGCTGGCCCTCGGCCGGCCAGCCGGAGGAATTCTTGAACACCGATCCGGTGAGGCCGAGCTCCTTCGCCTTCTTGTTCATGCGGTCGGCGAAGGCCTCCTCGCTTCCCGCGATGCCCTCGGCGACGACCACGCTCGCATCGTTGCCCGAATCGACGATGATGCCCTGGATCAGCTCCTGCACCGTGGGCGCGTCGGTCATCTCGAGGAACATCGTCGAGGAATGCGTGCCGCGCGTGATCGCATAGGCGCGCTCGCTCACCTGGAAGCGCGTGTCCATCTTGAGCTTGCCCGAGGTCAGGTCCTCGAACAGCAAATAGACCGTCATCATCTTGGCCATCGACGAGGGCGCCATCGGCTGGTCGGCATCCTTGGACAGCAGCACCGCGCCCGTCTGTGCGTCGATCATGTAGGCGTAACGCGCGAGCGTGCTGGTGCCGATCTGCGAGGGGCCCGCGGCGTCGATCTTGGCCTGCTGTGCCGCCGCGGCCGCCTTCGGTCCGAGCGGCTTGCCGGCCACGGGAGCCTTGGGTGCGGGCTTCTGTGCCGGCGGTTTGGCCGACTGGGCCGTCGCCTCGTAAGCCGTCGTGCCGGCAAGGCCGGCCACGGCCAGAAGAACCGTCAGGGAGCGCGCAAGATCAATCCGCCACGACACGGGCATCACCATATCCTGAACGTTTGAGCCGGTCGGCGACGATGCCGGCGGCGTCGGAGGTCGTATAGGGGCCGATCCTCACGCGGTATACTTCATGTCCGCCCGCGGAGCCTTGGGATATCTCTGTGCTGCCGTAACTGCTGACCAGGCCGCGCTGCTTCTCGGCATTGCCCATGGTCGAAAAGGCGCCGGTCTGGACATAGAAGCCGCCTGCGGCATGGGCTCCTCCTGCCCCGCCACCGCCGGCCAGCGAATCGATCGTCGGCCCGCCCGCCGATCCCTGTACCGGCGCGATCTCCGGGCTGCGGGGATAGACCTGGACCGGAGGCGTCGCGGGCGGCGGCGTCGCGGCCGCGACCGCGGTGACGGCCGGCGGGCCGCGGCGGCCGGCCACATACTTCGCCAGCGCTGCTTGTTGCTCGGCCGGACCGCCGCCGTTCATCGCAATTTCCTTCACCGCCTCGCTCTCCTGGCTGAGCTGCTCGATGCGCACGCGGGCGGTGCCGTGGCCGACCATGCCGAGATCCTCGGCGGCGGCGCGCGACATGTCGATGATGCGATTGCGCGCGTATGGTCCGCGATCGTTGATGCGCACCGTCGTCGACAGCCCGTTGTCGAGATTGGTGACCTTCACGACCGACGGCATCTGCAGGGTCCGGTGCGCGGCCGTGTGGTCGGACTGGTCGTAGGTCTCGCCGTTGGCGGTGTACTTGCCGTGGAAGCCGGGCCCGTACCAGGACGCGACACCTGTTTCGACGTGATTGAACTCTTCCTGCGGCACGTAGGTGATGCCGTCGATCGTGTAGGGCGCGCCGATCTTGTACATGCCCCGCGTGGCGGCCGTGCTGGGCGGCGCATGATGGCTGGCACAGCCGGCGAGCCAGGCGGCCAGCACGAAGGCGCAGCAGAGACGCAGAGAACGCCGAATGACAACAGGTTGGGGCATCCGGCTGCCATCATACATCAGCTAGAGGCACCCGTCAGGAGACGATCGTCAGGCGGCGAGACGATCGGACAGGATGCCCACGCCGAGAGCGAAGAAGTCGGACTGGTTCCAGCGCAGGATCGCGCGGAAATTCGCCGTCGTCCGGTAAGCCGGCCCGGCCGCGCCCGATGGCCGCACGATCCGCTGGCCGCGCGGTGCGGCGGCACCGGCAGGAAGCTCGGCGCCCCACTCCAGCCCGGGTTGCCAGCCCGAGGCGCGCAGGAGATTGGCGATCGAGGCGAAGACGTCGGCCTTGTTCGTCCAGATGTCGTAGCGGCCATCGCCGTCGCCATCGGCGGCATAGGCGAGGAAGGTCGTGGGAATGAACTGGCACTGGCCCATCGCGCCCGCCCACGATCCCTTCATCGCCTGGAGCGAGATGTGGCCCTGCGAGACGATCTTCAGCGCCGCGATCAGCTGTCCCTTGAAGAACGAAGCGCGGAAGTTGTTGTAGACCAGCGTCGCCAGCGCCGGGATGACCTCGAAATCGCCGAGCTGCGCGCCGAAGTCGCTCTCGATGCCCCACAGCGCGGCGACGGTCGCCGCCGGGATGCCGGCCGGCACGGCGAACCGGTCGATCAGCGCGCGATTCTCGGCCAGGAGCTTGCGCCCGCGATCGACGCGCTTCTGCGGCGCCACGATCTCGAGATACTGCTCGAACGTCAGCGAGAATTCGGGCTGGTTGTGCGCGAGCTCGAGGACCCGCGGGATCTGCTGGATCGACGACAGCGCGCGGCGCGCCGTCTCGGCGTCGACGCCGCTGCGCACGGCCTCGGCCTGCAAGGTGCGCAGCCAGGCGTCGAACTTGGGATCTCCCGACTGGGCCTGCGCCGCGAGGGGAAGCGTTGCCAGCGCGCCGCACAGCGCGCGTCGTCCGAGGCGGAAGTTCGACATGCCGTCCATCTCCCGATCTTGCTAGGGTTTGGAGAAGAAAGCGATATTGCCCCCGGTGTCCGTGCTTCGTCCGTCGCGCTGGCTGTGGCTGGCCTTCGCCTTGCTGGTCGCGGCTTCGATGGTCGTGCTGCTGCGGGCGTGCGGCCTGTTGCTGGGCCACGTCGCCTGGAGCTTCTGTCCGGCGCCGGCGTTCGCCTTGGCGCCCGAAGTTCGCGAGACCGAGGTCCTGCGCGCCCGCGTGACCACACTGGAGGTCGAGATCGCGCGCCAGCAGCTCGCCTGCGCCAGCGTGCCCAAGGCGCCGCCCGCGCCGCTGTCGCTGCCGACCGAAGCTGGCCCGCCGCGGCCCCAGCAGACCGCGGCGCTGAAGCCGCCCCCGCCCCCGCCTCCTCCACCGCCGAAGCGCGAGCCGCCCTCGTCGGTCCTGAAGATGCCCGATAAGCCGACCAACGATCTCTCCTTCCTCAAGGGCTGCTGGCGGACCGATTCCTTCAAGCACGATCCCGCCCAGTTCGGCGAAGGCGTGTCGACCTACTGCTTCGACGAGAACGGTCGCGGCCAGCTGGACTTCAATCGTCCCGCCCGCCCCGGCTATGCCTGCCGGCCGCCGGCCCAGGCGCGCTTCACCGGGTCGGATCTGCGGATCGACGACGCCGACACGACCTGCACAGACGGTTCGTCCTGGTGGGCCGACCACCTCACCTGTCGCCGCGGCAGCGACGGCGTCGCGCTGTGCAGCGGCACGTCGAACATGGCGGGACGCACGCACACCTGGACGGTCCAGCTGCACCGTTTGCCGTAGGGCAAGTCGTCCAGACCCCTTGGCACCGTCCGAACCGCAACCACTACATATGGTATGGGTTACAAAAAGTTAGCGGTAAACATATCGAATTTAGCCAGAAATTTGTGGCAAGAGCATTGACCCTTTTTCACTGCTCTTGATCCACCCCACCGTGTGGCGTCTCCAGCAGCCCCCGCGCTTGGGCGCCTGGCCGCATCGCGGCCAGATCGCTCGGCCTCGCAGCCCTCTGGATCCGGGTCTCCAATCGCGCGGAGGATACGCCCGTCTTTCCCCAGTCCCTCATTCTGATCAATGGACGCACGGCCACCGTGAGCTGGGGCTCCGATGCGGTGTACCGCCGACGCCGGACGGAGTAACAAGCGGCCTCCGGATGGGTGGCCGAGTGGTTTAAGGCACCGGTCTTGAAAACCGGCGTGGGTTCACGCTCACCGTGGGTTCGAATCCCACCCCATCCGCCACTGAGCGTTCGGGAAACTCGTGTCGCACGACATCGCCGTCTCCTCCCGCTTCGATCGCATGTCGCCGTCGGCCATCGTGCTGGCGGTGCTGGTGCATGCGCTGGCGGTGCTGGCGCTGTGGTGGATGGCCAAGCATCCGCCCAAGCTGCCGGTGGACGAGCAGCCGATCATGGTGACCTTCGAGCAGCCGAAGGCGCCCGAGCCTCCGCCGCCCCCGCCGCAGCCCAAGCCCGAAGTGAAGCTGCCGCCGCCGCCACGGCCCGTGCCGCCGCCGGACCTTGGCTTGCGGCCGCCGGCGGAGATCGAGGCCGACAAGGCGACACAGGTGCCCTCGCAGATCAGGGCACAGCCGCGCGAGATGCTGTTGCCGCAGCCGCCGAAACCGGCGGCGCCCGAGCCGCCCAAGCCCGAGGCGACGCCCGAGACGCCGAAGCCCTCACCGCCGCTCCCGCCGCAGCAGCACGCGACGACGGCGGTGCCGCTCCACACCGCGCCGCCACAACAGCATGTCGATCCGCGTCCCTCGCCGCTGACCAATCGTCGCCAGCCGCAGGCGATGGCCCGCGCGGAGGAAGCGCCGGCGCCTTCGCCCTTCGTCAATCCGGCCGATACCTACAATCGGGCCCGCGCGCAGGACAATTATCTCTGGCAGGTCGTGCGCAAGCTCTCGGGCTATCGCTACTACGCCAAGGTCGACGTGCAGGAAGGCACTACCGTGGTGCGTGTCGTGATCGCGCGCGATGGCCGCCTGCTCGACGCCGAGATCGCCCGCTCGAGCGGCTATCCCGCCATGGATCAGGGCGTGCTGGCGGGCGTGCGCCAGGGCTCGCCCTACACGCCCCTGCCCGACAGCATCCAGGGCAGCAGCGCGACCTTCATGCTGCCGCTGGTCTCCGTGACGCGGCAGTAGTGTCGGGCCCGATCTCGAGCCTGTCGCCGCTCTGTCACATCCGCGCCTTAGGGTCTGCTCATGAGCGACCCCAGAAGCCTGCAGGACCAGCTCGAGGCCGAGTTGGTCGACAATATCGACGAAGAGCGCGAGATGGAGCTCGACGACGAGCGTCTCGCCGAGCTGATGGACGATATCGGCGACCAGGCCGACCACCACGGCGTCGATCGCAAGATCTATTTCAACGAGCTGCTGCGGCTGCAGCGCGAGCTGATCCGCCTGCAGGACTGGGTCATCCACAAGAAGCTCAAGGTCGTGGTCCTGTTCGAGGGCCGCGATGCCGCGGGCAAGGGCGGCGTGATCAAGCGCGTGACCCAGCGGCTCAATCCCCGCATCTGCCGCGTCGTCGCCCTCCCCGCTCCCAACGAGCGCGAGCGCACGCAATGGTATTTCCAGCGCTACATCTCCCATCTGCCGGGCGCCGGCGAGATCGTGCTGTTCGACAGGAGCTGGTACAACCGCGCCGGCGTCGAGCGCGTGATGGGCTTCTGCTCCGAGGAGGACGTGCAGGAATTCTTCCGCACCGTGCCCGACTTCGAGCGCATGCTGGTGCGCTCCGGCATCATCCTCATCAAGTACTGGTTCTCGATCACCGACGAGGAGCAGCAGCAGCGCTTCCTGATGCGTATCCACGATCCGCTGAAGCAGTGGAAGCTCTCGCCAATGGATCTCGAGTCCCGCCGGCGCTGGGAGTCCTACACCGCGGCCAAGGAGGAGATGCTGGCCCGCACCCACATTGCGGAAGCCCCCTGGTGGGTCGTCGAGGGCGTCGACAAGAAGCGCGCGCGGCTGAACTGCATCCATCACCTGCTGCAGCAGATCCCGTACAGCGACGTGCCGCATGCCCCGATCACGCTGCCCGAGCGTGAGCGCAAGCCCAGCTATGTGCGCACGCCCGTGCCGCCGGAGATGTACGTCCCGTCGGTCTACTAGGGACGCCGGCTACCCTGGCAGCAGGAACTTCGAGGCGGTGTAGATGATCACGCCGACCAGGCCGCCGACGATCGTGCCGTTGATGCGGATGTACTGCAGGTCCTTGCCGACCTGCAGCTCCATGCGGTTGACCAGCGTCGAGGCGTCCCAGTTCTCGACCACCTGCGTCACGAACGCGCCGATCTCGGCGCGGCGCGGCGTGATCGTGCGGCGCAGCAGGTAGCGCATCCAGCGATTGATACGCTCCTTCAGTTCCGGATCCTCCTGCAGCCAGCGCCCGGCGCCGGCCAGCGCCTGCTGGACCACCGGCTCGATGCGCTCGGAATAGGCGGCGGGATCGGACGGCAGGCGGCGCTCGATCTCGCCCCACAGCGCGTCGACCTGCTCGTGGAACAGCGGATTGGCGATCCATTCCGCCTTCATAGCCTCGGCCTTCGCGCGCAACTCCGGATCGCTGTTCAGGCGCACGATCAGCTTCTCGATCCCCTCCTTCAGCTCGATCCGCCAGGGATGGCCGGGATCGCGCATCTCGCCCAGTGTCGTGGAAAGCGAGTTCATGACCCGGTCGGCGACCACGCCGTCCACCCAGCGCGGGATCCAGCGCGAGGAGCTCGCCTCGATCTTCTGCCGGATGAAGGGCTGGTGCTGCTGCAGGGAAGCCTCCAGCAGCTCGATCGTGCGCTCGATCAGCTTCTGCGTCTGGCCCTGCGCCCAGACGATGGCCAGGAGGTTGGCGGCCACGGGTGCCGCGGGCACCGCCTCGATGCCGCGCCACGCCGCCTTGCCGACGACATCGGCGATCTGCTGCCTGGGCAGCGCGCGCACGATCTCGGGAATGGCGCCCGCGATCGCATGCGCAAGCCGGCGCGCATTGTCGGGATTGGCGAGCCAGTCGGCCGCCCAGCGCGCCGCATCGACCGTCGCCAACCTGCGCGACAGGACCTTGGGCGTGAGGAAGTTGTTGGTGGCGAAGCGGCCCATGGCGCCCGCGATGCGCGCCTGGTTGTTGGGCACGATCGCGGTGTGCGGGATGGGAATGCCGAGCGGATGGCGGAACAGCGCCACCACCGCGAACCAGTCGGCGCAGGCACCGACCATGCCCGCTTCGGCGAAGGCCCGCACATAGGCGAGCCAGGGGAAGGCGCCGACATAGAACGACGTGGCGACGAACAGCGCCGTCATCGCCACCAGCAACAGGGTGGCGACGATGCGCATGCGCCGAAGCTCGATGACGCGCTGGTCCTCGACCGGTGGAGACATCGTTTCGCGTCAGCGCGCCGGTTTGATCTGCGCCGTGGCCAGCTCGGCGTAGTGGCGGCGCACGGTCGCCTGCCCGTAGCGCCGCTCGAGCCTGCGCACGGTGAAGTGGCCCTTCGCCACCTGCTGGAAATGGTTCATGAAGATCACGTTCACGGTGGCGCCGCCGATCGCGCCGATCACCGGCAGCGAGCTCGCGGCGATGCGGTCGGACACCACGATGCTGAAGCGCGACACCAGCTCGGCCATGAGGCGGTTCATCATCGGCCCGGTGAGCTCGAGCGTGCCCCGCTGCACAAGATAGGCCGCGGCCTCGCTGGTCATGCGCGTGAGCAGCGCGCGGGCGGCGTAGTAGCCGACATCCTGCCGCGCGCCGGTCGAGCGGGCGCCGAGCGCAAAGACCTGCAGGCAGGCCAGCCGTGCCTCCAGCGAGGCGAGATCCTCGCCGTTGTGGCGGGCGATGTCGGCGATGGCGCGCAGCATGAGGGTCGTCGTGACCGGCAGCTCGACCGGGAGTGCCGCGAGGCCGACAAAGCCGCTCACGCCGCCGGTGACGCCGACGGCCATCGACGACAGGAGCGTCGAGGGCTTGCGCTGGTCGCCGCGCTCGAGCGTGCGGATGGCGGTCCTGAGGCAGCGCAGCATCGCGGTCTCGACCGCCTTGGTCAGGCCCTTGTCGGCCGCCTTCGGCAGCAGGCCGAGCACGCGATTGACCGGCGCGCCGGCATAGTCGGCGATGCGGGCGGCGAGGTTGGGGTTCTCGAGCGCCGCCACCGCCTCGGCCAGCGCCTCGTGATGGACGGCCGCCAGGGGGATCGCGCCGCTGTCCTGCATCGTTTCCTTATAGCATCACTGATACCGCAGCACCGGCCGCATGCCGTTCATGGTCGCCAGGATGGCCGACCCGTTGCTCAGCAAGGCGGTCACGGTCGGGCTGATCAGCCCACCGGGAAGAGCTAGGCCTAAAGCGAGCGTATTCAAGCCCGCGACGATGGCATAATTCTGCTTGATCAGGCCGACGGCGGACCGGGAAATATCCACCGCCTTCACGAGCTTCCACAGCGAATCCTCCATCAGCACGACGTGCGCCGACTCGTGCGTCACCTCGGCGCCGTATTTCATGGCAATGCCGATGTCGGCGAAGGACAATGCCGGCGAATCGTTGATGCCGTCGCCCACCATGGCCACGACATTGCCCTTCTTCTGCAGCTCCTGGATCACGTTCGCCTTGTCGGCCGGCATCATGTCGGCGACCGCGTCGGTCAGGCCCACCTTGCGGCAGACGGCGCGCGCGACGATCGGATTGTCGCCGGTCAGCATGATGGTGTTCCTGATGCCCATGCGGTGCAGACGCGAGATCACCAGCCGGCTCTCGGGCCGGATCTTGTCGGCATAGGCGACGAGCCCGCCCAGCTTGCCGTCGACGGCGACATAGAGGCAGGAATGGCCGTTCTGGTCGTGGTTGGCGCGGTCGCGCGCCGAGCAGCCGATGTCGATGCCGCTCTGGCGCATGAAGCGCTCGCTGCCGACATGCATGTAGTAGCCGTTGACCTGCCCTTCCACGCCGAGGCCGACCTTGTACTGGGTCTCGTCGCAGGGCGGGATGTCGACCGCGAGCTCCTTCGCCCGCGTGCGCAGCGCCTCGGCCACCGGATGGTGCAGCCGCGTCTCGGCGGCGGCGGCGAGGCCCAGCAGATGGCCTGCGTCGATCTTGTCGATGAACGGCACGATGTCCGTCACCGCCGGCACGCCATGGGTGAGCGTGCCGGTCTTGTCGAACACGATCGTGTCGACCTTCGACAGCCGTTCCATGTGCGCGCCCGACTTGATGATGATGCCGGCGCGCGCGGCATGGGTCATCGAGGCCAGCACCGAGGTCGGCGCGGCGACGCGGATGCCCGTGCCGTAATCCACGATCACCAGCGACAGAAAGCGCTGGAAGTCGCCCGTCACCGCCGCCGTGCCCGAGGCGAGCGCGAGCGTCGGCAGCACCAGCTGGTCCGCCAGCAGCTCGGCGTGGTTCTGCATGCGGGTGTCGCCCATCGGCGCCGATTCGACGAGATGCGCGATCTGGCCCGCGGTCGTGTCGGTCCCCACTCTCGTGGCGCGCACGGTGATCTGGCCTTCGCGGATGACGGTCGCGGCGAAGGCTGCCTCGCCCTTGCGGCGATTGACCGGCAGGCCCTCGCCCGTGATGGTCTTCTGGTCGATCGTGGCGACGCCCTCGACGATCTCGCCGTCGACCGGGATCATCTCGCCTGGATAGACGACGACCAGGTCGTCGACCGCGAGCTCGGTGGCCGGGATGGAGATGATCTGGCCGTTGCGCTTGACCCAGGCGCGCTTGGACTGGAACTCGAGCAGCTCGCCGATGGCGCGGCGCGAGCCCGCCGCGGTGAGATCGCGGATCCAGTCGCCGAACTTGATCAGCCAGGTGACGATCGATCCCGCCACCGGGTTGCCCTGCAGGACCGACGCGATGATGGCGAGCGTGTCGAGGAAATCGACGTTGAGCCGTTTCTCCCTGCGCCACACGCGCCAGGCCCGGCGCGCGATCGGGATGCCGTTCCACAGCATCAGCGGCATGTTGACCGCGACCACGAAAGGATTCGTCGAAAAGGCGAGCGCCAGCGCAAGCGTCGGGAGCGCAAGCGGCGACTGCGTCGAGAAGAGCGCCGGCACCTCTTCCTTCCTGGGCGCGACGTTGGAGTTCTTGGTATCGGTCTGCGTGGCCGGTGTCTTGAGCGCGTCCGCGGGCGAGCGGCCGAGCGCCGTCTGCTGCGCGATGTCCGTGCTCAGCCTGGCCACGTCCGCCATCGTGGCGAGCCGCAGCTGGACCAGGATGGCCTGCAGGATCCGCTCCTGCCGGGCGTCATACTCGACGATGAGGCAGGCGCAGCCGTAGTTCAGCCGTGCCGACTTCACGCCCCGCTTGCCGCGCAGCCAGGCGGCGGCAGCTTCGGCGACGACCGGCTGGCGGCAGAGCTCGGGGACATGGAGCCTGATCCGGCCCGGAAGGTAGTGACGTATCGCGAGATCCATGAACGCTGTCCTTCGTCTGGACCGGCCTCGCTAGGCCCTTGCGGGCGCCAACTTCTCCGCGAGAGCGGCCGTCGCGGCCTGCTCCTGCATCTCGATGAAATGGTTCATGCCGAACAGGGCGAGCGTCACCCACACCGGAGTGGCCGCCGTGGCGCCGACCTCGAACACGGTGATGCCGATCACGCCCATCGCCAGCAGCATCTTGAGGTCGAGCGTGTTGTGGCTCGCGCTCCTGATCTGCCGGTCGCAGTTCTTGCAGAAGTCGACGAAGGCCCGCGCGGCCCGGGAATGCTCCGCGAGGTATTCGGCTTCCTGCTCGATCTTGGCTGCCAGCGCATCGATCTCGTTGGTCGGCGGCCGCGGATGCGGATGGCCGTGATGCTCCTGGCAGTGGTCGTGGAAATCGGCATGGAAATCGTCATGCCGGTTCGGATCGTATTTGAGCACGATGCTGCCGGTCGCCGGATTGACCTCGACCTGCTCGATGCCGGGAATGAGGCTCAAGGTTTCCTTGTAGGCCTCGAGCTGCTCGGGGTTGCCCTTCGCCGAGGGGATCTTCATCCGGATCCGGCCGGGGATCTGGTGGGCGATCTCCAGCTTGTGCTTGCTCTTTTTCTTCATGTCCGCGCGCGACGCATCACTTTGAACGCTGGTCCGATCGTGGGATGCCGCAGCCGTCACTGCTTCGGCGCCTCCGCGGCCTTCGCCGCGGCATCGCCTTCGGCATGGACCTCGGCGACGATGTCGTTCACCTGCTCCTTGGCCTCGGCCATCATCTCGCGGGTCTTCTGTCCGAACTTGTAGACGCCGCGCACCGACGAGCGGACCATCGGCTGGATCGCCGAGCCGACCCGCGGCACGTACTTGGGCGCCAGCATCGCCGCGACACCGAGCGCGATGCCCGGCAGGAGCGCCACTTCCCAGAGGGCTGCGCCGACGGCGACGACGCCGACCGTCGCGGCAACGGTCATCGCCTCGCTGGCCACGCCGTTCGTCGCCTCTCCGTTCACCGCGTCATGGGTCTCAGCCGCATGAGCGGTTTCCTCGTGACCAGCATGTCCATTGTGTTCCGGATTTGCCATTTGAACCCCCGTCCGACGCCTTGGAGCGCCTCCCGGTGAATAGCAATCGAGCATGACACTGCGGCGACACGGTCCGGCGTGTCATGTGATTGTCATCGAACTGTCAATCGGCGGCGTGCAGAGGCAGTGAGACAGCCTTGGCCATCTCGAGATAGTCCTCGCCGTCGCGGACGAACATTTCCCCCGTGGCCACGTCGAAATAGGCGCCGTGCAGGACGAGCGCGCCCTTCTCCACCGCCGTGGCGACGTAGGGGAAGGTCATGAGGTTGTCGAGGCTCCTGGTGATCGACGCCTGCTCCAGCCGCATCAGGTAGTTCGGCTGGGTTGCGGGGCCGGCGAGCTCCGCGGCGGGCGCGATCATGGACATCCATTTGTGGATCGAATCGCCCGGCGACAGCGGCGGCCCATGCTCGGCGAAGGCGCGGATGCCGCCGCAATGAGCATGCCCCATGACGATGATGTGCCCGACCTTCAGCACCTGGACGGCGAACTCAAGCGCTGCGAAGACGCCGTGGCAGGTGCCGTCCGACGTATAGGCCGGCACGAGATTGGCGATGTTGCGCACGACGAACATCTCGCCGGGATGGGCGTCGAACAGCACCTCGGGCGAAACGCGCGAATCGCAGCAGCCGATCAGCATGATGTCCGGCGACTGGCCGCGCCTGGCGAGCTCGCGGAAGCGGTCGCGCTCGATGGGCATGCGGCCTGCGAGGAAATCGCGATAGCCGTCGATCAGGCGCCGGGGGAAGTCGGAATTCGCGGACATGCGGCGGCAATCCTTCGCTGTGAAGCGAGGAGACTGCCGTCTTTGTGTGACGGTTCCTTAACGGCGGAGCCGCTCAGTTGATCGTGATGCCGAACTTCGTGAAGTCCTGCGCGACGTTGGGCGCCATCTTGATGGCGGCGTCCATGTCGGCCTCGCCGCCCGGCTTGTCGCCCGCCTTCACCTTGGCGAGCCCGCGGCCGTAGAGCGCGCGGGCATGCTTGGGATCGAGCTGCAGCGAGGTGTTGTACTCCGTCGCCGCCTTCGCGAAGTCGCCGAGCTTCAGGAAGATGAAGGCCCTGGTGTCGATGGCGTCGAGGTTGCTGGGCTGCAGCTTCAGCGCCTCGTCGCAGTCGGAGACCGCGTCCTTGAGATCGTGGCCGACGACGGCGCGCGTCAGGCAGCGGTTGTTGTAGGCCACGGCGAGCCGCGGGTTGAGGCGGATCGCGTCGCTGTAGTCGGCCACCGCCTTCTCGTACTGGCCCTTGGCGAAATAGGAGAAGCCGCGATTGTAGTAGGCGCCCGGCGCGTTGGGCACGAGCTCGATCACCTTGGTCAGGTCGGCGATCGCGCGGTCCTGGTCCCCGGCATTGGCATAGAGCCCGGCGCGGTTGAGATAGGCCTCGGGCCCCTTGGGATCCAGGCGGATCGCCGCGTCGTAGTCGGCGAGCGCGCGATCCATACTGCCGCGAAGACCGTACAGGACGCCGCGATAGTAGTAGGCCTTGGCGAATTCCGGCGAGAGCTCGATGGCGCGGTTGAGGTCGGCCATGCCCTTGTCGAACTCGTTGTTGGCGCCGTAGGCCACGCCGCGATGCATCAGCGCGTTGATGTTGTCGGGCCCGAGCTGCAGCGCCTTGGTGAAGTCGGCGATCGCCTTGTCGTAGTCGGCGCGGCGCGTGTAGTCGATGATGCCGCGGTTCAGGTACGTGGTGATGTACTTGGGATCGAGCTCGATCGACTTGGTGTAGTCGGCATAGGCCTTGTCCGGCTCCTCGAGAGCGTGATAGGCGAAGCCGCGCTGGAAGTAGGCGAAGGCGTAGCCCGGATCGAGACGGATGCCCTCGTCGAAGTCGTTGATCGCCCGTTTGTAGTCGCCCTTGTAGAGGTAGATGCCGCCGCGCGAGACGAAGACGCGCGATTCCTTCGAATTGAGCCGGATCGATTCGTTGAAGTCGGCGAGCGCCAGGTCGTACTCGGTCTTGGCGACATAGGCCGTGCCGCGCTGGTAGCGGGCATGCGCGACCTGGTCCCAGTGCCGGATTGCATCGGGGTCGTTGGAGCCGAACTTCAGGACGTCGCCGGTCAGCATGCCGAGCCGGAGCGCCTCGCTGAAGTCGAGGATCGCCTTGTCGGGATCGCCCTTCTCACGCCAGGAGATGCCGCGATTGATCAGCGCGTTGATTTCCTTGGGGTCGATCTTCAGAGCCTCGGTGAAGTCGGCGATGGCGAGATCGTACTGGCCCTTCTTCGAATAGTAGACGATGCCGCGGTTGATCAGCGGATTGACGTCGAGCGGGTTGATGCGGTGTGCCTCGGTGTAGTCGGCGATGGCGTTGTCCGGCTCGTTCACCGAATGATAGGCGATGCCGCGATGCAGGTACGTGAACTCGTCGCCCGGCGCGAGGCGGATGGCCTCGGTGAAGTCCTCGATCGCCGGCCGGAACTCTTCCTTGTACATGTGCGCCGAGGCGCGACCCACATAGTGCGCGGCGGCGGTCGGATTGATGCGGATGGCGGTCGTGAAGTCGGAAATCGCCTTGTCGAGGAACGGGATCGCCTCTTTCTGGCTCTTGCCCGCCTTGTCGAGATAGACGAGGCCGCGCTGGTAGTAGGCGTCGGCGGTCTGCGAGGCCTGCTGAACCTGCGTGAAGAACGCCTGGTTGAACACCGTGCCGGCGGGATACGAGCCCATCGGCTGCACCGGCGACGGATTGCCCGGCAGGCAGCCGATCGTCGTGGTGAAGTCGGAGATCGACTGGTCGAGGTTGCCCTTGCGCTTGTAGACTAGGCCGCGGTTCATCCACGCGCCGACCTCGCAGTGCTTGAGCGAGATCGCCTTGTTGAAGTCGGCGATGGCGCCTTCGTTGTTGTCCTTCTTGGTGTAGAGGACGATGCCACGATTGACGTAGGCGTAGGTCTCGTTCGGCGCGAGGCGGATGGCGTCGCTGTAGTCGACGATCGCCTGATCGGCGTCGCCGATCGTCTGGTAGATCAGGCCGCGCTGGAAGATGATCGCCGAATTGGGCGCGATGCGGCGGATGACGTCGGTGAAGATCTTGAGCGACTGGCGATAGTCGGCCTGCGAGGCCTTCTGGTCGCCACTGTAGCTCTCGGCCTGGCCGCGGCTGAAATAGAGCATGGCGAGCGGGATGTCGGTCGCCGCACCGCTGGTGATGGCCTGGGTGCAGGCGTTGATCTTCTCCGTCGGCTGCAGGCCGAACGGCGCGTAGCAGGTGTCGACGAGCGATTGCTGCGGCGCCGGCTGCG
Organism: Reyranella sp.; assembly: GCA_035501235.1. GTDB lineage: Bacteria > Pseudomonadota > Alphaproteobacteria > Reyranellales > Reyranellaceae > Reyranella. Next base: position 30,947 of record DATJWN010000186.1, read on the forward strand.
GGGCGACCGCCTTGGGCGGCGTGGGCACGCCGGTCTTCTGGCGCGACGGCGTTTGCGCGTGAGCGCCGACGGCGGCAACCGCGAGGGCCGCGGCGAGGATCGCGCGGAGGATGGTGACAGACGCCTTGATCGACATGGCTCTTCCTTAGATACGCGATCGACCGTTGCCCGGCTCGATGGATCGCTCTCTAGCCGGGCTACATACCACTATTCGCAGCCCGATATAACTAACACCACCGGCAGTGCGACAATCTGAGGGTGGTGCAAATTGTCTCAATTGTTTGACGTACCAGCGCTCATTTTCCGCGGAAATAAGGAGGAAATCAGGATGCCGCCTTCCCGCGGGCGGCGGCTAGACTGACGGCATGCAAACCAGTACCGCCCCTCTCTCCACCGCGCAGGCCGTCGTCTCGATGCTCGAGCTGAACGGCATCGACACCCTCTTCTGTCTCCCCGGCGTGCAGAACGACTCGTTCTTCGACGCGCTCTACGACCGCACCAACGCGATCCGGCCGATCCATGCCCGCCACGAACAGGCCTGTGCCTACATGGCGCTGGGCTATGCGATGGCGACGGGCAAGCCGTCGGCCTATGTCGTGGTGCCCGGGCCGGGCTTTCTCAACACCACGGCGGCGCTGTCGACGGCCTATGCGGTGAATGCGCCGGTGCTGGCGCTCACCGGCCAGATCCAGCAGGCCATGATCGGCCGCAATGTCGGTTTGTTGCACGAACTGCCCGACCAGCTCGGCATCATGCGCGGGCTGACCAAGTGGGCCGATCGCATCACCGGGCCGTCCGAAGCGCCAGGCCTCGTGAACGAGGCCTTCCGGCGCTTGCTGTCGGGCCGCCGCCGTCCGGTGGCGCTGGAATGCGCGATGGACACCTGGGGCCGCAAGGCGCCGGTCGCGTTGCCGGGCGCGGGCGCGGAAGCCGACCCCTGCCCCGTCGATGAGGAAGGCGTCGAGCGCGCGGCCAAGTTGTTGGGCAATGCCAAGCGGCCGATGATCGCCGTCGGTGGCGGCGCACAGGGGGCCGGCCAGTACGTCCAGCAGATCGCCGAGATGCTCGAGGCGCCCGTCATGACCGGCAAGATGGGCCAGGGCGTGATCGACGGCCGCCACCGCCTGTCCGTGACGTCGCCCACTGGCTACCGCTTCTGGGCCGAGGCAGACGTCGTGCTCGCTATCGGCACGCGCCTCCAGGCACCGCTGATGGGCTGGGGCGTCGACGACGATCTCAAGATCATCCGCATCGACATCGACGGCGAGGAGATCGATCGCCAGCGCAAGCCCGAGATCGGCATCGTGGGCGACGCCCATGCGACGCTGAAGGCGCTGGCCCACCGCGTGAGTGCCCACAACATCAAGCGCAACGGCCGTGCCGCCGAGGTGGACGAGACCAAGGCGCAGGTGACGAAGAAGGTGCACGACCTGCTGGCGCCGCAGATCGGCTATCTCGAGGCAATCCGCAAAGCCCTGCCGGATGACGGCATCCTGGTCGATGAGCTGACGCAGATCGGCTATGCCGCCCGCTTCGCCTATCCCACCTACAAGCCACGCACCTTCCTCTCTCCGGGTTACCAGGGAACCCTGGGCTGGGGCTATGCCACCTCGCTCGGCGTCAAGGTCGCCAAGCCCGACACGCCGGTCCTGTCGATCAATGGCGACGGCGGCTTCCTGTTCACGGCGATGGAGATGTCGACGGCGGCGCAGAACAACATCGGTACCGTGGCCGTGGTGTTCAGCGACGGCGCCTACGGCAACGTGAAGCGCATCCAGCAGCAGCAGTTCAAGGGCCGCACGATCGCCACCGACCTGTACAATCCGGATTTCGTGAAGCTGGGAGAAAGCTTCGGCATTGCCTCGGAGCGCGTGAAGTCGCCGGCCGAGCTGGGCGCCG
>DATJWN010000187.1:0-59512 GCA_035501235.1 Reyranella sp.
GCTACGCCAGGACGTATTTGCCTACCCGAAAATGTTGCAAGAGAAGTGGCAAGCAAACTCAAATTGAAGGCGATAGATCGGGGACGCTTAGAGCTAAAGAATGTTCCGTACCCGGTTCATGCCTTCGAAATAGACCCCAGCCAGTCCGCCGAAGGGCAGGAGCGAGCTATCGATCCGAAGCATCGAGACGAGGCGCGGAACATGGTGCTGTCCTTGTCATCCACCGCAGAGTGGGGGCCGAGACCAGCAATTGTGTCCAACCCGAGGGTGGTATTTCACCTCGCTCCATTCATTGCATTTTCGCGATCAGCTTTGGACGTCCAATTGGTCAAGCAGATGATGCCGTCACTAGCTCCCACCAACCTCGTTGCAAGTGCATCGGACCTCGATGAGAGCGAATGGTGGAATCGTGGAAAAGGCTTGGTCGTACCGGGCAAGCCCAATCAGGAGACTATCTGGTATGCGCGATTTATACGTCCAGGTGTCTTTGAGGTGGCTCTCAATCTCGGAACGCGCCTGCACGACGATCCTCGAGTGCAAATCAACGGTTACAAGGTCGAAGCTGCCATCGTGGATATGTTCGACAAGTGTTCAACAGCAGCCTTGAAAATTGGTTTGTCGGGACCGGGTATTGCGTCGGCCGTCCTAGTTGGCGTGGACAACGTTGACGTTCACATGAGTCGCCTCGCTGGTCGATTTCGAAAGCCATTCGTGGGACTCGGTGAATATGCGGTTAAGGAAATAGGAGAGCCTCTGGGAAATTATTTGCAGCCCATGTTCGACCGACTTTGGACTGCCGCAGGTATTGGCGAAGGATCAATCTCGTACCGGGAGGGCGGCTGGGCCGGTTATCGCGGCGACAGGGCTTATGAACTGTAGGTGCTGTTTCTTTACGTCCCCGTCGCGGTGAGTCAGAAGAAAACACGCACTGCGAGAGTTCACGGTGGACGCCACCGACTCGTCATCGCATGGACCATAGTGACGCCATGTCCGGCGAGCACAAGACCTCCAGGGCCTCGTACGGACATGAGCGAGACCAAGAGCCGCGTGCGCTAAAAGCTGCCGACTGAGAATTCGGCGGAGTCCTTCGGTGTCACCGAGGTCGACAAAGTGAAGCGCGTCCAGGAGCGCGCGTCATCCCGACTGCAGCGAGGGACCCTTCCTGATGCTTAAGGGTCCCTCGGCCGTTGGCCTCGGGATGAAAGTTTGCGCGTTTATGCCTTCATCGCCTTCTTCACCGCCTCGGCGGTGATGGGCAGCGAGCGCACCCTCGCCCCGCAGGCGTTGAAGATCGCGTTGGCGATGGCGGGCGCCACCACCGTGACGCCGGGCTCGCCGCAGCCGGAGGCCGGGTCGTTGCTCGAGATGATCGAGATGTCGAGGTCCGGCATCTGGCTCATGCGCATCGGTGTGTAGCCGTCGAAGTTGCTGACCTGAAGCGCGCCGTTCTCCAGCGGCGCTTTCTCGAACAGCGCGAGCGACATGCCCCACAGGATCGAGCCCTCGATCTGGGCCTGCACGCCGTTGGGATTGACCACGGTGCCGAGGTCCATCGCGATCGTCAGGCGATTGACCTTGAAGTCGCCCGTCGCCGGATTGACCTCGACCTGTGCGGTGCAGGCGGTCCAGGTCGCCGTCGCGCGCTCCTGCGAGCTCACGCAGGCGACGCCGATGCCGGCGTTCTTGGGCAGCGTCTTGGCGCCGTAGCCCGAGCGGCCGACGACGGTGCGCAGCGCATTGGCGAGCTTCTTCGCCCCGCCCGCGTTCTGGCCCGCGCCGTCGAGCAGCGCGAGACGGTAGTCGACCGGATCCTTGCCGGCGGCATGGGCGAGCTCGTCGATCATGCTTTCGACCGCCCAGAAGGTCCAACCCGGCGCCACCGAGCGAAGCTGCCCGGACGGCGTCGCCTTCTGCGCCAGCTCGTTCAGCACGGCGCGGACCTTGTGGTTGGGCACGGTGTACCAGAAGTCCGCGCCGTTGACGGTGAAGCCGTCGAGTGCGCCCTTCTTGTCGACCGCGGGCGTCAGGAACGCCGGGATGCCCCAGCGCGCCGTCGGCCAGGCGCAGACCACGTCGTGCTGCAGGCCGACCAGCTTGCCGTCGGCGTCCAGCCCCGCCTTCACCTTCTGGTAGGTGAGCGGCCGGGTGAAATCCATGGCCATGTCGTCTTCGCGCGCATAGATCAGCTTCACGGGCTTGGCGACCGCCTTCGACGCCAGCACGGCCGGGATCACCATGTCGGCGTCGAGCCGGCGGCCGAAGCCGCCGCCCATGAAGTACTGGTGCAGCACCACGTGCTTCGGATCGACGCCGAGTGCCGCCGCGGCGATGCCGCCGGTGCGGGTGGCGAACTGGTTGCCGGTGTGGATGTGCCACACGCCGTCCTTCTCGAAGGCCGTGGCGTTCATCGGCTCCAGCGGCGCATGGATGTTGATGGAGGTGAGATACTCCGCCTCCATCACCTTGGCCGCCCCGCCGATCGCCGTGGCGGGATCGCCCGCCGAGACGAAGAGCTGGCCCGATGCGGGATCGGCCTGCAGCTTCTTGGCCTCGTCGATCAGGGTCTGGTCGGAGACCTTGGCGTAGGGGCCGTTGTCGTAGGTGATCTTGAGCGCCGCCGCCGCCTTCTTGGCGCCCTCGTAGGTCGAGGCCACGGCCACCACCCAGCCGGTGGTCGTCGCGGTCTTGTCCTCGAGCGTGACGGCCTTGACGTAGCCCTTGACCTTCCTGGCCTCGGACTCGTCGACCGCCTTCACCGTCGCGCCGTAGCGCACCGGCGGCACCACCGGCTTGCCGTACAGCATGCCCGGCACCATCGTGTCGATGCCGAACTTCGCCGTGCCGTTGGTCTTGGACGGGATGTCGAGCTGCGCCACCGACTGGCCGATCAGCGTGTACTGGCCCGGCCCCTTGAGCTTCAGCGCCTTCAGCTCGTCGGCGGTCCACACCTTGCTCGCCTTGCCGTCGGCGACGATCTTGGCGTAGCTCACCTTCTTGCCGGTCTTGGAATGGATGACCTGGCTGTTGGAGGCGCGACACTCGCCCGCCGGCACGCCCAGCATGGCCGCACCTGCGTCGATCAAGGTGACGCGCCCCGCGGCGCCGGCGCGGCTCATGGCGTCGAAGTTCATGCGCACCGACCACGAGCCGCCGGTGATCAACGCGCCCAGCACGGGGTCGTTGTACTTGGGATCGTTGTCGGGCAGCGCGATGCGCATCTTGCTCCAGTCGGCCTCGAGCTCCTCGGCCACGATCTGGGCCATCGCGCTCGAGACGTGCTGGCCCATCTCGGCCTTGCCGACCATGACGGTGACGATGCCGTCGGGACCGATCGAGTACCACGAGGTCGGGCCGAAGGTGCCGGCCGCGAGCGCGGTGGAGACGCCTTCGACGGCGACATAGCCGAAGGCGAGGCCGGCCGCGGTGCCGCCGACCAGGAAGGAGCGACGCCCGAGGTTGGGCTTGAGATCGGGAATGTGGGTCATGGCTCAGCTCCCCGACTTGGCGCGCATGTCGGCCGCGGCGCGGATGATCGCCTTCTGGATGCGGCCGTAGGTCATGCAGCGGCAGAGGTTGCCGTCCATGTGGTCCACGATCTCCTGCTTGGTGGGATCGGGGTTCTTCGCCAGCAGCGAGGCGGCCTGCATGATCTGGCCCGACTGGCAGTAGCCGCATTGCGGGACCTGCTCGGCGACCCAGGCGACCTGCAGCGCATGCGGCTGGCCGTTGCCCAGACCTTCGATGGTGGTGATCTTCTTGCCGACCGCGTCCTTGGCCGAGGTCTGGCACGAACGGACGGCGACGCCGTCGAGATGGACGGTGCAGGCGCCGCAGAGGCCCGCGCCGCAGCCGAACTTGGTGCCGGTCATCTGCAGATGCTCGCGGATGACCCAGAGCAGGGGCGTGTCGTTGTCGGCGTCGACCTGGCGCGCCTGCCCGTTGACGGTGAGTGTCAGCATGTTTCCTCCGGTGGCTACTCGTTGGTAAGCCCGCGCGCGTCGCTTTTTTTGGACGCGTACTCTTCGCTTGTTCTTCTTCGTTATTCGAAATTTGAACAACGCCCGCCGCGCCCGTCAAGGAGCGTTATTCGATTCCTGGGAGACGAACGAGGAAGTGATTACGCGCCGGTAACCGCGGCGGCGCACCGGCCTCAGCGATAGAACTCGCGTTCCTGCCCGCCGGTGGTCCTGCAGATCGCCCGGTGATCGTCGGCGCGCTGGCAGACCAGCGCCGCTCCCGGCCCGTTCCAGTTCTGGTCGGGCCGCTGGCAGGTCCCGTCCGGCTGCGTCGTATGCAACTGACCGTCGGTGCCGAAGCGCGCGGTGATGGGCGCCGAGCAGCGATATTCGCCCGTGTTGGGGCAGATCTGCATGGTCTCGCGCTGGCCCTGCCCGTCGGCGCCGAAGCAGATGCGTTGCGCCTTGATGGTGCAGTTCTCGTCACCCGAGCCCGCGAGCGTCTGGGTGTCGTGGCCGAGCGACCAGCAGCCCTGCAGCACGCCGACATCCCCGCGTGCCCAGCGATCCGCCGGCAGCGGCACGGGCGGCGGCGGAGGCGGCGGTGGAGGCGGCGGCGGCGGCGGAGGCTTCAGGGCCGCCGTCTGCTGCGGCCGCCGCGGTCCGGGTGCCGGCGGCAAGTGCAGCGGCGCCGGTTCCGGCTTGGGAAGGGCGGCACACGCCATCGCCTTGCGCGCGATCTCGAGCTCGAGATCGTGGGCCTCGCGCGCAAGCTCCGTCGCGCGCCCGTGGTCAGCCGCCAGGGCGGCGGGCGGCGCGGGACAGAAATTCCAGGCGAGCGACGGGATCAGCAGTCCGCAGGCGCGCAACAGCACGACGCCCACGCCCGCGACGATGGCGAGGAAGGCCAGCCACAGGATACCCGTCGACCAGCGCACTACCTGGTGGCTTTATCGAAGGCGAGGCCGAAGCCCAGCAGCGGCACCTCGACGTTGAAGGTGTGCTTGTTGGCGTCCTGCAGCACGACATGCAGGATCGTGCCCGCGCGCAGGGCCGCCAGCATCGGCTCCTTGAGCGGCACGGTGACCAGGCAGCCGTTGTTGGCGCAGGTCTGCACCGAATATTTCTCGAGCGCACCATTGTCGATCTTCACCTGCACCGGTTCAGTCAGACTGATGCCCAGCGGCAGGATCATGACCATCACCGGCGCCTTGTCGGCCCCGAGCTGGGCGATGAACTGGGCGAAGGGATGCTGCTGGCCGTTCTGGTTCTGGTACATGGTCTCGAGCGCGCGGCACTCCAGGACCTTGCCGTCGCCGCCGCATTCGACCCGCCAGGCCGCGGGCGGCTGGGCAGGCGCGGCGGGTTGAGCCGCCGGGGCAGTCTGCGGCGGCTTGGTCTGGGCGACGGCAGAGCCGGCGAGCGATCCCAGGACCAGCGCCAGCACGGCAAGCCGCGATTGAAGCATTTGCAATGACACGACCGATTTCTCCCCGACAGCCCTGGCGGCGACTATACTCCCGATAACAGAGGCTCGACGACTTTTCTGGAAACCAAGGTCACCGCTACGCTGCAAGCGGCGTGGCGGTGAGCGAAGCAAAAGTCGTCGGGCCGTAAAGGGAGAAACGCCATGTTGCGCTTTGTCGTGCCGATCGCCGCCCTGCTCCTTGCGGGCTCCGCTTACGCCCAGCAGCAGAAGATCGGCGCGCCGCCCGAGGCGTCCAACATGAAGCTGGTCGGCTACAGCGACTTGCAGGCGCGCTCGGCCTATCAGCCGACGATCCACAAGCAGGGCAACCGCTGGATCGCCTATATCGGCCATCACGGCGGCACCGACGAGATCCCCGATCCGATGAATTCGATGACCGGCAAGGCCGAGCACAACGGCACCTCGATCGTCGACGTCACCGATCCTGCGCATCCGAAGTACCTGAAGCACATTCCGGGCGCGCCGGGCACCTACGAGGCGGGCGGCGCGCAGATGGTGCGCGTGTGCGACGGCGCCACGCTGCCCAAGGCCGACAAGCAGGCGGTCTACATGCTCCGCACCTTCGGCGGCGAGGCGCACGAGATCTGGAACGTCGCCAATCCGGAGAATCCCGTGCTGGTGACGCGGCTCGCCGGGCTGAAGGACACGCACAAGAGCTGGTGGGAGTGCGACACCGGCATCGCCTTCCTGGTCTCCGGCCCGCCCGACTGGCGGGTGCGGCGCATGACGCAGATCTACGATCTCTCCGATCCCGCGCACCCGGTGAAGATCCGCGACTTCGGCCTGCCCGGCCAGCAGCCCGGCGCCACCGGCGCGGTGCCGACCGAGCTGCACGGTCCGATCTCGACGGGCCCCGAGGGCAACCGCGTCTATTTCGGCTACGGCACCGACAAGGGCGGCGTGCTGCAGATCGTCGACCGCAAGAAGCTGCTGGAGGGGCCGAAGGAGCCGACCGACCAGAACCTGCGCTATCCCGAGATCGCGCAGATGGAGATGTCGGCGTGGAACGGCGCGCACACGACCTTCCCCATGCTGCAGATGCCGATCAAGCAGTTCGAGAACGACAAGGACGGCGCCAAGCGCGACATCGTCATGATCGTCGACGAGGAGATCCTGAACGAGTGCCAGGAGGCGGCGCAGATGGTGTGGTTCGTCGACGTCACGACCGAGAAGCGGCCGATGACGGTGTCGAACTACAATGTCGACGAGGCGAGCGGCCATTTCTGCCAGCGCGGCGGCCGCTTCGGCGCGCATTCCTCGAACGAGAGCATGGCGCCGGTCTTCTACAAGAAGATGGTCTTCATCTCCTGGTTCAACGCCGGCGTGCGCGCGCTCGACATCCGCGATCCCTTCCAGCCGAAGGAAGTCGGCTACTTCATCCCGGCGATCACCGACAAGACGGACAAGCGCTGCGTCAAGGTCGACGGCCGCGACCGCTGCAAGGTCGCGATCCAGACCAACAACCTCGAGACCGACGACCGCGGCTACATCTACATCGTCGACCGCGCCAACACCGGCATGCACATACTGGAGCTGACCGGCGCGGCGCGGGCGGCGGCCGGCCTCAAGTAGAGCCGTGATCAGTCGCCGGACCTGGATCTCGGCGACTGCGGCGGCGGGGCTGGTGCTGAGCCTCGCCGGCCTCTCGGCCTACGCCCACTACCTGCTCACCTTGCCGAAGGAGGAGCCCGACGGCTGGCAGCCCATCGCCTGGCCCTTCCCGCGCGACGGCTGGCCGCCCGGCAAGGCCTGGCGCGGCCACGACCTCGAGGTCTACATCCGGCCCAAGCTCGGCTTCTGCGGCAACTGCGACACCGGCGTGGTCGAGGATTCGGAGGTCGACCGCGTCACCGACCTCGACCTGTTCGACGAGAACTTCACGCCGCTCGGCGACGGGGGGCGCATCCGGATCACCGACATGACCGGGCGCGCGCGTCTCTACAGGCTCAGGATGCATGGCGGCGAACGCACCGCCCTCGGCATCGCCGTCAATTACAAGTGCGACCTGATCGTGGCGATCGTGCTCGGCAACGTGGCCGATCCCGCGACCGCCAAATTCGTCCGCCAGTTCCTCGAGGCCGACAAGGTGCAGTACTGGGTCAACCAGCAGCTCGAGGGCCGTTGACCCGATCTCAGGTCGCCATCGCGACCCAGCCCCGCTCGATATAGCCCACCTTGATGAGGTCGACGATCGGCTTGGCGCGAACGACGATGACGACCAGCGGGATGAAGACCAGCACGAGCGATGCCTCGACGCCGCGCAGATGGACGGCGACCGCCACGATCACCGCCAGGGCGCCCAGGGTCAGCAGCGCGTCGAGCAGCAGCGCCATGAAGAAGCGGGCGACGAAGCCCCGATAGAGAACGTAGAACGAGCCGAAGACCGCGGCGAAGATGTAGGATCGCCGGTCGATGGTCCTCACCACATTCTCTGTGGGATGCTCGAAGATATAGGTCTTGAGTCTGAACATCGCCCCCAGCGCCCACCCAGCGACGTTTTCCCCAAAACGCCTTACGACCACATGACGGGATTACGCACGATCCAGGCCAGCGGATCAACCGATTGGATCGTGACGAAGGTTCACAGTCGCGCAAAGATACCGAAATGAAAGCGCTTCATATCGGCATCGCCGCCTGCTCGGCCGAGGGTGCGGCACTTTGTTACCGCACAATTTGCACCGAGGGACCGGAGCTGATGGGCGGGCACGGTCATCCCGAGGTGACCATGCACACGCCCTCGCTCGAGCGGTACATGGAGCACATCTACGCCGGCGACTGGCCGGCCGTGGGCGAGATGATGCTGGCTTCCGCCGTCAAGCTCGCCCAGGCCGGCGCCGATTTCGTGATCTGCCCCGACAACACGATCCACCAGGCGCTGCCGTCGATCGCCAGGCGCTCGCCCATCCCCTGGCTGCACATCGCCGACGCCGTGGCCGAGGAGGCGGCCCGCCGCGACTTCCGCCGCATCGCCCTCACCGGCACGCGCTGGCTGGTCGAGAGCGAGGTCTATCCGCAGAAGCTGCTGCAGCGGGAGCTCGGCTACATGCGTCCGCACCTCGCCGAGTGCGAGGAGATCAACCGCATCATCATGGACGAGCTGGTGCGCGGCGTCTTCAAGCCCGAGGCGGTGGCTTATTTCCAGAAGGTGATCGGCCGGCTGAAGATCGAAGGCTGCGACGCGGTCGTGCTGGGCTGCACGGAGATCCCGCTGATCATGAACGACGGCAATTCGCCGCTGCCCACGCTCGATTCGACCCGCCTGCTCGCCCGCGCCGCGCTGCGCCGCGCGATCGACGCCTAACCCCAAACTTCCCGCGCGACCTCGACGCAGCGGCCGAGCTTGGCCCACTGCTCTTCTTCCGCGAGCAGGTTGCCCTCCTCGGTCGAGGCGAAGCCACATTGCGGCGAGAGGCAGAGCTGATCGAGAGGTGCGAACTTCGCGGCTTCCTCGATGCGGCGCTTGAGCTGGTCCTTGCTCTCCAGCGCGCCGGTCTTCGAGGTCATCACGCCAAGCACGACATGCTTCCCCTTTGGCAGGAAACGCAGCGGCTCGAAGCCGCCGGCGCGGTCGGTGTCGTATTCCATGAAATAGGCATCGACGTTCATCTGGTTGAACAGCACGTCGGCCACGCGCTCGTAGCCGCCCTCAGCCATCCAGGTCGAGCGGAAGTTGCCGCGGCAGAGATGCATCGAGATGGTCATGCCGGGCGTGCGGCCCGCGCAAGCCGCGTTCACGAGGTCCTTGTAGATGTAGAGCAGCCTGTCGGGATCGTCGCCGCGCTCGCGCAGCATCCGGCGCTGAGCGTCGTCGCAAAGATAGGCCACGAACACCTCGTCGAGCTGCAGGTAGGTGCAGCCCGCCTCGCCGAAAGCGCGCACGGCCTTGGTGTAGGCACGCCCGAGATCCTCGAAGAACGGCTCCATCTCTGGATAGACCGAGCGCTCGATCGCCTTGCGGCCGCCGCGGAAATGCAGCGCCGTCGCCGACGGGATCGTCATCTTGGGCGTCTGCTTCGCCACCGACTTCAGGAAGCGGAAGTGATCGAGCATCGGATGACCTGCAGAGAAGTCGATCTTGCCGTGGACGTGCAGCCCTTCGGCCTTGGTCTCGGTGCCCTTGAACTGCAGTCCCTGGGTCACGCTCACCAGCTCGACGCCGTCGAGGCCTGCCAGGAAATCGTAGTGCCACCACGAGCGGCGGAACTCGCCGTCGGTCACGCCCTGCAGGCCGATCGATTCCTGCTTGGCGACGAGCTTCCTGATCTCGTCATCCTCGACCGCCTTGAGTTGAGCCGCCGTGATCTCGCCCGCGAGCTTCTTCGTGCGCGCAGCCTTGACCGGCGCGCTGCGCAACAGGCTGCCGACTTGGTCCGCGCGGAACGGCGGCTTGTCGCGCCTCACGCGGCGACGCCGAGAGCGTTGCGGATCGAGCTGTGGAAGTGGACCAGGAGCGGCTCGTTGCGGCCGTAGATCACTTCTTCCGTCGCGCCCGATTCGAAGCCGATCTGCATGCGCTCGCCCAGCGGGAAGTCCTCCTCCATCACCGTGCGGATGGCGATGTCGCGGTTCTTTTCCCAGTAGGAGTCGGGCTTGGTCGTGCCCTCGGGCTTGTAGATCGTCATCTCCACTTCGCAGTGGCTGGGGTCCTCGCGATCGGGGAAGGCGCGCCAGGTCTCGATATGGTCGAGCTGCCAGATCACCAGCGAATTGGGGAAGAGCTGGTAGATGCCCACGATGTGCGGCCGGTAGACGCGCTCGCCCTCGGGCGCCTCGCGCACGCTCTCGATCGATTGCTTGGGCACGCAGAGACGCCCGTTGAGGCCCGCACTGTCGAAGGCGCCGACATTGCCCACGAAGTAGGGTGCGATGGTTTTCCGGTGCAGGTGCGGGATGTGATAGCCCTCGAGGAAGGTGTCGATCGCGAACTTCCAGTTGATGCGCGGCTGGATGCGGTCGGTCGAATAGTGCGGGAAGGTCTGGAACTTGTAGGCCGCGAAGTCGACCGCCATCGGCCCCAGGTGAGAGTCGATGTCGATCGTCTCGCTCTCGCCCGGCTGCACAGGCCGCGCGCGCACGAACAGCATGCCGTGCTTCTCGATCGACGGCAGCCGCACCAGCCCATGGCTCGCAAGGTCGAGGCCCGCGAAGCCCACCTTGTCGGTGGTGCCCAGGAGCTTGCCCTGCGCGTCGTAGGTCCAGCCGTGATAGGGGCAGGTGAAGGCCCGCGCATTGCCGCAGCCCTGCGCCAGCGGTGCACCGCGGTGGCGGCAGATATTGGCGAAGGCGCGCACCACGCCATCGGCGCCGCGCGTCATCAGCACCGGCATGCCGGCGATGTCCTCGGCGATATAGTCGCCCGGCTTCGCGAGCCGCGTGGAGAGGCCCATGAACATGGGCTGGCCGTGGAACAGCCGGTCGCGCTCGAGCGTGGCGCGCTCGCGGCAGGAGTAGTTGACCGTGCGATTGCGGAACATGTCGCCCGCAAGGTCGGTCGTGCGGCCGTCGATATGGCCGAGCAGGCGTTTCCCGATGGACAGTTCTTCTTGTCGTTCCATGCCCGAAGTCTAGTCCTTCGGCAGCATCCTGAAAATATCCTCCGGCGTCCGTCCGGCCTCCCGCAGGAGCCGGATCGAGGTCGACTTGTCCCGCTTGGCGAGACGCTTGCCGTCGGCCGCCAGCATCAAACGGTGATGGGCATAGAGCGGCGTCTCATAGCCCAGCAGCCGTTGCAGCAGGACATGGACATGGGTCGAGGGCAGCAGATCCTCGCCACGGATCACCAGGGTGATGCCCTGCAGATGATCGTCCACCGTGACCGAGAGGTGATAGCTGGTCGGCGTGTCCTTGCGCGCGATCACCATGTCGCCGAACAGCAGCGGTTGGCCTTCGATCCGCCCGCGCGTCTCGTCGACGAAGCTGTAGGGTCCCGCCTCTTTCGCCGCCTTGGCCGCATCGAGGCGGAGGCAATGCTCGACGCCCGCCGCAATCTTCTGCCGACGCTCGGTCGGCGAGAGATGCCGACAGGTGCCGGGATAGAGCGGCCCGTCGGGCCCGTGTGGCGCGCTCGCCGACGCCGCGATGTCCGCCCGCGTGCAGAAGCAGGGATAGATCAGCCCGCGCGCATCGAGCTGGTCGAGCACGCGGCCGTAGTCGGCGAAATGTTCCGACTGCCGGCGCACGTCGCCGTCCCACGCAAGGCCGAGCCACGCGAGGTCGGTCAGGATCGAGGTCTCGTACTCGCGCCGGCAACGGCGGATGTCGATATCCTCGATGCGCAGCAAGAACGTGCCGCCGGCTTCACGCGCCCGCTTCCAGCACAGAACCGCCGAATAGGCCGAGCCGAGATGCAGCTCGCCGGTCGGGCTGGGGGCAAAACGCGTGACGACGGTCATGTCCGGACGTTATAGCCAAGCCCATGGCTCACGTCGTTCTCGATGCGGCAAACCTCAGGAAGGCGATGCGGCATCTCGCCAAGGTCGATCCCGATTTCGCACGCGCGATCGAGGAGGTCGGCCACCCCGAGCTGCGCATCGTGCCGTCGGGCTTCGGCGGGCTGATGCGCTCGATCGTGGGCCAGCAGGTCTCCGTGCACGCCGCACGCTCGATCTGGCTCAGGCTCGAGGCGGCGGTGCCGTCGATGGAGCCGGCGGATTTTTTGCAGCTCACCGACGAGGAGCTGCGCGCCGTCGGCCTCTCGGGTCAGAAGATGAAGTACGGCCGCAGCCTCGCCACCGACGTCGTCGACGGCCGCATCGATTTCGAGGCGCTGCACGCATTGGACGATGCCGCGGCCATCGCCATGCTGACCCAGGCCAAGGGCATCGGCCCGTGGACGGCCGAGATCTACTTGATGTTCGCCCATGGCCGCGCCGACATCATGCCGAGCCTCGATCTCGGCCTATGGGTGGCCGCCCAGCATCTCAAGAAGCTGCGCAAGCGGCCGACGCCCGAGCGCCTGCTCAAGATCGCAGAGCAGTGGCGCCCCTGGCGCAGTGCAGCCGCCCTGCTGCTCTGGCACTATCGGCGCAACATGCCCGACTGGAGCGCGCGCGATCCTGACAAGAAGGCCGCGCCAAAGAAGAAGGAAGGAAATGACCAAGCTCGAAGGGCCCCCACTCCAAGGGCCAAGCCACGGTCCGCACAACGGCGGTAAGCCCGGCCATCTCGTGGTCCTGCTGCACGGCTACGGCGCCGACGGCGACGATCTGATCGGGCTGGCCCCCGTGCTGGCGCCGCTGATGCCCGACGTCGTCTTCCACGCGCCCAACGCGCCGCACGCCTGCGAGGGCAATCCGATGGGCTACCAGTGGTTCGGCATCGCCCGCGCCGATCCGCACCTGGTGGCGCAGGGCGTGCGCGCCGCATCGCCTTACGTCGACGCCTTCCTCGACGATCTCTTCGCCAAGTACGGGCTCGACGAGAGCAAGACGGTCCTTGTCGGCTTCTCGCAGGGCACGATGATGTCGCTGCATGTCGGTTTGCGCCGCGCCAAGCAGCTCGCCGGCATCATCGGCTTCTCGGGCATGCTGCCGGCGCACGAATCGCTCGGCACGGAGATCAAGACACGCCCGCCGGTGCTGCTGATGCATGGCGACGCCGATCCGATGCTGCCTTACCAGCTCACCGAGCGCGCGGCCGAGGTGTTGCGCCAGCACGGCGTGCAGGTGCGCATGCATATCGCGCAGGGGCTGGGCCACAGCATCGACGAGCGCGGCCTCTCCTATGCCGCGCGCTTCCTGCTCGAGGCGTTCAAGCTGCCGATGCCGCAACCGAAAGAGTGACCATGAAGATCGAGGGAACCTGCAAGCGCGGCTTCGAGCGGGTCGCCGAAGCGTTCGAGCGCAACTTCGCGGCCAACGGCGAGGTCGGCGCCTCGGTCTGCGTCCGGTCGGGTGGAGACACCGTCGTCGATCTGTGGGGCGGCCTCGCCGAGCCCAAGACGCAGAAGCCGTGGACGCGCGACACGGTGAGCATCGTCTTCTCCTGCACCAAGGGGGCGACCGCGATCTGCGCGCATGTGCTGGCGAGCCGCGGCAAGCTCGATATCGACGCGCCCGTCGTCGAGCTCTGGCCCGAATACGGCCAGAAGGGCAAGGAACCCACGACCACGCGCATGATGCTCGATCATTCGGCGGGCCTGCCGGCGCTGCGCGAGAAGGTCAAGGATACCGGTCTCTACGAATGGGACTACATGACCACGCGGCTCGCCGAGGAGGAGCCCTTCTGGCAACCCGGCATGCGCAACGGCTATCACGGCCTCACCTTCGGCTGGACGGTCGGCGAGATGGTGCGGCGCGCGGCGGGCAAGTCGCTCGGCACCTTCTTCCAGGAGGATATCGTCCGGCCGCTCGGCCTCGAGTTCTGGATCGGCCTGCCCGAGGCGATCGAGCCCCGGGTCGCGCCGATCGTTCCCTTTGTCTACAAGGCGGAGCAGGCCAAGACGCCGTTCATGCTCGATCTGGCGGGCAACCCCAAATCGCCGGCCTCGCTCTTCTTCTTCAACAGCGGCGCCTGGCGCGCCGGCGGCGCCAACACCCGCGCCGGTCATGCGGCCGAGTTGGGCGCCGCCAACGGCATCACCAATGCGCGCGGCCTGGCCGGTCTCTACGCACCGCTTTCCACGGGCGGCGGCAAGCTGGTCGATGCCAAGACGCTGGCGCGCATGGGCGAGGTCTCGATGGCGACGCACGACGATGCCACCTTGCGCATCCCAACGCGCTTTGCGCTCGGCTTCATGAAGTCGATGGACAACCGCAAGCGCTCCAAGGGCGCGGAGATCTTCGGGCCTGATGTCGACAGCGTGATCATGGGCTCGGCCGCCTTCGGCCATGTCGGCGCGGGCGGCTCGCTCGGTTTCGCCGATCCCGTCGCCGGCCTGTCGTTCGGCTACACCATGAACCAGATGGGCCCCGGTCTCCTGATGAACACGCGCGGCCAGTCGCTGGTCGACGCGGCCTATCTCTCGCTGGGCTACAAGAGCAAGGACGGCGGGGTGTGGGCGAAGTAGGGCAAGCCCACCTCCCCATTCGTATGGGGAGGTGCCCTCGTCTGACGAGGGCGGAGGGGTCAGAAGCACCAACACCGGGGCTCATGACCCCTCCGACCGCGATTACGCGGCCACCTTCCCATACGAATGGGGAGGAGTAGCTTCCGTGCTGGCCGTCTTCCGCCCTCTTTCCGACCGCGCCGTCCGCACCGTCTGGTCGGGTCTCTGCACCTCGACCGTCGGCGAGGACCTGTTCCGGGTGGCGAGCGTGTGGCTCGCGGTCGAGGTCGCGGGCAACATGGCGGGTCTCGTCACGGGCGTGCAGTACATCGCCATGCTGCTGGCGGGCCTGTTCGGCGGCGTGCTGTTCGACCGCTGGGCGCCCGACAAGGCGATGATCGGCACCCGAATGGCGAGTGCCGCCTTCGCGCTGCTGCCCGTGATCGGCTTCTACTTCTCCGGCATCTCGATCACGCTGCTGATCATCGCGTCGGTGGGCCTCGCGACGCTCCGCATGGTCTTCTCGCCCGCGCTTCAGTCGACCATCCCGACCCTCGTTCCCGACCGCGACAGCCAGCAGGCGATCAACGGCCTGTTCGACGCGACCTACCGCATCGCCCGTCTGCTGGGGCCGATGGTGGCGGCGCTTCTGCACCTGTTCCTGCCGGTCATCCATTTCCTCTCGGCGACGGCGCTGGGCTTCATCGTCTCCGGCCTGTCGCTGCACAAGGCGCGGCATCGCCTGAAGGCCGAGTCCGATCCGGTGCGCCTGAAGCCCGGCTGGAGCGGCGCCTGGGAGGCGCTGACCGCCGGCTTTCGCCTGATGCTGAGCGAGCCCTCGACCGGCGTCATCCTGACCGTCAACGCTGTCATGAACGGCCCGTGGATGGTGGCGCTGAGCCTCGCCATCGCGCTGATCGTCACCGAATACCGGCCGACGTTCCTGGGCTTCGGCGATCTCTCGGCCTACGCGCTGGTCATGGGCGCCTACGGCGTGGGCGATCTCTCGGGCAACATCACCGCCGCGAGCGTGCGCTTTCGCCGGCCCCTGTCGACCATGTTCCTCGGATATGTGGTCATGGGCATCGGCTTCTCCTGGCTATCGGTCGCCGTCTGGCTGCTGCCCTCGGACAAGCTGTTGCCCGCCATGATGCTGGGCGCCTTGCTGGCGGGGCTGGGCGGACCGTTCTTCTTCGTGCCCATGATCACGCGCATGCAGCAGGTCTTCCACGGCCACGACATCGCCCGCGTCTTCCGCCTGCGGCTGGTCGTGATGGCCGCCGCCATGATGGTGTCGAGCCTGATCGCCACCTGGTGCTTCGAGACCATGGGCGCCGTCGTGACCCAGCTCGCCTGCGGCCTGTTGATCCTGGCCGTCGGCATCGCGGGCCACATCCTCTTCCGACGGCGCGAACGCCAGGACCGGCGCGGCGCGGCCGATCCCGTTCCGACCACGGCCGACTGAAATCTCCTCTTGCGGGAAACGCTGTGTATTGATAGCGTCTCATAAATACACGGCGTTTCCCGAAAGGAGCCTGCCATGGCCAAGGCCTTCCCGACCGACAATCCGTTCCTCAAGGGCTACTACGCGCCGGTGAACACCGAGGCCGATGCGGGCCATCTTCAGATCACGGGCGAGATGCCGAAGGAACTGCTGGGCACGCTCTACCGCAACGGTCCCAACCCGCAATTCGCGCCGCGCGGCCCGTACCACTGGTTCGCGGGCGACGGCATGATCCATGCCTTCCACATCGAGAACGGCAACGTGTCGTACAAGAACCGCTGGGTGCGCACGCCCAAGTGGGAGCTGGAGAACAAGGAGGGCGAGGGCCTGTCGGGTAGCTTCAGCCATCCGATGTTCACCGACCCGCGCGTGCTGGCGCTCAACTCCACCGTGGCCAACACCAACATCGTCTGGCATGCCGGCCGCCTGCTCGCGCTCGAGGAAGCGCATGCGCCTTTCGCGCTCGATCCGGCGACGCTGATGCCGAAAGGTTACGAGACCTTCGACGGCACGTTCGCTGGCCGCTTCACCGCGCATCCGAAGTTCGATCCCGAGACGGGCGAGATGGTGGCCTTCGCCTATGCCGCCAAGGGCCACTTCACCAAGGACGTGAACCTGCTCGTCGTCGACAAGGCAGGCAAGGTCACGCGCTCGGAGACGTTCGAGGCGCCCTATGCCAGCATGATCCACGACTTCGCCGTGACGCGGAACTGGATCGTGCTGCCGGTCTTCCCGCTGACGGGCTCGATGGAGCGCGCGATGAGCGGCAAGCCGCCCTATGCCTGGGAGCCCGACAAGGGCACGCACATCGCCTTCATCCCGCGCGGCGGCACGGTCGCCGATATCAAGTGGGTGTCGGCGCCGCCCTCCTACGTGTTCCATCCGATGAACCATTTCGAGACGACCGACGGCAAGGTCGTGATCGACGTCATGAAATACGACGTGGCGCCGCTCTTCCCGAAGCCCGACGGCTCGCCCGCTTGCGCCAAGCCGCCGGTGGCCCGCCTCTTCCGCTGGACCTTCGATCTTGCGGGCAGAGATGCGCCGAGGGGCAACACCTTCAAGGAGGAGCAGCTCGACGACCGCGCCGGCGAATTCCCGCGCTTCGATGAGCGCTTCTGCATGAGCGACTACCGGCACGGCTGGATCGTCGCGGGCAAGGTCACGGATGCGGGCGAGCCGCGCAGCGACGGCCTCACTCACTACGACCTCAAGACCGGCCAGAGCACGAGCTGGCAGGCGGCCGAGGGCGACAAGTTCGGCGAGCCGATCTTCGTGCCGCGCTCCGAGAGCGCAGCCGAAGGCGACGGCTGGCTGCTGAGCGTGGTGTTCCGCGCCGCCGAGGGCCGCAGCGATCTCGCCGTGTTCGAGGCGACCGACCTCGCCCGTGGCCCGGTGGCGCTGGCTCACCTGTCGAGCCGCGTCCCGGCCGGCTTCCACGGCAACTGGCGTCCGGGTACGTTGTGAGTCTTCACCTCCCCATTCATATGGGGAGGTGCCCCGTCCTACGGGGCGGAGGGGTCATAAGTTACACGCCGTGGCCCATGACCCCTCCGTCGCGTATGACGCGACACCTCCCCCGATGACGGGGGAGGAAAGAGGAAAGCGCGATGATCACCGTCCACCACCTGAACAACTCCCGCTCGCAGCGCATCCTGTGGATGCTCGAGGAGCTCGGCGTGTCCTACGAGGTCAAGCGCTACCAGCGCCTGCCGTCGATGCAGGCGCCGCCCGAGCTGAAGACGGTGCATCCGCTCGGCAAGTCGCCGGTCATCAGCGATGGCGACAAGGTGCTGGCGGAATCGGGCGCGATCATCGAGTACCTGGGCGACGCCTACGGCCACGGCAAGCTCACGCCCGCACTCGGCACGCCCGAGCGGCTCAACTACACCTACTTCATGCATTACGCCGAAGGCTCGCTGATGCCACTTCTGTTCATGAAGCTGGTGTTCGGCCGCATCCCGGGCCGCCTGCCCTTCTTCTTCCGCCCCGTCGGCAACGCGATCGTGAAGGGCGCGAACTCGACGCTTCTGGATCCGCAGATCGGCAACCATTTCATGTTCCTGGAAGGCGAGCTTTCCAAGCGCGCATGGTTCGCCGGCGCCGACTTCACCGCGGCCGACATCCAGATGAGCTTTCCGCTCGAAGCCGCTTCCGCCCGCGCGCCGATCATCCGGCAGATGCCCAAGCTCTCGGCCTGGCTCGACCGCATCCAGGCCCGGCCCGCCTACAAGCGCGCCCTGGAAAAGGGCGGGCCCTACGAACTGGCGCGATGAGCCTGCAGCCGATCCTCGACGCGGGGCCGGCGGTCGAGGTGCATATCGCCTCGATTGCGGGCGCGTTCACCATCGGTACCTGGATGATGCTGCGGCCCAAGGGCACGCCGCCCCATCGCGCACTCGGCCGCATCTACCTGCTGCTGATGATCGTGGCGGCGCTCAGCTCCTTCGGCATCCAGTCGCTGAACAAGGGACAGTTCAGCTTCCTGCACCTGCTCTCGATCTTCGTGCTGCTGTCCGTACCCTATGGCTGGTGGAACGCGCGGCGCGGCAACGTGATCGCCCATCGCAGCACCATGATCGGCCTCTATGTCGGCGGCCTCTGGGTTCCGGGCATATTGACCTTGCTGCCCGGCCGTCTGCTGCACACGGCCGTGTTCGGCTCATAGTTTCCTCGAAGGAGTAAGACGAATGGCTCTTCCGGCGCTGTTGCGCGACACGCTCTCGATCCCGGTGGTCGGCGCGCCTCTGTTCATCGTGTCCAACCCCGATCTGGTGATCGAGCAGTGCAAGGCGGGCATCGTCGGCTCCTTCCCGGCGCTGAACGCGCGGCCGAAGGAGATGCTCGAGGAATGGCTGAAGCGCATCACTTCGGAGCTCGCCGAACACAAGGCGAAGCACCCGGAGAAGAAGGTGGCGCCCTTCGCCGTCAACCAGATCGTCCATTCGTCCAACGACCGCCTGATGCACGACGTCGAGCTTTGCGAGAAGTACAAGGTGCCGATCCAGATCACCTCGCTGCGCGCGCCCGACGAGGTCGTGCCCTCGGCGCATCGCTATGGCGGGCTGGTGTTCCATGACGTGACCAACACCAAGCACGCCAAGCGCGCGCTGCAGGCGGGCGTCGACGGGCTGATCCTGGTATGCAACGGCGCGGGCGGCCATGCGGGTGCGCTCTCTCCCTTCGCTCTCGTGCCTGAGGTGCGCCAGTTCTACGACGGCTGCCTCCTGCTCTCGGGTTCCATTTCCAACGGCGCCAGCGTTCTTGCCGCCCAAGCCGTCGGCGCCGACCTCGCCTACATGGGCACGCGCTTCACCGCGTCGAAGGAAGGCAACGCCACCGACGCCAACAAGCAGTGCATCATCGATTCCTCGGGCGAGGAGATCGTCTACACCAACCTCTTCACCGGCGTGCACGGCAACTACCTGAAGCGCTCGATCGCCGCGGCCGGCCTCGATCCCGACGACCTGCCCGTGGCCGACAAGAGCAAGATGAACTTCGGCTCGGGCGGCAACATGAAGGTCAAGGCCTGGCGCGACATCTGGGGCGCGGGCCAGGGAGTCGGCCAGATCCACGACGCCCCGCCCGCCGCCGAGATCGTGGCCCGGCTCAAGGCCGAGTACGAGGCGGCGAAAGCTGCACTGCTCGCCGGCGAGACCGTGCCGACGCGGCTGAAACAGGCCGCCGAATAGTCTTGAACGGGACCGTGGAGCTCCAGCTCCGCTCATATGATGTCCTCCTCCAAAGGCTGGCACTCACGAGGCTATCTTCCCCATTTCGACTCCCCGGAAGCGGTGCAGTTCGTCACCTTCCGGTTGGCTGACAGCCTGCCTCGCGCCGTCAGTGAGATGCTGCGGCCGACCGACGAAGCGATGACTGCCCTGGACACCGACCTGGATCGAGGGCTGGGCAAGTGCTGGCTCGGACGGCCCGACATCGCCTCGCTGGTCCAAGATGCCCTGCTGCACTTCGACGGAGAACGCTATCGCCTCCTGGCCTGGTGCCTCATGCCAAATCATGTGCATGTGGTCGCAGAAGCAATCGACGGTCATTCCTGGAGCGGGATCGTGCAAAGCTGGAAGTCGTTCACCGCGCGCCAAGCCAACGCCGCGCTCGGCCAGACCGGTGCGTTCTGGCATCCTGACTATTTCGATCGCTTCATGCGCCACGAAGCGCACCTCCATCGAACGATCGAGTACGTGGAGCAGAATCCGGTAAAGGCTGGATTATGCGCAGCCGCCGCCGATTGGCGATGGAGTTCGGCGCGGCTTCGTGGAGTGGACAAAGCATGAGCGGAGCTGGAGCTCCGCGGTCCCGTTCTTTGACCCGAAGTTTACAGGGGTGACGTTTGGTCTTATGAGCCGTCCTACATGCTGCGCCGCCTTTACGACTGGGTGATCCGGCTCGCTGGATCGCCTTACGCTCTGCCCGCCATGGGCATCGTATCCTTCGCGGAAAGCTCGTTCTTTCCCATTCCGCCCGACGTGATGCTGATCCCCATGGTGCTTGCCAACCGCACCAAGGCGTTCCGCATCGCGCTGGTCTGCACCGTCTGCTCGGTGCTGGGCGGGCTGCTGGGCTATGCGATCGGCTTCTATTTCTTCGAGACGATCGGCGCCTGGCTGGTGAAGACCTACGGCCTGCAGAGCGGGCTCGATACCTTTCGCGCCGGCTTCGCGCAGTACGGGACCTGGATCATCCTGATCAAGGGACTGACGCCGATCCCTTACAAGCTGGTCACGATCGCTTCAGGCGCCGCGCACTTTGATCTCTTCACGTTCGTGTGGGCCTCGATCGTGACCCGTGGCGTCCGCTTCTTCCTCGTGGCAGCGTTGCTCTGGAAGTTCGGCGAGCCGATCCGCGCCTTCATCGAGGAACGCCTGACGCTGGTGACCTGGGCGTTCCTGATCGCGCTGGTCGGCGGCTTCGTCGCCTTCCGCTATCTTTTCTAGGATCGTCCCGCCCATGAGCTCCGCCAGCCGCTTCCCCTTTCCCGCCCAAGTCGGCCTCGTGGCCTTCGCCGCGAGCGCGGCCCTGCTGGGCGGCGCCTACTACTTCCAGTACGTCGTGGGCCTCGAGCCGTGCGATCTCTGCTGGCTGCAGCGCTATCCGCACATGGCGGCGATCGGGCTCGGCCTCGCCTCCGTCGCTTCGTTCGCCTGGCCGCGGCTCGCCTTCGTCTTCGCGTTGTGTGCCATCGTCGCGCTGTTCGCGACCGCGGGCATCGGCGTCTATCATTTCGGCGTCGAGCATCACTGGTGGCTCGGCCCCTCGAGCTGCACCAGCCGCCTGCCTGCGGGCCTCTCGGCGGAGGAGCTGAAGAAGCGGCTCTTCTCGACCAAGATGGTGCTCTGCGACAGCATCCCCTGGCAGATGTGGGGCATCTCGATGGCCGGCTGGAACGCCCTCCTCTCCGGCGGCATCGCCGTGGTCCTGGTCGGCGCCGTCAGCCGGCACATAAGGGCGCAATCGTGAGCCTTGGCGTGAATCCGGGCGACCCCGACCGCCGCGAGATCGTCGAGCGGGTGATCCGCGTCGACCAGGCGGGCGAGTTCGGCGCCGTGCGCATCTACGAGGGCCAGCTCGCCGCCATGCGCTGGCGCGGCAAGTCCAACACCATCGCCGCCCGCAAGATCGCCGCCATGGCGCGGGCCGAGCGCGAGCACAACAAGGTGTTCGACCGCCTGCTTTCAGAGCGCCGCGTGCGGCCGACGATCCTGTCGCCGCTCTGGGGCGTGGCGGGCTTCGCGCTGGGCGCCGCGACGGCGCTGCTGGGCGACGAAGCCGCGATGGCCTGCACGGTGGCGATCGAGGAGACGATCGACGAGCACTATGCGAGCCAGGCCGCGCAATTGCCCGACGAGGAGGCCGGCCTGCGCGCGACGGTCGAGAAGTTCCGCGCCGAGGAGATCGCCCACAAGGACGAGGCGCTGGCCTCGGGGGCCGAGCAGGCGCCCGCCTACACGGCGCTGACCGCCGCCATCAAGGCGGGCTCGCGATTGGCGATCTGGCTGTCGACCAGGGTCTGAAATTGGAACCGTGCGGGCTCTCGCGCCTCAGAAGGCGCTGCCGCCCGCCAAGCGCGTAAGAACGCGCTACGACTGCTCCAGTTCCGAATCCCAGTACAGGAAATCGCGCCAGCTTCCGTGCAGGTAGCCCGGCGGGAAGCCGCGGCCGTTCTCCTGCAGCTCCTGCGTCGTCGGTTCCGACGGATAGCGATGCAGATGCAGCGTGGTCTCGCGCAGGAGATGGTTGCCCTTGAGCAGATTGCACGGGCTGCACGCCGTCACGACGTTGGTCCAGCTCGTGCGGCCGCCGCGCGACTTCGGGATCACGTGGTCGAAGGTGAGCTCGTTGGTCGCGAAGTCGCCGCCGCAATACTGGCAGTGGAAGCGGTCGCGCAGGAAGACGTTGAACCGCGTGAAGGCCGGCCGGCGCGCCGCGGGCACGTATTCCTTGAGCGCGATCACGCTCGGCAGGCGCATCTCGAAGGTCGGACTGTGGATCTTGCGCTCGTACTCGGAGATCACGCTGACACGGTCGAGGAACACCGCCTTGACGGCGTCCTGCCAGGACCAGATGGACAGCGGGAAATACGACAGCGGCCGAAAGTCGGCGTTGAGGACCAGCGCATGGCAGGACTCAAGGCCCGGCGTCACGGCTAGCTCCGCCGCCGTGGGCTGCGACTACTCGGGAAGTCGATTCGGTCGAGAGGCCGGTCGAACATGGCGCGCATTGTGGCAAGGTTTTCTGGAAACACAATATGTCGATAGCAAGGTCATCGACGTGTCTTGGAAAAGTAATAGGATCGACGTGGGAGGACATTCATGGACACCGCCATTCGCCCCACAACGGGCACCGCTTTTCCCCTGGAGACAACGGACCTCGCGACGGCGGGTTTCCGCACCGAGCAGATCGACCGGCTGATCAAGCTGATCGAGCGGCACATCGCCGAGGGCCGCTATCCCGGCTGCCAGATCGCGCTCGCCCGCCACGGCAAGCTCGCGCTCTACAAGAGTTTCGGCAATGCCGTGACCGAGGCCGGTCCGCGCGCCGCGGCCGATGATACGCTGTGGCTGCTCTTCTCCAACACCAAGGTCGTGACCGCGGTGGCCTTGTGGGTATTGGCCGAGCGCGGCCTCTTCTCCTTCTCCGACCGCATCGTCGATCACGTGCCGGAGTTCAAGAAGAACGCCAAGGGCGACATCACGGTCCTGCAAACCATCACGCACCAGGCGGGTTTCCCCAATGCCGTCGTGGGCAAGGATGCCTGGGCCGACCACAAGCGGCTGCGCGAGGTCGTGTGCAACTTCCCGCTGGAATTCACGCCGGGCTCGAAGGTGCACTATCACGGCCTCACCGCGCACTGGACGCTCGGCGTGCTGATCGAGGCGGTGACCGGCAAGGATTTCCGCGACGTCATCCGCGAGACCGTGACCGAGCCGCTCGGCCTCTCCCGCGAGCTCTATGTCGGCCTGCCCGAGAGCGAGTTCGGCCGCACGTCGGACATGCATGAACCGAAGGCCGACGGTACGGGCTACAAGCCCAGCCCCGACAACAATTCGGCCGAGTGGCGCAAGGGCGGCGCGCCGGGCGGTGCGGGCTACGGCACGGCGCGCGCGATGGCCGCGCTCTACCAGATGATGCTGGCGGGCGGCGTGCTGAACGGCACGCGCATCGTCTCCCCGCGCACGCTGCAATACGCGATCCGCAATCACACCGGCGATCGGGTCGACGAGTTCATGGGCATGCCGATGCATCGCGGGCTCGGCCCGCATCTCCGCGGCATGACGGAGAATGTGCGCGGCCTCGGCGGCTTCGCCAGCCCGCGCGCCTTCGGCCATGGCGGCGTCGGCACTTCCTATTGCTGGGGCGATCCGGATTCCGGCGTGTCGTTCGCCTACATCACCAACAACCGCATCCCCGATCCCTGGCACTCCAAGCGCTTGGATCAGGTCGCGAACCTGGTGCACACGGCGATCCTCTAGGATCGGGCGAGGATCTCCCGCACCCGGGCGAAATGCTCGCGGCCCCAATAAAGGTCGCCGTCGGGAAACAGGAAGCTCGGCACGCCGAACACGCCCTTGGCTTCGGCGGCCTCCTGTACGGCCTTCAACTCCGCGCGGCCTTCGCCTTGTGCAAAGGCCTCGAAGCCCGGGGCGCCGGCGCGGCTCAGCACATCGGCGAGCACCGCCGGGCTTTCGATATCGAGATCGCGCTTCCAGAAGCGCTCGAAGACCTCGTCGTTGTAGGCGCGGAAGGCACCGTGCTTCTTGGCATGGAGCAACCCGATACCGGCAAGCGATGAGTCCCAGATCTTCTGCGTGCCGCGGATGGTGAGGCCGGCGCGATTGGCCTCGCGGCGCACGTCCATGTAGCTGTACTTCACGCGACGCCATTGATGGGCGTTGCGGTCCTGCTCCAGCACCTTGCCCTCGCCGTCGACCTTGGCGCTGCCGAGATAGGCCGGGATGTCGAGGATGTACGGCAGCCAGTCGATGGTGACTCCCGTCTCGCGCTCCAGCGCATAGGCAGGGTCCTTGGCGAGATAGGCGTAGGGGCTCTTGTAGTCGATGTAGAACGCGATCCTCATCGTCCGCTCCCGGCGAGCCGCTCGCGCGCACCCGCCTCGGCGCCGAGCGAGGTCGCAGCCGTGGCCAGTGCGCAGGCGGAGAAGATCATCACCCATCCGTAGCCGCCGGTGAGATCGTGCAGAAGCCCGCCCATCCAGGCGCCGAAGAAGCCGCCGAAGCCCGTCCCCAGGCTGATCAGCCCGTAGATGCGGCCGAAATTCGCGCCGCGATAGCGCAGGGTCGCGAGAGTCGAGATCATCGGCCCGCGCGAGCCCTGGCTGCCGCCGAACAGAAGCACGTAGAGCCACAGCCAGAGATCGTCGCCCGGTCCGCGCACCAGCGCGAGCGCGCCGACACCCAGGATCGAGGAGGCATAGGCCAGGATCGCCGCCGTCTTGCGACCGCCCCTGTCGGCCAGCCAGGAGAAGCCGATCATACCGAGCGGCGTCAGGAAGCCCGCGACGGCGATCGCGCGCGCGGCATAGCCGCCCTCGATGCCGCGCTCGAGCAGGTAGACCATGGCCTGCGGCGCGATCGCGAAGATGCCGACCGAGGTGAAGCCGAAGGAGGCGGCCAACGCCCAGAACGGCCAGTCGCGGATCGCGTCTCGCACCGTCGGCCCCTCGGCCCGCGAGGCGTGCGGCACGGTGAGGCCCGGCGCGCCCTGGGCGATGCGGCGCCACGGCAGCAACAGCACCAGCGGGATGAAGACTCCGCTCACCATCGCGAAGACGGCATAGGCCTGCCGCCAGCCCGCGCTGGTGATGACGTACTGGGCGACCGGCACGGCGACGATCGCGCCCACGCCGGTCGCCGACCAGGCGACGGCGAGCGCCACGCCCAGCCGCCGCGCCGGGAACCAGCGGCCGAGCAGCATCGAGCTCAGCACGCCGGAAACGCAGGTCGCGCCGAAGCCCATCACCGCGCCCAGCCCGAGATAGAGTTGCCACAGCCCGGTCGCCTGCGAGGCACTGAACAAGGCGAGCGCCGATGCCGTCATGCCCGTCACGGTGAGGGCGCGCAGGCCGAAGCGGTCGACGATCCAGCCCGCGATGGGCGCGCCGGTCCCGGTCAACAACAGGGTGAAGCTGTAGATCGCCGTCACCGAGCTGCGGTTCGCCTCGAACGCGGTCTGCAGGGCGGGCACGAACACGCTGAACGTATCCGCAAGCGAGCGGCTGGCCACGCCCAGCACGAAGCAGAGCGCCACGAGAAGCCAGGGCACGGCACGGTTCATCGACCGGTCTTGGCACAGCGCCGCACTTGCGTCAGCCGCGCCGGCGCGGCAGGTTCCGCGCCGCGGAGGGCTTCGAGTGGACGAGTTGATCATCGCGACGGGCTTCAACGGACCGCGCCTGTCGGGCAATGGCGGTTATGTCGGCGGTCGCCTCGCCCAGGTCTTTGGCGGCGACACGGTCGAGATCACCTTCCGCGCACCCATTCCCATCGAGACGCCGATGGCGC
The DNA here is from genome assembly GCA_035501235.1 of Reyranella sp. GTDB lineage: Bacteria > Pseudomonadota > Alphaproteobacteria > Reyranellales > Reyranellaceae > Reyranella. Next base: position 25,973 of record DATJWN010000187.1, read on the forward strand.
TCAAGCGCGAACCAGACGTTCTACGCCTGCTCGACGGAGAAACGCTGATCTGCGAGGCACGCGCAGCCTCGGTCGATCATCTCGTGCCGCCCAAGCCACCCGACGACTGGGCCACGGTCATGCAATTGGACAAGACCGGCGGCTGCGCCGAGGACAGCGAGTTCCACTGGTGCATCGTGTGCGGCCGCGGCCGTGCCGTGGGCGACGGCCTGCGCGTGTTCGGCGCACCGACCGGCGCCGGCCACTCGCTCTCCTGCTACCTGCCGCATGCCCGCCACGCCGATGCCGAAGGCCGCATCAGGCCGGAGTTCGTCTGGGGCGCGCTCGATTGTCCGGGCGCGTGGGCGGCGCAGGATCCCGACGACTGGCGCCCCGCCCTCACCGGCCGCATGACGGCCAAAGTGATCGAGCCACCCAAGGTTGGCGAGCGCTGCTGCGTGGTCGGCTGGCGGCTGGGCGTCGACGGCCGCAAGCTCTACTCCGGCACGGCCCTCTACACTGAGCAGGGCCGGCTGTGCGCGCTCGGCACCTGCACCTGGATCGTGCTCAAGGACTAGCGATCGCGGACGAAGATCGTCGTCTGATCGTCGGCATAGGCCTGGTGCCAGCCCGGCAGGCGGGCGAGCAGCTTGTTCGCCGGCTGGTCCTTCGCGAGGAAGGTCCAGGAGACGTCGTAGCGCTCGAGCACATCCTCCAGCGATTCCTTGCCGCGCAGGTTCAGCGCCTCGGCATAGAGCTTGATGAAGTCGCCGCCGAACAGCTCGCCGCGCCCGTCGATGAAGGTCGGGATACCCGCGCCGATCAGGAATCCGCCATAGCCGTAGTGATTGAACACATGGCCCTTGAGGCCGGCCTGGCGCACGTAGTCGAGCGCGGCCGAGGGCTGGGTCGATTCCGGCGGCTTGATGTCGGCGAAGCGGATCAGACCGGCCGACAGCACCAGGGCCGCCGCGAGGCACGCTGCGATGGCCGCATGACCGGCCGGCCGCACGAGGCGGGAGAAGAAGTCGGAGGCTTGCACAGGCAGAGGCCATTGCCGCGCCAGCACCGGCGCGATGACGAGCGGCGTCAGCAGCGCCAGCAGCTCGGCATTGCGGGCGTAGCGCAGGAAGAGATGCACCAGGCCGATCACGACCAGCAGCCGGAAGAGCGGCAACTTCAGCCCGCGCGAGAGGGCGACGTAGAGCGCGACCAGCATGATCAGCTCTTGCATCGGTTGGCTCTGGAAATCAGGCGACTTCCATTCGTTGATCAGCTTCAGCGAATCGCCCAGCTCGAAGATGCGCAAGGTCACCAGGATCGACTCAGGCCCATAGGGCGTGATGCAGGCGACGAGGCAGCCCGCGACGCCGAACTTCAGCCAGCCGAAGAACAACCGCTTGCGCTCCGTAGCGTCGGCCGCGCCGACCAGCGCTTCCAGGCCAAACGCACCGGTGAGCATGAGGCCCAAGGTGAAGCCGCCGTGCAGGTTCGCCCAGAAGAGCATCGCGATCAGCAGCAGCGGGTTGGGCGCGCGACGCTCCTCGACGGCGCGGACCAGGCCCGAGACCCAGATCAGCATGAAGGGGAAGGCCAGCGCGAACGGCCGCGCCAGGAAATGCGGCGCCAGCATCACCACCGCGGCGCCGGCGAAGAGCAGCGCCGGCAAGGGCCGCACGTCGCGCAGCAGGAGCCGGATCAGCAGCGCGAAGGTCGCGCCGAAGGCCGCCGCGCCCAGCATCACCACGCCACCCCAGCCCGCGACATCCCAGGCGCCCGCCAGCAGCAGCTGCGACAGCCATTCCTTGGCGATCCAGGGCTTGCCGGTGAAGGTGTAGGAGTAGAAGTCGACGCGCGGGACGGTGCCGTGCTCGATCATCCAGTTGCCGACGGCGACGTGCCAATGGCTGTCGGGGTCGCCGAGCAGCGGCATGCCGCCCAGGCAGGCAAGCGTCGTGAACACTGCCATGCCGAAGACCAGCGGCCAGGAGAACGCCCAGGACGAGCGCGTCTGCGAGACGGGCAGATCGGTGGAAACCGACAGGCCGGAAGAGACGGCCATAATTAATGCTCCGAAATCACTGAAAGAAAATAGCTTAATTCATTGATATACAATATTTCTTGGCATGACGCCAGCCCCGCTCCTCATCCGGCGCCGCAACTTTAATAAAGAGCCCACGTTGGCTGACCGCCCAATTTGGCAAAGGGAGCAATTTCAATGGCTAAGAAGACCATCATCGGCGCGGTCGCCGACAGCGTGAGCGGGGCCGTCGCCTCGGCGATCGATGCGATCGCCCATCCCGTGACTACCGCGAACCAGGCGGAAGCCGCCGCGGCCGAGGTCGTTGCGAGCGCACGCCGTGCGGCCAAGCGCGCCACCACCAAGAGCAAGCGCCGTCTTTCCAAGGGCAAGAAGGCCGTGCGTCGCGTCACCACGAAGGCCAAGCGCGTCGTTCGCAAGGCGGCCAAGAAGGCAGCAAGCCGGCGCAAGCATCGCTAGACTGTCCTCGCGCCCAGTGCGGGCGCGGAGGACGGCATGGCGCACGCACGGGCAAGCATCGGCACGGTCGACTATGCGACGGAGATCGCGGCCGGCCATCACCGGATCACGGCGGACGAAGGGCCGGAGCTCGGCGGTAAGGATGCGGGCCCTGCGCCCTACGATATCCTGTCGGCGGCGCTCGGCGCCTGCACCGCGATCACCTTGCGCATGTATGCCGAGCGCAAGCAGTGGCCGGTGACGTCCGTCCACGCCGACATCCATTTCAAGCGCGAGGACAAGGTCGAGAGCATCGACCGCACGCTGCACATCGAGGGCGCGCTCGACGAGGAGCAGCGCAAGCGCATGGCGGACATCGCCGAGCGTACGCCCGTGACGCTGACCTTGAAGCGCAGCATGACCATCCGCACGACCTTGGCTTGAAGGGGAGAACATCATGCAGATCGGATTCAGCGCGCCCACCGCCGGCCCCTTGTCGGCCCTCGATCCCCTCGTGCGCCTCTGCACCGGCGCCGAGGAGGCGGGCCTCGCCTATGCGACCTTCAGCGACCACGTCGTGATCCCGACTGAAATCGCCTCGCCCTACCCCTACAGCGCGACCGGCGAGTTCACCAACCAGGGCACAGGCGAGCGCAACGAGCAGCTGATCGAGCTGGCCTTCGTCGCCGCGCGCACATCGAAGCTCAAGCTCGTGACCTCGGTGATGGTGATCCCGCACCGGCCGGCCGTGCTGGCGGCCAAGCAGCTCGCGACCATCGACACGCTTTCCAATGGCCGCGTGATCCTGGGAATCGGTGCCGGCTGGATGAAGGAGGAGTTCGAGGCGATCGGCGCGCCGCCCTTCAACGAGCGCGGCAAGGTGACGGACGAGTACGTCGCCGCCTTCAAGGAGCTGTGGACGAAGGACAAGCCCAGCTTCAAGGGCAAGTATGTCAGCTTCGACAAGATCACCTTCGCGCCCAAGCCCGTGCAGAAGGGCGGCATCCCGATCTGGGTCGGCGGCGAATCGGGGCCGGCGCTCAGGCGCACCGCCAAGTACGGCGACGCCTGGTATCCGATCCCGAACAACCCCGCCTTCCCGATGGACAGCCTGAAACGCCTCTCAGGCGGCATCGCGCGCCTGCGTCAGCTCACGGCCGAAGCCGGCCGCGATCCGAAGTCGGTCGGCGTCACCGTACGCTTCCCGCGTTGGGGCGAGGGCCTGCCCGCGAAGGCCGACGACGGCGAACGCAAGCTCTTCTCCGGCACGCCGGCGGACATCGCGAGCGACATCAAGGCGCTCGCGGGCCTCGGCGTCGGCGCGATCGATACGGGCTTCAGCGGTTCGACCGTCCCAGAGATCCTGGCCGATATGAAGAAGTTCAAGACCGAGGTGCTGGCCCGGCTCTAGTCCTTCTTGCCGCCCGCCTTCTTCCAGGCCTCATAGTCGGCCTTGGCCTGATCGCCCGCGGCCGGAAAGAGGCCCTTGAGCGAACGGCCTTTGCGGACCTCCAGCTCGGCCCACTCTTCGTATTCGTAGTTCTTGAGCGCCTCCTCGGCGACCGCCTCGACGATGTCGGGTGGGATCACGAGGACCGCGTCACGGTCGCCGACCACGATGTCGCCGGGATAGACGGCGACGCCGCCGCAGGCGATCGGGAGCTGCAGGTCGATCGGACGATGCACGATCGGCGACGGCGGCGAAGACGGCCGTCGGTGATAAGCCGGCAAGCCGGTCTTGAAGACGCCGTTGGTGTCGCGGAAGCCGCCGTCGGTGACGATGCCCGCCGCCCCGCGCGCCTTCAGCCGGCCGATATAGAGATCGCCTGCCGAGGCCGCGCGCGAATCGCCCCGGCTGTCGATCATCAGCACGTGGCCCGGCGGACATTCCTCCATCGCCTGCGGCTGGATCATCGAACGGTTCTTGGAAGTCGGTCCGTCCATGTCCTCGCGCGAGGGGATGAACCGCATCGTGTAGGCGATGCCCACCATCGCCGGCTGCTCGGGCCGCATCGGGTGGACGTCGAACAGCGTCATGCTCTTGAGGCCCCGGCGGTTCAGCACGCCGGTGAGTGTCGAAGTACCGACCTTGGCAAGCGTCTCGCGCAGGTCCTTGGAAAGCTCGGCCATGGTCTCCCCCTTATTTCTTCGGCTGGGTGTAGGCGCCGCCCGAATTGGCTGCCCGCACCTCGGCGGCGCTCCGGGCCTTGCGCAGATGCACCAGCCGGCGCGCCTCGTCGTCCAGCATCGCCTTGGCGTTCTTCACGATCGCGGGCGCATGGTGCGGCGGGAACTTCACCGCGCCGTTCTCGTCCATATGGATAAGGTCGCCCGGCGCCACGTCCATGCCGCCGACCGAGACGGGCACGTTCACTGCATGCACCGCCATGTCGCCGTGGCCGGCGCTGACGCCGCCCAGCATGTACTGGAACTTGAGCTTGCGGATCGCATCGACGTCGCGGCTGGGACCGTTCGACACCATGCCGACGCAGCCCACGGCCATCATCGAGCTCACCATCATCTCGCCCGCGAGACCGGCCTTCTTCATGATGTCGTCCGGCCACTTCTGCTGGATCACCAGGATGGTCGGCTTCTTCATCGCATCGAGCGCGTCGACCACGTCCATGAAGGAGAGGCGTCCGGCGAAGTTCGGATCGGGCATGCCGTAGACGCAGGTCACGGCATAGCCGACGGTCGGGCCGAGTTCCGGATAGATGCAACGGATCGTGCTGTCGGTGTACCAGTTCTCCGTCCACGGATTGTAGAGCCCAAGACACAGCGGATTCTTCGGATAGGTCGCCACCACGTTGGTGATCGTGGGCGTATCGATCTTGCGCAGCTCGGCGAAGATATCTTCGGACAATTCGGCCATCTCAGGCATTTCCCTTCCCTTGCGAAACGGCGCCATTGTGGAGCCTTCCCGGACGAAATTCCAATTCCGCTCGACGGGCCCAATTCAACGGGCCAGAAAGCGCATCACATCGGCGGTGAACTGCTCGGGCGCCTGCAGCATCGAGAAGTGACTGACCTCGGGCTGCAGCAGCAAACCCGCATTCGGGACTGCACCGGCCATCAGCTCCGTGTTCTCGCGCTTGATCGCCTCGTCGTGGTCGGCATCGACGATCCAGGTCGGCACTTTGATCTTGCCGAGGTCGGCCACTGTCCAGTGCGGCTGGCTCTCCCACATATGGCTGATCTCTCCCAGGAAGCGCTTGTAGTCCTTGGGCGTCGCCGACAGCGCCTCGTATTCCTTCTCGGCGCGGGCGATGAACTTCTGGAACACCGGGCTCTTGTCGACATCCTTCACGCCGCTGGGATCTGAGTTGGCCGCGAAGGCGAAGAGCCGGGATACGCGCTCGGGATGGTTGATGGCGATGTCGAGCCCGATGATGGCGCCGTCGCTCCAGCCCACGATCGCGGCCTTGGGCAGATGCAGATGGTCCATGACACCCAGCACATCGCTTGCCATCAGGTCGTAGCCGTAAGGCTCGGCGCTGCGCGTGCTGCGGCCGTGGCCACGGCTGTCGATCACGATCACCCTGTACTTCTGCGCCAGTACCGGGATCTGGTGGCCCCAGTAGTTCGAGTTGGCGAGGCCGCCATGCAGCAGGATCACCGGCGGTCCGTTGCCGAAGGTCGCGTACCAGATCGCGGCGCCGTTTACCGGCGCGGTGCCGCTCTCCTGCGGCGTCGGCAGCGTCGGCGTGTCGGGCAGCGTCATCCAGCGCGGCCCGGCCTGTGCGAACGCCGTTGCGGCGCCGGAAATCAGCAAGAGGGCGAGAAGAACAATCCTGGGCATGCGGTCCTTGCTTTCAGCGAAGCGGGTCGGCGGCGTGTGGTTCCTCGAGGCCGGCGGCCACGCGCAGGAAGATCGTGCCGCGCCGTTGATGCTCGGGATTGCGGAACATGAAGCCCGCCAGCGAACGCTCGACCTGCCCCGGCGCGATGCGCGTCGCCTCGGCGAGGGCGGCCTTCGCCTTGGCGATGTCGCCCAGCCCCACGAGATTGACCGCGAGATGGGCGTAGAGCGTGGCGAGATGCGGCGCCTCGCGGATGCCGGTCGTGGCATAGGCGACGCCGTCGGCATAGCGGCGGGCGCACTCGCAGGCCATGGCGAGGTTCAGGAACAAGGTCGGGCGCTGCGGATCGCGTGGGCTCAGTCGCAGCGCTTCCTGCAGGTGCTCGATGGCGCTCTCGGGATTGCCCGACACCGTCTCGATGAACGAAAGCGCGCTGAGCGACGGCGTGGTGTGCGGATTGAGCTCGTGGCTGCGCTGGACGCTTGCCAGGGCATCGTCGATGCGGTCGCGGTCGGTGGCGAAGGCGAGCAGCAGACCGCGGACCGAATGGCCGAAGGCGTAATCGCGATCGAGCTCGATCGCCCGTTCCGCCGCCGTCATGCCGTCCCGCCAGGCTGCCGCGCGATCGGTCGCGGTGGAGAAGGCGAGGTGCTGCCATTGGGCGAAAGCGACCGCGCCATAGGAGACGGTGCTGTGCGGATCGATCGCCAGCGCCTCCCGGGCATCGGCGATGCCGGCATCGCGCAGGAGGGCGTCGGACTTGACCCAGGATTCCCAGACCTTGGCATTGGCGCGCACGGCGATCTCGTAGGCGCTGAGATTCTCCGGCCGGCGGCGCGCCACCTTGGCGGTCTCTGCCTCGAGGATGTGCGGCGCGATCGCGCGCACGATGCTCCAGGTGAGCTCCTCCTGGACCGTGAAGACGTCCTCCAGCACGCGGTCGTAGCGCTCGGCCCAGATATGGGCGCCCGAAAGCGCGTCGATCAGCTGGCCGGTCACGCGCACCCGGTTGGCGGACTTGCGGATGGACCCTTCCAGCACGTAGCGCACGCCGAGCTCGCGGCCGACCTGGCGGATGTCGGGCGACTTGCCCTTGTAGGAGAAGGTGCTGTTGCGCGCGATGACGAACAGCTCGTGGAAGCGCGCCAGCTCGGTGATGATGTCCTCGGTGATGCCGTCGGTGAAATACTCCTGGTCGGCGTCGCCGCTCATGTTGGTGAAGGGCAGCACGGCGATCGATGGCTTGTCGGGGAGCGCCAGCGGCCCCTCGCCCCTCGCCACCGCGGGCATGACGGCATCGGCCGGCAGCCAGTGCCAGACCTGAACCGCCCGCGTGATGTTCTTCAGGTCGCGCTGCCCGCCATCGCGAAACGGCACGGCCACGCGCTCGCGCACATCGTCATGCACGCGCCCCGAGATGCAGACGCCGCCCGGCATCGCGATCTCCTGCAAGCGGACCGCGATGTTGACGTCGTCGCCGTAGATGTCGCCGTCATCGATGATCACGTCGCCGAGATTGATGCCGATGCGGAACACGATGCGCCGGTCGGCCGGCATGTCGGCCGCGCGCTTGGCCATGGTCGTCTGAACCTCGACCACGCAGCGGACAGCGTCGACGACGCTCGGGAACTCGGCCAGCACGCCGTCGCCCGTCGACTTCACGATGCGGCCGCCATGCTGCGCCATGACCGGATCGACGACGTCGCGGCGCAGGTCACGGAGCGCGGCATGCGTGCCCATCTCGTCGCGCCCCATCAGGCGGGAGTAGCCGGCCACGTCGGCCGATACGATTGCCGCCAGGCGGCGCTGCTCACGGGCCAAGGATCATCCCGGATTGCTGTTCCCGGATCGTAAAAGGCCGTAGAACCCTAATCAATCGCAGGAGGGCCGATGAAGCTCGACGATTTCAAGGTTCTGACATTCGATTGTTACGGCACGCTGATCGACTGGGAGAGCGGCATGGTCGCCGCGCTCGAGCCGCTGGTCAGCAGGGTGACGCCGCGCCCCGATCGCAACGCGATCCTGGAGGCGCATGCGCGGCATGAATCGTCGCAGCAACTGCAGACACCTGCCAAGGCCTATCGCGAGCTCCTGCCCATCGTCTACAAGCGGCTGGCCGAGGAATGGGGCATCGCCGTCTCGTGGAGCGAATGCGTCGCCTACGGGATGAGCATCGGCGACTGGCCTGCCTTTCCCGACACGGTCGACGCTCTGCGCTACCTCAAGCAGCACTACAAGCTCGTGATCCTGTCCAATGTCGACAACGAAAGCTTCAGCCACAGCAACCGCCGGCTGGGCGTGACCTTCGACGCGATCTTCACGGCCGAGGATATCGGCTCCTACAAGCCGAGCCTCCGGAACTTCGACTACATGCTGGCCAAGCTCGACGGCATGGGCGTGGCCAAGACGTCGGTCCTGCACACGGCCGAAAGCCTGTTCCACGACCACAAGCCCGCGAACCAGGCGAAGCTGGCCACGTGCTGGATCTGGCGGCGACATGCCCAGCAGGGCTTCGGCGCCACCATGCCGCCGGGCGACATGCCCAAGGTCGATTTCCGCTTCACGAGCATGGGCGAGATGGCCGAGGCGCATCGCAAGGAGCGGGCGGCGGCGTGACAGCCCTGCGGTCTTTCCTCGTCCTCCTACTCCTCGTGCTCGGCCCGGCGGCGGCCTTCGCCCAGGGCACGGTGAGCATTTACAACTGGGTCGACTATTTCGATTCGAGCCAGCTCAAGAGATTCGAGAGCAAGACGGGCATCAAGGTCGAATACGCCACCTACGAGTCGGACCAGACGCTCGATGCCTGGCTGCGGAGCGGCACGCCGCGACACGACGTGGTCTTCCCGACCGCCTCGCCCTATTTCGCGCGCCAGGTGGCGGACGGACTCTATCGGCCGCTCGATCGCCGCAAGCTCTCGCCCTTCGCAGATTTCGACCCGGCAATCCTCACCTCGCTGGCCAGGGAGGATCCCGGCAATGCGCATGGCCTTCCCTGGACCTGGGGCACGACCGGCATCGGCTACGACGTGGACGCAGCCCTCGCTCGCTCGACCAAGGAACTGTTCGACTCGCTCCGGCTCGTCTTCGACCCGTCGATCGTGCGGAAGTTCGCGAATTGCGGCGTCGAGGTGATCGACGATCCGCTCGACATCTTTCCCGCCGCCCTCGTCTATCTGGGCCTCGACCCCGATTCCAAGAGCACGAGCGACCTTGAGAAGGCCGCCGACGCGGTACGCAGGATCAGGCCCTACATAGCGAAGTTCAACCCGACCGACTATGTCGGCGGCCTGGAAAAGGGCACCGCTTGCCTGGCCTTCGGCTATTCGGGAGATATCTTCCATGTGCGCCGCTCCCTCCAGTCGACGAGAACCGGCCGCGACGTCGTCTACGCCATTCCGCGCGAAGGCGCGCTCACCTGGACCAGCGTCGCCGCGATCCCCGCGAACGCGCCGCATCCCGACAATGCGCTCCGCTTCCTGGATTTCCTGATGGATCCGGCGGTAGCCGCCGCCTCGAGCAAGGTGACGGGCTACGCCAGCGCCAACCGCATGGCGCTGGGCCAGATGCCGCCCAGCATCACGCGCAATCCGCTGATCTATCCGCCTCTGGAGCTGCGGTCCAAGTTCTACACCATCACGCCCGCGAGCCCCGAGCAAACGCGCGAGATCAACCGGCTGTGGGCCTACGCCAAGGGCGGCTGAGCCTAAGGCGACGGGAATGTCGCCTCGAAGAAGCCGAACCGGACTTCGGGCGCGAGCTGGGATTCGGCCACGAAGAGGACCGCGAGGCCCACGACGATCGCCACGGCGACGAGGATGCGGCCCACGATCCTGTCATGGCGCTCCACCGCATCCTCGTTGGCGGCGATCGGGGGGACGTGGAGTTTGACGGGTTGATTCATCGCCTTCTCCTTTGAGGTCGAGACATCTCGACGGCTCCAGAAAGCCACGCCGCGCCTGCACCGTATGTGAGAAAGCGCACAAGCACCGGTCGACACAACGACAATGAAAAATTCATGCCAACCGGAGGAAGCTTCGAGCGGCGTCCGATTGACAGGTGTTGAAAGTGAACTCACTCTCCCCGCCAACGAGCCAGGAGGCGCGAGTGACTGAGAGGAACGCAACAGCCGCCGTCATCGGCGCCGGCGACCACATAGGCGCCGCGATCGCCCGCAAGTTCGCCGCCGAAGGCTTCATCGTCCACGCCGGACGCCGCAACGGCGACAAGCTGGCCCCTCTCGTGGCCGATATCGAGAAGGCGGGCGGCAAGGTCGCCGCGCGCGCCCTCGATGCGCGCAAGGAGGAGGACATCGCCGCCTTCCTGCAGGAGGCCGACCGCCAGGCGCCGCTCGAGGTCTGCATCTTCAACGTCGGCGCCAACGTGAACTTCCCGATCCTCGACACGACCGAGCGGGTGTTCCGCAAGGTCTGGGAAATGGCCTGCTACTCAGGCTTCCTCGCCGGCCGCGAGGCCGCGCGCCTCATGCTGCCGCGCGGCCGGGGACACATCTTCTTCACCGGTGCCACGGCCAGCCTGCGCGGCGGTGTGGGCTATGCCGCTTTCGCGGCGGCCAAGGCCGGCTTGCGGGCCACGGCGCAATCCATGGCGCGCGAGCTGGGGCCGAAGAACATCCACGTCGCCCATCTCGTGATCGACTCGGGAGTCGACACGGCCTGGGTACGCGAGCGCATCAAGCAGCGTGAGGGAGCCGAGGCGCTCGCCAACCTCTCGCCCGACCGGCTGATGCGGCCGGAAGCCGTCGCCGAGACCTACTGGTCGCTCTACCAGCAGCCGCGCGATGCCTGGACCTTCGAGCTCGAGATCCGCCCCTTCGGCGAGAAATGGTGACCGTCATGCCCCACGTTGAGTTCCAGTTCGATTTCGGCAGCCCCAACGCCTACCTCAGCCACCTTCTCGTCCCCGGGATCGAGAAGCGGACAGGCGTGAAGTTCGACTATCGCCCGGTCCTGCTGGGCGGCGTCTACAAGCTCACCGGCAATCGCGCGCCGTCTGAGGCTTTCGCCGGCATCAAGAACAAGCTCGAGTACCAGCGGCTCGAGATGGACCGCTTCATCCGCCAGCACGGGATCACACGCTACAAGCACAACCCCTTCTTCCCGGTGAACACGCTCGCCATCATGCGCGGCGCCTTCGCGGCGAAGAAACTCGGCCTCTTCGAGCGCTATGTCGACGAGGTCTACGGGCACATGTGGGCCGAGCCCAAGAAGCTCGACGATCCGGCGGTGCTGAAGGCGGCGCTGCTCGAGTCCAACCTGCCGGCCGACAAGCTGTTCGAGCTGGTCCAGACGCAAGAGATCAAGGACGCGCTGATGGCCGAGACCCAGCGCGCCGTCGATAAGGGCGCCTTCGGTTCGCCGTCGTTCCTGGTCGGCGGCGACCTCTATTTCGGCAAGGACCGGCTGCGCGACGTCGAGGAGGCGATTGCGGCGGCCAAATGAGCTAGGGTCTGGCCCATGCGTTGGAACAAGCTCGAGAACGAAGCCTGCTCGGTCGCCCGTACCGTCTCGGTGATCGGCGACCGCTGGACGCTCCTGATCCTGCGCGACTGCTTCCTGCGGGTGCGCCGCTTCGATGCCTTCCAGGAGCGCCTCGGCATCACCCGTCCCCTGCTGGCGACCCGGCTGCGCAAGCTGGTGAAGGACGGCGTGCTGACCAGGGTCGCCTATCAGCAGCGCCCGACGCGCTACGAATACCGCCTGACCCCCAAGGGTCTCGATCTCTACCCCATCGTCATGTCGATCGTGCACTGGGGCGACGTGCACATGTCCGGCCGCAAGGGCCGGCCGCTGCTGCATGAGCACGATCTCTGCGGCAAGACCTTCGACCCGGTGATGACGTGTTCCAAATGCGGCGAGGTCCTCGATCCGCGAAAAGTCCATGTCCATCGCGGGCCGGGCGCGACGAGCCCGCGCCACCTGCCGCTCAAAACCGTTTCCAAAGAGGCCTGATCCCATGAAGACCAAGATCACCGAGCTGTTCGGCGTCGAGCATCCGATCATCCAGGGCGGCATGCACTATGTCGGCTTCGCCGAGATGGCGGCAGCCGTGTCGGAGGCAGGCGGCCTCGGCATCATAACCGGCCTCACCCAGGGCACGCCCGAGAAGCTCGCCAAGGAGATCGCCCGGTGCCGCGAGATGACCAGGAAGCCGTTCGGCGTGAACCTCACCTTCCTGCCCTCCGTCACGCCACCCGATTATCCGGGCTACATCCGCGCCATCATCGAGGGCGGCGTGAAGGCCGTCGAGACCGCGGGCAACAACCCGCAGAAATGGATGCCCGCCCTCAAGGACGCCGGCATCAAGGTGATCCACAAATGCACCTCGGTGCGCCATTCGCTGAAGGCCGAGTCGATCGGCTGCGATGCCGTCAGCGTCGACGGTTTCGAATGCGGCGGCCATCCGGGCGAGGACGACGTGCCGAACTTCATCCTCCTGCCGCGCGCCGCCGAGGAGCTGAAGATCCCCTTCGTGGCCTCGGGCGGCATGGCCGACGGCCGCTCGCTGGTCGCGGCTTTGTCGCTCGGCGCCGACGGCATGAACATGGGCACGCGCTTCATGGCGACCAAGGAAGCGCCCATCCATGACCACGTGAAGCAGGCGCTGCTCGCCGCGACCGAGCTCGACACCCGCCTGATCATGCGGCCCTTGCGCAACACCGAACGCGTGCTGAAGAACGCCGCCGTCGACCGGCTGATCGAGAAGGAGAAGTCGCTCGGCACCTCGATCAAGTTCGAGGACATCCTGGGGGAAGTCGCGGGCGTCTATCCCAAGGTGATGACCAAGGGCGAGATGGATGCGGGCGCCTGGTCGTGCGGCATGGTCGCGGGACTCATCCACGACATCCCGACGGTGAAAGAGCTGATCGACCGCATCATGCGGGAAGCCGAGACGATCATCGGCCGCCGCCTCTCCGGGTTCATGTCATGAGCCGGCGCGACACGGCCGCGCTCAAGGCCTCGATCCAGCCCGGCACGGTGGTCGTCGCCTCGACCGGTAACGGGCCCTTCGAGCAGGTCATGCTCGACGGCCGCCACACGCTCATCGCCGACGAGCCCGCCTCCGCCGGCGGTCACGATACCGGCCCGGGCCCCTACGAGCTGCTGCTGATGTCGCTCGGCAGCTGCACCTCGATGACCATCCACATGTACGCCGCGCGCAAGAAATGGCCGCTGGAGCAGGTGGTCGTGCGGCTGAAGCACCAGAAGGTCTACGCCGATGATTGCGCCGACTGCGAGAAGCCGACCTCGATGCTCGATCGGATCGACAAGGAGATCGAGCTGATCGGCACGCTCGACGCCGAGCAGCGCACCAAGCTGATCGAGATCGCGGGCCACTGCCCCGTGCACCGCACGCTCACCTCGGGGAAGATCGACATCCGCACGAAGATCGCGGCTTAGCGCCGGGCGACCCTTATTCCCGCGGCCTCGCGATCCCAGGTCCGCTCCGTGATGCCGCGTTCGCGCAGCTTGTACTTCTGGATCTTGCCGCTTTCCGTCGCCGGCAGCGCCTCGCAGAACTCGACGTAGCGCGGCACGGCGAAGTACGGCATGAGCGGCGCACAGAAACGGATCAGCTCGGCCGCGGCCAGCGCGCTGCCGTCGCGCCGCACGACGGCGGCCATGACCTCATCCTCGGCGAGCTCCGAGCGCACGGGGAAGACGGCGGCGGTGGCGACGTCGGGATGGCTCAGCAGCACCTGCTCGACCTCGAAGGACGAGATGTTCTCGCCGCGCCGGCGGATCGCATCCTTCAGCCGGTCGACGAACTTGTAGTAGCCGTCCTGGCGGATGACACGATCCCCGGTGTGGAACCAGCCGTCGCGCCAGGCCTCGGCGGTCTTGTCCGGTGCCGCGAAATAGCCTTGCGCGAAGGCGAGCGGCTCGTCCGAACGCAGCAGCAGCTCGCCCGGTTCGCCGTCGGGCAGGTCGCGGTCCGTGGCATCGACCACGCGCGCATGAAAACCCGGACGGACGCTGCCCATGAAGCCCGGCCGCTGAAGCTCTGCCGAAGTGCCGATGGTGAAGTTGGTCTCGGTCGAGCCGTAGCCTTCCAGCAGCTCGATGCCGCTCCGCTTCCTGAAGTCGGCCAGGAAATGCGCCGGCACGCCGGGCGCGAGCGCGATGCGCACGCGATGCGCCCTCTCCTCCTCGCCCGGCGGACGCGACAGCAGCATCGGCACCATGGCGCCCAGCACATAGGTCACGGTGGCATCATGCTTCACGAGATCCGGCCAGAAATTGGAGACGGAAAAGCGCGTCTCGAAGATCACCGTGGCGCCGGTGATCAGCGCCTGGAAGAAGGTGTTGAGCGCGTTGGTATGGAACAGCGGCAGGGTCGTGCACAGCACGTCGGCTTCGCCGACCCCGAGCAGGCCGGCGGTGTAGTGACCCCACCAGAAATACTGCGCCTGCGGACAGCACACGCCCTTCGACGGCCCTGTCGTGCCCGACGTATACAGGATGGCGAGCAGCTCCTCCGGCTTCACCGACGGCGCCTGCAGCGGCTGACCCAAGGGCGGCATCGGCCGCGCCATCGCCGGCGCCTTCGGGCTCGTATCGATCAGCCAGATCGCCTCGAGCGGCAGCTTGCCCAGATCGACATGGTCGAGCGCGCCCAACAACTCCGCTTCGATCACGGCGAGGCGCGCGGCGGAATTCGACAGGATGTGCTGGAGCTGCGCGCCGCGCGAGGCGATGTTGATGGGCACGAAGACGGCACCGAGCCAGGCACAGCCGAGAAAGGTCTCGATGAACTCGGCGCGGTTGGAGCAGATCAGCGCGACGCGATCGCCCTTGGCAATTCCCGCCGCCGCCAGCCGTCCCGCCGAGCGCATCGCAAGGTCGAGAGCCTCGACGAAGCTCCAGCGTATCGCTCCGAGCCTGGCCAGCGTCTTGTCGCCGAAGCGCCCGGCCTGCCGCCGCAGCATCGTGGAAAGGGTACGGTCGGCCGGCGCGAACTGCGGCTCACTCACGGCGCGGCACCAGGGCCAGCACACGCAAAGGACTGCCCGAGCCTTTGCGAATCTTGAGCGGCGCCGAGAAGATCACCGCGCCGGTCGGCGGCAGCAGGTCGAGATTGGTCAGGCACTGCAGCCCGTAGCGGCCATGCCCGTGCACGAAATAGTGCGCGGGGTACGGCGGATTGGAATGGTTGGCTTGGCCCGAGTCGGTGCCGATGGTCTCCGTGCCGAAGCCATGCACGTCGCGCTCGTCGATCAACCAGCGCACGGCGTCGGGACATGGGCCGGGCGAGTGCGGGCCGTCCTCGCTCATGTTGACGTAGTCGCGGCCCAATCGCTTGGACCAGTCGGTGCGCAGGAGCACCCAGTTGCGCGGCGGGATGCGGCCGTGCGCGGCCTCCCAGGCTTCGAGATCGGCGACGGTGAGCTCGTAGTCCGGATTGGCGGCGGCCTGCGCACTGATATCGACCACGCAGGCCGGCGCGATGAAGGAAGCGACGGGGATCGTGTCGACCGAGCTGTTGGGCAGGTCCTTGCCCGACACCCAGTGGATCGGCGCATCGAAATGCGTGCCGGTATGTTCGCCCATCGACAGGTTGTTCCAGTACCAGGCGGGCCCGCGCTCGTCGTAGCGCGAGATCTCCTCCATGCGGAAGGGCGCGCATTGGCCCAATTCCGGCGGCATGACGATGGTCGGGAAGCTCGGCGACAGGGTGTGGGTGAGATCGACCACCGAGATGCTGCCATCGGCGATGGCGGCGGCGAAGCCGAGGAGACTTTGTGCGTCCATGTCGATGCCTATGCGCCCAGCTCGCGCTCGACGGCCTTCGGGTTGACGGCCAAGCGCGTGCGGACGTCCTGCGCGATGTCGCCCACGTAGACATCCTCCAGCCCGCGCCGCAGCCCGTCGACCACGGCATTGGCCAGCGCGTCTGGCGTCACCTTGGGTGGCGGCACGGATTGATACCATTCCGTCTCGAGCGGACCTGAGAAGACGTTCATCACCTTCACGCCGCCCGGCCGCAGCTCCGTGCGCAGCGACTGCGCGGCGGAGAGGCAAGCGGCCTCGGTCGCCGAGAAGGCGCCGTAGGCCGGCCAGTTCATCAATGCATAGACCGAAAGCAGATTCACGAAGGCCGCCGCCGAATTCACGCCATCCGCACCGCGCGCCCGCAGCGCCGGACCGAAGGCCTGGGCGAGCCGCATCAGGCCGAAATAGCGCACGTCCATCTCCTCGCGCGCGACGTTCAGCCCCTTGCGTTCGATCATGCCGCCCGCCCGCACGTGCTCGGCCGTGTTGATCAGGATGTCTACCCGCCCGCCTATTTCGCCCGCGATGTCGTCGACGGAAACGCTGTCGGTCATGTCGAGCGGCACGATCTCGACCCGCTCGATAGCCTTGAGCGCTGCTTCGCCGGGAAACGGCTTCCAGGGATCGGCGAGGCCCACGAACACGATGCTCGCCTGCGCCGCCGACAAGGCCTTGGCCATCGCTTGGCCAACTCCGGTACGGCCGTCGGTGATCAGCACGCGGCGAAATTTGGGATCGCAGGTCAATTCACGCCATTCCGGATCGTCGGCCATGTTCGGTGTGTCCCGCTCGGGCAAGGCGATGGCGACCGCCTGCCCGCTGCGGTCCAGCTTGAATTCCATCCTAACACGTTCGCCCTCGCGCGCGTCGCCGTGTAGATGGGTGACGATCGACGGCCCGCAATCGAGCTCCACGACGCCCACGCGCCACGGCATGCGCTCGCGGAAATAGACGTCGATCGAGGTGCGGATCGTGGTCTCGGCCAGCAACGTGCCGCCATTGGGCACATCCTTGAACGGGATGCGCAGTGAGAGACACCGCGGGCAGGCATCGCGCGGCGGATAGATCGTGGCGCTGCAGTCGGTGCAGACCTGCAGCGCGAAGCGGCCCTCCGCCGCCGCCGCGGTCAGGCCGAGCGCGGTGCGGCTGCGCTGGCCATGAGGCAGCAGCGGCTCGCGCGTCTTCTTGAGCGGATCCTTGCGCTTGGGCCGGACGAGCGGCTTGGTCATGCGCCCGCTCCCGCGAGGATCGCAGCGCCGCTCGCGAGGCCGCGGTCGTAGGTGATCATGCCGAAGCCCGAGACCAGGCCGATGCGCGCATCGGGCACCTGCGCGCCGAGCGACGTGCCGGTGACTTGCCGCAGCGCCTCGACCAGGCCCAGGAAACCGCCTGCCGCACCCGCCTGCCCGACCGAGAGCTGGCCGCCCGACACGTTGTGCGGGAAGGTGCCGTCGGCGGTCAGCGTGTGGCTGCGGATGAACGCCGCGCCCTCGCCCTTGGCGCAGAAGCCCAGGTCCTCGATCTGCATCATGCAGATCACCGGATAGTCGTCGTAGGTCTGCACGAAATCGACCGCGTCGGGCTTGATGCCCGCCATGCCGTAAAGCTCGTCGATGTCCATCGCCCAGCCGCCGCGATACTGGATCGGATCGTCGGGGAACGCGTTGTGGCGCTCGATGGTGCCGAGCACGCTCGCGTAGGGCAGATTGAGCGAGCGCGCTGCGTCCTCGCGGCAGACCAGGAAGGCCTCGCCACCGGCGCACGGCATGACGCAATCGTAGAGATGGATCGGGTCGGAGATCGCGCGCGCGGTCATGTATTCGTCGAGCGTCAGCGGCTTCTTCATCAGCGCGTGCGGGAAAGCGAGCGCGTTGGCGCGCTGGGCGACGCAGATCTTGCCGAAATCCTCGCGCGTGGCGCCGTACTTCCTCATGTAGTGGCGTGTGATCAGCGCGAAGCCGGCATTGGGGCCGCCGGAACCGTAGGGATAGACGGCATCCTGGGCGAAACGCGAGAAGGTCGTGAGCATGTTGCGGAAGGAATCGACATGATTGGTATCGCCCGACACGCAGACCACGAACTCCGCATCGCCGCACTGCACCGCCCGCGCCGCACGCCGCAGCGCCACCACGCCGCTCGCGCCGCCCAACGGCACATTGTCGAGCCAGCGCGGCGAGAGGCCGAGATGCTGGGTCAGGCCGATCGCGGTGTCGGGACCGACGGTGAAGCTCGCGACCGAAAGGCCGTCGATGTCGGTCGGCCGCAATCCCGCGCCTTTCACGACGTCATGGACGGCGCGACCGATCCACCAATGCGCCGTGTTGGTCGAATAACGCCGGTACGGCACCGTGACCGGCACGGCAACCGCAACGCCATCGTAAGGAAGCCGTTTGGCCACGATCAGCCGGCCGGCAACGACGCGATGAAGCCGTGCACCGCATCGGCGAACTCGGCCGGCATCTGGTCGGGCAGCGGCACCATGCCGCCCGCGATCTCGACCAGCTTCGCGCCCTTGATGGCGGCGGCGACCTTGGGCGCATTGGGATAGGCATGCGGATCGGCGGTGGGCGCGATCACCAGGGTCGGGCATTTGATCAGCGGCAGGCGCGTTTCCATCACATAGCGATCGACCATGCGATGACCTTCCGCCGCCATCGGTCCGGCCTTCAGCGCATCGACGATGAAACGCTCCAGCAGGTCGGGCCGGTCCTTGGGATAAAAGGCCGCACGCATGGCCCAGAGCTCGGCGAGATGCTTGCCGCCCGCGTCGGCTGCGACCTCGTCGATGATCTTCTTGCCGGGCGCCTTCGAGCGTCGCTCGGCATCGACAAAGGGGCTGGCGGAGAGAACCAATGCCGACACGCTGTCCGGAAACGCCGCCGCCAGCTCGGCCGCGATCGCAGCACCTGTATGATGACCGACGATCACCGCGCGGCGATGGCCCAGCGTTTGCAACGTTTCGTGCGCGGCCACCGCCAGCCGCTCGATCGATACGTCTTTCAGTGGCAGGGCGTCCGAATCGCCGAAGCCCAGCGTGTCCATGGCGATGGCACGGTAGAGCCGGCCGAGCAGCGGCAGGACCTCGCGATACTCGTCCCACGAGCGCGGCGTCTGGTGCAGCAGCAGGACCGGCCTGCCGACGCCCGCCTGGGCGACGTGGATCCGCCCTGGCGGAACGGTGATGAAGGAGCGCTCGATCATGCCGAAGCTAGGCGGCATGATAGGCCAAATGTAAAGTCTCGCGACAGGCTTGGAGGGCGACATGAAGGGCAGTTACATCGACGTCAAGGCCAAGGATGGCGGCAGCTTCAAGGCCTATCTCGCCAAGCCCGAAAAGGGCAGCGGACCGGGCATCGTGCTCCTGCAGGAGATATTCGGCGTCAACCCGTACATCCGCGATGTCGCCGACCACTATGCCGAGGAAGGCTATGTCGTGCTGGCGCCCGACCTGTTCTGGCGGCTGGAGCCCGGCGTGGAGCTGAGCGAAGCCGATCGCGAGAAGGCCTTCGCGCTCTATGGCAAGTTCGACATGCCCAAGGCGGTCGAGGATATCCAGGCGACGGTCGCAGCGCTCCGCGCCCGTCCCGAATGCGTGGGCAAGGTGGGCGCGCTGGGCTTCTGCCTCGGCGGCTCGCTCGCCTATCTCGCGGCGGCACATGCCGGCGTCGATTGCGCGGTCGGCTACTATGGCGTCGGCATCGAGAAGATGCTCGACCTGGCACCCAAGATTAAATGCCCACTCGTCCTGCACTTCGCTTCCGAGGACAAATACGCCCCCGAGGCCGCACGCCAGCAGATCGTCGCGGCCTTCGCCGGCCGACCGGAAGTCGAGATCTACGTCTATCCCGGCGTCGACCACGCCTTCTCGCGGCCGGCGGGGCATGCCTTCGACAAGCCCGCGGCCATGATGGCCCATTCGCGCTCGATCGCCCTCTTTCGCAAAGTGATGGGCCCGCATCTCGATCTCAGCGCGCTATGGGACGCCCACACCTATCACGAGTTCGCCACGCGCGACGTCGACGCCACCATGGCGACGATGGTGGCGGAACCCTACGTCAACCACATCCCGGTGATGACGGGCGGCGTCGGCCACCGCGATCTGTCGCGCTTCTACAAGCACCACTTCATCCCGACGACACCCGCCGATACCAAGCTGATCCCGATCTCGCGCACCATCGGCTCGGACCGCGTGGTCGACGAGATGCTGTTCTGCTTCACGCACGACATCGAGATCGACTGGATGCTGCCGGGGCTGAAGCCGACCGGCAAATATGTCGAGATCCCGCTGGTCGCGATCATCAACTTCCGCGGCGGCAAGCTCTATCACGAGCATATCTACTGGGATCAGGCTTCGGTGTTGGTGCAGATCGGCGCGCTCGATCCCAAGGGCCTGCCGGTGGCAGGCGTCGAGACCGCCAAGAAGCTGGTCGACGAGAAGCTGCCGTCGAACACCTTGATGAAGAAGTGGGCGGAAAGCGCCGGCAAGAAATAGAGGGAAATCATGGACATCAAAGGCACCGTCGCGCTGGTCACCGGGGCGAACCGCGGCATCGGCCGCTCCTATGTCGAGGCGCTGATGGAGCGCGGCGCGGCCAAGGTCTATGCCGGTGCGCGCGATCCCTCGAAGCTCGCGGACCTGGTCGAGCGCTACAAGGGCAAGGTCGTGGCCCTGAAACTCGACATCACGCAGGCGGCCGACATCGCGGCGGCGGCAGGACAAGCCAAGGACGTGAAGCTGCTGGTCAACAATGCCGGCATCAATCGCCAGGCCGGGCTGATCGCGGCGGGCGATCTCGCCGCGGCGCGGGCGGAAATGGAGACGAACTACTTCGGCCCGCTCTCCATGTGCCGTGCCTTCGCTCCCATTCTCAAGGCCAATGGCGGCGGGGCGATCGTCAACATGCTGTCGATTCTGGCCCGCGTGAACCTGCCGATGTACGGCTCGCTCTGCGCCTCGAAGGCTGCGGCGCTGTCGCTGAGCCAGGGCGTGCGCGGCGAGCTGGCGGCGCAGGGCACGCTGGTCGTGGCCGTCATGCCGGGGGCCTGCGACACCGAGATGGAGCGCAACTTCCCGCCGCCCAAGCTGCCGCCGGCCGAAGCCGCCAAGGCCGCGCTCGACGGCGTCGAGAAGGGCCTCGAAGAGGTCTATCCCGGCGACATGGCCACCGGCATGAGCCAGGGCCTCGCGGCCGATCCCAAGGCGATCGAGAAGGATCTGGCGAAGTACCTTCCCGCCTCGTAGGGCCGGCCTAAGAGCGTGCGAGGTCGGCGGGCAACAGCCAGCCGTTGCCGTAGGGCTTGTAGATCACGTCGCCGCGGTGAACGACCGTAGTGACGCCCTGCAGCAGCGGGAGCGAGTAACCCTTGCCGACGGCGTACTTCTCGAAGTCCTTGTAACCCGCGATGCGCTTGTCGTAGTCGGTCTCGGCAAACAGCTTGTCGAGCACCTCGCCGCAATCGGCGCTCTTCCAGCTCGAGAAGGAGAGCTTGGGGTTGAGCTGGTAACCGATATAGATCTCGGGATCGGCCGTGTCGTTGCCCCAGCCGGCATAGAGCGTGATCTCCGGCATGTGGCCCGAGTGCGAGAGCTCGTAATACTGGTTGAGGTCGATGACGTTGAGCTCGGGCTCGAGTCCCACCTTCTGCCACATGCCCACGATCGCGCGCGCCATGTCGAAGTCGTTGGCGAAGGCGCCGTTCGTGGTGTTGAACTTGAACTTCGCGGGCTTGGCCGGGCCGTAGCCCGCCTTGGCCAGAAGCTCCTTCGCCTTCTCCGGACTGTATTCGAACGAAAAGCCCGGGATGTCGCCCGGCGAATCGGGCGGCGCGGGAATCGAGATCGGCCGCGCCACGCCGTTGAAGAAGGCTTTCGAGAGAGCGCGCTTGTCGATCGCGTGATGGGCGGCAAGCCGCACGCTCGCGTCGTGGAAGATGCCCACGTCGGCGACCGGCATCATCACCAGCTCGCTGATCGGATCGACGCGGCCGACCAGTCCGTTCACCTTGGCGAGGCGCAGCGCCTCGCGCACCGGCACTTGCTTGGCGATATCGGCCTGGCCCGATTCCACGGCGGCGACGCGCGCCGTCGGGTCCTTCACGACCTGGATCGTCACATGGGCGATCTTGGCCTTGCCGTTCCAGTATTTGTCGAACGCCTCCAGCACGATGCGCGCGCCCTGCTGGTACTCGACCATCTTGTAGGGGCCCGAACCGACGGGCGCCTTGAGGAAACCCTCGCGGCCCACCGACTCGAAGTACTTCTTGGGCAGGATGAAGCTGCCGAGGAACGCCCACCATTGCGGCGCCGTCGGCATGGGGCGCGAGAGCTTCACCACGGCTTTGGTCGGCGAGACGATCTCGATGCCCTCGATCGGCTTCCAGATGCCGGCGGTCGGCAGCTTGGGATCGGCCTTCTGGCGCTCCATGAAGCTGAAGCGGAAATCCTCGGCCGTCAGCCGGTCGCCATTGTGGAAGGCGACGTCGTCGCGGAAGTCGAGCTCGATCACCGTGCCCTTCTCGCCCGTCACGTTCCAGTGGCGGATGACGTTGGGGATCAGCTTCAGGTCGTGCGTGTAGGTAAGCGGCGAATCGTAGACGCTCTTGAACAGCGGCATGGCGAGCGGCGTGGTGTGCGCCACCGCGTCCCAGCTCGGCACATCGGCGGGATAGGCGATGGTGATCTTGTCCTGCGCGGCCTGTGCCCCGCCGCCGAGGGGAAGGACGGCGGCGCCCGCCATCTGGAGTGCCGTCCTGCGCGTGACTTTCACGTCTGTCTCCTCGGGATGCCTTTCGGCGACGGATATTTGCGCTAAAATGACCGCGCCTTGCCACACTGGCAAGCCAGTTGCATCGAAGGAGGGACGATGACGCCCCTGGATCGGCGCGCGTTCCTCGGCCTCGCCGGCGCGCAAACTCTTGGCCTACCGTTCGCCCTGCCCGCCTGGGCCCAAGGACGCGATTCCATCAGCATCGCCTTCCCGACCGACGTGCCGACCTGGGACCCCAATGCCCGCGTGCTGTCGGCGGCGCAGTCGCTGTACAAATGCGTGTTCGATTCGCCGATCGGCCAGGGGCCGAACCTCGCCGTCGAACCCTCGCTCCTGAAGAGCTGGCGCTACCGCGACCCGTCGGCTTTGGCCCTCGAGCTCGAGCTGCGCGACGACGCGCTCTTCCACAACGGCGACAAGGTGACGGCGACCGACTTCCGCTACACCTTCTTCGAGCGGCTGAAGGCGCCGGTGCCCGCGGGCCGCCAGAAACTGGACCTCAGCTTCATCTGGCGCAAGGTCAAGGACATCGAGGTCCTCTCGCCCACACGGGCCGTGATGCATTTCAGCGAGGTCATGCCCTCGGCCGTGACCTGGCTCTACTTCATCGGCAGCTATGTCGTGCCGAAAGACTACATGGAGAAGAGCGGCCTCGACGGCTTCCTCGCCAAGCCGGTCGGCTCCGGCCCCTATCGCCTCGTCGAATACCAGCGCGGCGCGCGCATCGTGCTGGAAGCCTTCGACAAGTTCTGGAAAGGGCCGCCCAAGATCCGCCGCGTCACGATCGAGGTCGTGCAGGATGCGTCGGCGCGCGTGGCCGCGGTCGAAAGCAAGCGCGTCGACCTGGCCGTCGACCTGCCGATCCGCGAGATCAACCGCCTGGCCAAGGTGGCGGGCCTCACCGCCCGCACCGATGCCGTGACCGACATCGTCAACCTCATGGTGACGCGCACGGGTCTCTTCGAGCACGAGGAGGTGCGGCTTGCCGCCCACCATGCGATCGACAAGAAGGCGATCTCGACGGCGCTGTTCGGCGGCAAGGCGATCCCGGTCGATGTGCCCGCCGCCCACAACACGCCGGGCTACCCCGAGGATTTCCACTTCCCCTACGATCCGGCGAAGGCGACGGCGCTGCTCGCCAAGGCGGGCTTCAGTCCGGCCAAGCCGGCGCAGATCGGCTTCAACACCTTGCGCGGCTACTCGCCCAACGACTTCGAGACGGCGCAGGCGATCGTCGCGATGTGGAAGAAGGTCGGCATCGAAGCCAAGCTCGAGGTGATCGAGGCGACCAAGTACCAGGAGCTGCTCCGCGCCAACAAGCTGCCGGAGGTCGCGCAGTATCCGTGGGGCAACACGGCGGGCGACCCGGAGATGTATGGCGGCTATCTGCTCGACCCCAAGTCGATCTTCTCCGCGTGGAAGAGCGAGGACATGGGCGAGCGCATCGGCAAGCTGCTGGTCGAGACCGATGCCGAGAAGCGCTATGCCGGCTATCGCGACGCCTGCGTCTATGCCGTGCAGAAGGGCTACGCCATCCCGCTGTTCCAGAGCGTGAAATCGGTCGCCTACGCCGACACTCTGGGCTTCACGCGCTACGACAATGGCTGGATGCTGCCGCAGAGCTACACGATGAAGGCGTGAGCATGGCCCAGTCCGGCCTCGGGATCGTCTGTCGCCGTGCCCTGATCGCTCTTCCCACGCTTCTCGTCGTCTCGATCCTGGTCTTCACCGTGCTGCGGCTGATCCCGGCCGATCCGCTCGCCATGTCGCTGCCGCCCAATGCCACGCAGGAAGAGGTGGCCGAGCTGCGCCACTCGATGGGCTTCGACCGCTCGATCCCCGAGCAATATGCGATCTGGCTCGGCCATATCGTGCGCGGCGATTTCGGCGTCTCGATCCAGTTCCGCCGCGACGTGCTGGCCCTGGTCCTCGAAGCGCTGCCGACCACGCTCGAGCTGGTGGCCGTGGGGCTCACGCTCGGCATCCTGCTCGGCATCGGTTGCGGGCTCCTGATGTTCGCCTGGCGCGGCACGGCGAAGGAACAACTCGCCGACATGGGCAGCATCGTCGTGCTGTCGATCCCGGAATTCCTGTGGGCGATCTTGCTGATCCTGGGCCTGGGCGTCGGTGTGCAGCTCCTGCCCTTCATCGGCCGCCTCGATGCGCAGATGACGGTTCCGAAGCACACCGGCTTCCTGCTGATCGACACGCTGGTGGCGGGCAACGGCCGCGCCTTCCTGAGCGCGCTGGAGCATCTGGCGCTCCCCTCGTTCGCCCTGGCGCTCGCCATCACGCCGCTGATCATGCGCGTCCTGCGCTCGAGCCTGTTCGACGCCTATGCCGACGACTACATCACCGTGGCGCGCCTGCGGGGCCTCAGCGAGCGGCGCATCCTGCTGGGCCATGCGCTCAAGAACGCGGCCCTTCCGACGGTCAGCCTGATCGGCGTGCAGGCGGGCTTCATGTTCGGCGGCACGCTGCTGGTGGAAGTGATCTTCACCCTGCCCGGCATCGGCAACCTGATGGTCCAGGCGCTGCACAATCAGGACCTGCCGCTGATCCAGGGCATCGCCCTGATCTACTGCGTGATCGTGCTGGTGCTGAACACGATCGTCGAAGTCGCCTATCTCGGTCTCAACCCGAGGCTCGCCCAGGCATGAGGTCGATGCTCGCCCGCTGCCTCGCCGAGCCGCGCGTGCGCGTGGGCGGCGGCCTGATGCTGGCCCTGCTGCTGATCGCGATCTTCGCGCCCTGGCTCGCCCCGCACGATCCGGGCGAGCAGGACCTGTTGCACACGCTCCTGCCGCCCGCCTGGGCGCCCGACGGCGATCCCGCGTTCCTGCTGGGCACCGACAGTCTCGGCCGCGACGTGCTCTCGCGGCTGATCTTCGGCACCCGCGTGGCCATGCATGTCGCCATCGTCGCGGCCTTGGGCGCCGCGCTGCTGGGCAGCGTGCTGGCCCTGATCGCGGGCTACTACGGCGGCCGGGCAGACTGGATCATCGGGCGCGCGGTCGACGTCTGGATGTCCTTCCCGCCGGTGATCCTGTCGCTGATCCTGATGGTCGGCTTCGGCGCGGGGCTCAACAACGTCATTCTGGCCATCGTCATCGTCGACTGGACCCGCTTCTGCCGGGTCGTGCGCAGCGAGGTGATGACGGTGCGGCGGCGCGACTACATCCCGGCAGCGCGGCTCGCGGGTTTCACGCATCTGCAGGTCATCCTGAAGGAGATCGTGCCCGCCGTGACGCCGCTCCTGCTGACCCTGATCAGCATCGAGATGGGCATCGCCGTCGTGGTCGAGGCGATCCTGTCCTTCGTCGGCCTCTCGGTCGAACCCAATGTCGCGGCCTGGGGCGTCATGATCGCCGATGCGCGCCAGTCCATGCACGAAGCCCCGTGGGGCCTGATCGCGCCGGTGGTCGGCATCTTCGTGAGCGTGCTGGCCGCCAACCTGCTGGGCGACGGGCTCCGCCGCAGCGTCGATCCGCGGCTCGCGCAACGCCTGTCGGTGCTGCGCTGATGCTGCTCGAGGTCGACCGGCTCGACGTCAAGGTGCGGCTCGCCAGCGGCGACGTCGCCGTGCTGCGCGATGTGAGCTTCGACCTGCAGCCCGGCCGCATCCTCGGCCTGGTGGGCGAGTCGGGCGCGGGCAAGAGCATGATCGGCCGCGTCGTCGCGGGGTTGTTGCCCGAGGGCTTCAAGTCGACGGCCCAGCGCTTTCGCTTTGACGGCAAGGACTTGCTCGACCTCCCTGCCGAGCAGCGCCGCCGGCTGCTGGGCGACCGCATCGCCTTCATCCCGCAGGAGCCGCTGTCGGCGCTCAATCCGGTCCTGACCATCGGCCGCCAGTTCATCGAGCATCTCGCGCGCCTCGGCGTGCCGCGCGGCGAACGCCGCCGGCGGGCAACGGACGCTTTGACCGAGGTGCTGCTGCCCGAACCCGACGCATTGCTCGACCGCTATCCCTTCCAGCTCTCCGGCGGCATGTGCCAGCGCGTGCTGATCGCCATGGCCTTCGCGAGCAATCCCTCGCTCGTCGTCGCCGACGAACCGACCACAGCGCTCGACGTGACGACACAGGTCCACATCGTCTCGCTGATTCGTCGCCTGCAGGCCGCTCACGGCACCGGCCTGCTGTTCATCACCCACGATCTGCGTCTCGCCGCCCATCTCTGCGACGAGATCGCCGTGCTCTATGCCGGCGACGTGGTCGAGCGCGGGCCCGCGAAGCAGGTCTTCGGCGCGCCACGCCACCCCTATACGCGTGCGCTGAAGCAGGCGATGCCCGGGCTGACGGGCGACCGCCGCCCCCTGCAGGCCCTGCCCGATATCATGCCGGGCATCGAAGCGCTGGGCCGCCTGCCCGGCTGCCGCTTCGCCGCGCGCTGCCCGACCGCCGATGCAAGCTGCGCGGCGTCGCTGCCGCCTCTCGCGCTCGTCGCGCCTGGTCACTGGGTACGATGTGCGTCGGCTTGCACGAGCGAAGTGACGGCTCCATCGACGATCGCGTCAGAGGCGTCAGGTCCCGCGAATGGCAAAGCCCTGCTGAAGCTCGACGGTATCGCGAAGAGCTATATCCGCGGCCGCATCACCGCCGTCAAAGACGCAAGCTTCAGCATCGCATCTGGCGAATCGGTCGGCATCGTGGGCGAGAGCGGCTCGGGCAAGAGCACACTCGCGCGGCTTGTCATGGGACTGGACACGCCGAGCGCCGGCTACATAGAGCTCGACGGCATCGATGTCACGGTGCCGGAACCGTCGTGGGAGAAGCGCATCAGCCTGGTGCAGATGATCTTCCAGGACCCGGCCTCGGCGCTCAATCCGCGGCGGCGCGTGGCGAATCTCGTCACCCAGTCGCTCGAAGCCAGAAGCCGTGCCGCGAGCGAAGCCGAACGCCTGAAGCGCGCGCTCGAGCTCCTGGGCGACACCGGCCTGCCCGAGGGCCTGTTGCAGCGCTTTCCGCCGCAGCTGAGCGGCGGCCAGCGGCAGCGGGTCAACATCGCCCGCGCGCTCTGCGCCGAACCGCGGCTGCTGGTGGCCGACGAGATCGTCTCCGGCCTCGACGTCTCGGTGCAGGCGCAGATCCTGAACCTGCTGCAGAAGCTCCGCCGCGAGCATGGCGTCGCTCTGCTCTTCATATCGCACGACCTCTCCGTCGTGCGGCACCTCTGCGAGCGCGTGCTGGTGATGAAGGGCGGCGAGATCGTCGAAAGCGGCCGCACCGAGGAGGTCTTCAGCCGACCGCGGCACGCCTATACGCGCGAGCTGCTGGCCGCCGTGCCGCCGGACGACATGAACAAGCCGTGGCCGCCTACTCCCTGAAGCCGGGATCGAGCCGGTCGAGCTTGCGCAGCAGCGCCGGCCATTCGAGGTCGAGCGGCTTCAGCGGATAGGAGTCGAGCTGGTCCGCCGCCTTCGCAGCGATCGCTTCCGTCGGCGTGCCGAAGGCGGCGTTGGCCGCCAGCACGTCCATCTGCACCTTGCAGGCCATGTCGAGCTGATACATCAGGCTGAAGGCCTCGGCGCAGTCGCGGCCACAGGTCAGGAGCCCGTGATTGCGCAGCACCATCGCCTTGTGCGGGCCGAGATCGGCCTGCAGGCTCTCGCGCTCGGCGAGGTCGAAGGCGATGCCCTCGAACGCGTGATAGGCCAGCCGGTTCTGGAACAGCATCGACTTCTGGCAGAGCGGCAACAGCCCCTGCTTGAGGGTCGAGAGCGCCATGCCGGCGCGCGTGTGCGTGTGGATCACGCAATGCACGTCCGGCCGCGCCGCGTGGACGGCGCTGTGCACGGTGAAGCCCGCCTCGTTCACGTGCGCGCCCTCGGGCGAGATCACCTTGCCGTCGAGATCGATGCGCACCAGCGAGGAGGCCGTGATCTCTTCGAACATCGTGCCGAAGCGATTGATCAGGAAATGGTCGTCCGAACCCGGCACGCGCAGCGAAATGTGCGTGTAAACGATATCGTCCATCCCGTAGTGCGCGACCAGCCGGTAGCAGGCGGCGAGGTCGACACGGGCAGCCCATTCCTCGGGATCGATGTTCGGTCTCATGGTCGGATGCTAGCATGTCCGGCGAACGGAGGGGGGGGGAACATGGCATTGGTGATGTACGAGCGGGTCGGCCTGGGCGAGCATCGGATCAGCCCCTTCTCCTGGCGCATCCGCTTCGCCATGGCCCACAAGAAGGCCGATGTGGAGTACATCCCGACCCGCTTCTCCGACGTGGCCAAGATCGAGAGACTGAGCAGCCAGAAGTTCGTGCCCATCATCGTCGACGGCACCAAGGTGATCGCCGATTCCTGGAACATCGCGCGCCACCTCGAGGCGATCTATCCTGACCGGCCGTCGCTGTTCGGCGACGAGGCCTCGCTCGCCACGACGCGGTTCATCAACCTGTGGGCCGAGAGCACGCTCATGCGCACGGCGCGCATGATGTGGGGTGCCGACTTCCTGAAGGTGCTCGATCCCGAAGGTACGGCCTACTTCAGGTCCTCGCGCGAGCCCGTCTACGGCATGACCTTGGAGGCGGCCCAGGCGAAGCGCGCCGAGACCCTGCCGCAGTTCGTCGATGCCTGCCTCCCGCTCGAGCGCCTGCTCGGCGAGCAGGCGTTCGTCTCGGGTACGACACCGCGCTACGCCGACTACATCGTCTTCTCGGTCTTCCAATGGGCCCGCATGGCCACCCGCTTCGAGATCGTGACCGCCGGATCGCAGATCGCCCGCTGGCGCTCGACGATGATCGGCCTCTACGACGGCCTCGCCGACAAGTTCCCCGGTCCGCCAGCCTAGGTCCGGCGGACCGGCGCTAATTCCGCTAATTGGCCCGGCACTGAAATTAAGCGGCTCACCCGAGGCCAGCGCACTAGCGCTAACTGCGCTAACCAGGCTCGCCGCATCGCCGCCAACTGGGCTCGTGACCTTTCGTTACCGTCAAACGTACCGAATCTAACGGTGAGACCGGCCATATCGACTCACTCCGCCGCGCTCGATCTGCCCCAGCGTGCAGCGTCTCCCACGGCCCCCGCGCTTCGGCCTCGATGGCCCTGGACTCCGGGTCTCCAGCAGCGGCGCGGAGATTACTCTTTACCTCGTCCGAGCTGGCATTCTGATCAATAGATACTGGAACCTCTCCGCTAGTGGTCTATAGGACAAACATGCTGCCCCTCCGCGTGGACTACAATGAGCGAGAGCGTCTCCCAGACGGCGGCCAAGCGGTGCAGATATTCATCGGGATAATGAATCCGGCAGCGCTGGAGGCAAAGCTGGTCAAGGGAAACCGCGTCATACTCTATGACGAAGGGAACCTGTGTGAGGGAGTTCTACGGCCGGGCTCATGGCTTCCCGGATGGGTGGCAGATATCATCCCCGGAACCGTAAGAGATCTTGAGCCAGGCGAATTCGAGCGCCTGCAAATCGCTACGGCACGTGCGGCGTTGACGGTTGTGAAGTGAGTTGCCAGGCAATAGTGGACCGGAGCGCACAAGCCAAAACCAAGTTAGATTCCGATACAATCGAGAGCGCGCCAATGATCCGTATCTTGACCGATTTTCAGTCGATCGATCCAGATGGCTCTCTCTACATTCTGGTGATCGGCGACAGAAATCTCGATCAGCAGCAAGCCCAGCAATACAGACTAAAGATCGGCGACACCGTGTTGCTGGATGCAGACGAGGGTGTCGTCGTGACGGGCACTCTCGATTTTAAATTCGTTAAAATGCTTGGAAGAGAATCCTGGGTCGCGCATCCAAATTGGTCGACGCGCAAAGACGAGGCCGAAGCCTAAGCCGCAGCCTTCTTGCGGTCGGCGAGCACGCTCAGCACCGCGCGGACGATGCCGCGATAGCCGGTGCAGCGGCAGAGATTGCCGGCCAGTTCCTCGCGCACGCGCGCTTCGTCGGCGTCGGGCAGGCGCCGCACGATGTCGCGGGCCACGACCAGCATGCCGGGCGTGCAGTAGCCGCACTGCAGTGCATGCTCGCGCGTGAAGGCCTCGCGCAGGGCCGCCATCACCGGATCGTCGCCATAGCCCTCGATGGTGCGGACGGACGCGCCGTCGCAGGCGCCGGCGTGGGTGATGCAGGAGCGCGCCGGCACGCCGTCGATCTCGACGGTGCAGGCGCCGCACACGCCGTGCTCGCAGCCGACATGCGTGCCGGTCAGCATCAGCTTGCCGCGCAGCAGATCGGCCAGCTGCTCGCGCGGCTCGACCTCGACGGTCGCGGGCTCGTCGTTGACGGTGAGGGAGACGGAGATGCGGCTCACGACGCGTCCTTCACGGCGTGACGCAATGCCGTCTCGGCGATGGCGGTCCGCCACGGCGTGAGGCCCTCGACCTTCGCCACAATGCGCTTGGCCTCGCCTTCGGGATCGGCGACCAGCGCCGAGGCTTCCTCGATGACCAGCGGCGGTCCATCGAGCGCGGCCAGCACGGCGCGCGGTTTCGCGCCCGGCACGCGCAGCACGCAGGCCGTCGCCTTGGAGAACTCGCCGACCTTGCGGCAGAACTTCCAGTGACCCCAGCGCGCCTCGGCCGGCAGCACCGGCAACTCGATCGCACGCAGCAATTCGTCCGGCGCCAGCGCCGTCTCGAAGATGCCGAGCACGAAGGTGCCAAGCGGCAGGCGACGCTCGCCCTTGGGGCCGAGCGCGATCGCGGTACCGCCCAGCGCCGGCAGCACGGCGACCCAATCGGCCGCGGGATCGGCATGGGCCAGGCTGCCGCCGATGGTGCCGCGATTGCGCACCGGGCGATAGGCGATGCGCCGCGCCGTCGCCGCCATGATCTCGCCGAGGCGGCCGGGCACGACGCCGTCCTCGATGGCGGCATGCGTCGTGCCGGCACTGATGCGCAGCACATCGCCCACGACCGTCACGCCAGCATAGTCCGGCAGATGGCGCAGATCGGCGATGGTGGGCGGCTGGGCGAGGCGGAAATTGAGCAGAGGCCCGAGCGACTGCGTGCCCGCGCCCGGACGCGCGCCGTCGGCGATGAGCTTCAGCGCCTCGTCCCAGCTCTTTGGCCGGGCGTAGTCGAAAGCCGCCGGTTTCACGCGCGCGCCGCCTGAATGGCCGCGAGCACCCTCTCGGGCGTCGCCGGCAGGTCGGTCACCTCGGCGCCGATGCTGGCCAGCGCATCGTTGATGGCATTGATGATCGCGCCCGGCGGGCCGATGGCGCCGCTCTCGCCGATGCCCTTCTGGCCGAAGGTCGTCCAGGGACTTGGCGTCTCCATGTGGTCGAGCCGCGCCATCGGCACGTCGGTCGTGCCGGGCAGCAGATAGTCGGCCAGGGTCGCGGCGAGCGGCTGGCCGTCGCCGTCATAGGGCATCTCCTCGTAGAGCGCCGTGCCGATGCCCTGAGCCAGGCCGCCCAGCACCTGGCCGTCGACGATCATCGGGTTCAGCAGCTTGCCGCCGTCCTCGACAACGACATAGTCCTCGAGCGCGACGGCGCCGGTCTCGGTGTCGACCTTCGCGACGACGGCATGTGCCGCATAGGAATGCGTGCCGGTGTCGGGATCGGGCCGGTAGCCCGCCGTCACCTCGAGGCCGCCCTTGTCGACATCGGGCGGCAGGTTCTGCGGCGCGCGGTACCAGGTGCGTGCGACATCGGCGACGGTGACGGAGCTGTCCGAATCACGGCGGCGCACGCGGCCGCCTTCGATCACGACCTCGCCGCGTGTGACCTGCAGGAGCGCCGCCCCGATGGCCGCCACCCTCTCGCCGAGCTGACGGCACGCTTCGGCGACGGCGCCGCCCGCCATGACAGCGGCGCGGCTGCCCCAGGTGCCCGTGGAGTAAGGCGTGAGTGCCGTATCGCCAAGCACCAGGCGGACCTTGTCGGGGTGGACGCCCAGGATCTCGTGGGCGACCTGGGCGAGGCTGGTCTCCATGCCCTGGCCGTGGCTGTGCAGGCCGACACGCACCTCAAGCACGCCGTCGGGGCTCAAGCGCACGAAGGCCTGCTCGAAGCCCGGCACGAAGGGAATGCCCCAGGCGTGATAGACCGAGGTGCCGTGCGCGCCCTGCTCGCAGAAGGTCGAGATGCCGAGGCCCACGGTCTCGCCGGCCGCCTGACGCTTGCGCACGCCAGCGACATCGATCGCGGCCACCGCGCGACGCAGCGATTCCGAATAGTCACCGCTGTCGAACACCTTGCCCACGAGATTGCGGTACGGCATCGCCTCGGGTGGCACCAGGTTGACGTGCCGGATCGCCTCGCCGCTCATGCCGAGCTTGCGGGCCAACGCATCGAGCGTCGTTTCCATGGCGTAGCACACGCCGGTTCGCGCCACGCCGCGATAAGGCAGGATCGGCGGCTTGTTGGTGCAGGCGGAGACCGTGCGGCAGCGCAGCTTGGGCAGGACATAAGGTCCCGGCAGGATCGACTGCACCTGCGCCGCCTCGAGGCAGGCACCGAACGGATAAGAAGAGTAGGCGCCGGCATCGACTATTGCGTCGCACGACACGCCGAGAAGCCTGCCGTCCTTGTCGGCCCAGGCGGTGAGGTCGTAATAGTGCTCGCGGCAGTTGGCGCTGGCGGAGAGCTGCTCGAAGCGATCCTCCAGCCAGCGCACCGGCCGGTTGAGCATCATGGCGATGCGCGCCAGCACGACCTCTTCCGGCAGCAGGATGCCCTTGTAGCCGAAGCCGCCGCCGACATCGGGCGACACGATGCGGACCTGGCCCTCGTCGAGGCCGAGGCAATCGGCGAGGCCGGT
>DATJWN010000188.1:0-2918 GCA_035501235.1 Reyranella sp.
GACCGACCTCGACGAGAGCTCCGGCGGACCTGCGCGCTATGTCCGCATCAGCGAGACCGGCGGCAAGCTCGGCTTCATCACCCCGATGACCCATAATTTCTGCGAGGCCTGCAACCGCGTCCGCATCACCTGCACCGGCACCCTGCATACCTGCCTCGGCCACGAGGATGCCGCCGACCTGCGCAAGCCGTTGCGCGCCTCCGCCGACGACGAGATCCTGGCTGCCGCGATCGATCGCGCCATCGGGTTGAAGCCCAAGGGCCATGATTTCATCATCGACCGCCGCCACAACCGCCCCAGCGTCTCACGCCACATGAGCGTGACCGGCGGTTGAGCCGGTTGTTGAGCGAGCCGCAGCCACGCATTCGCTGCACCTCGCCCCGCTGCGGGGAGAGGTCGGATTGCGCAACGCGCGATCCGGGTGAGGGGGAATCTCCGCGCGTTCCGCGGCCACCTTATGCGCGGAAGAGCCCCTCACCCCGACCGTCTCCCCGTGAAGGACGGGGAGAGGGAGCACAGGCCGCTCGCCTCTTGTGCCGCTCGATTTGCCAAAGCCCGACAACGGGTTGGATAGGGGCCGATTTGCCCATTTTCCGATTGACGGCGGCATGACGCGCTGATTTACGTGCCCTTGCTTCCATCTCTGCTCGGCCGGAAAAAGGTCGCCGCGGCAATTGCGCGGCCAAGAAGCGGGGGAAGGTTCACGTGGGGAGGGACTGGCATCTTGCAATCACTCCGACAGGTGAATCGCGTCTGCGTGCGTCCGCGCGCCGCCGCGAAGCGATGCCCGTTTGCAGTTAACGGCGCGGCCGCATAGACGGCTCAGCCTGCGGAGAACACGATGCGCCCATTGCTGGCCGTCAGCACGGCTATCGACCTGATCAACGAAAAGATCGGCTATGTCTGCAACCTGATGGTGCTGTTCGCCTGCCTGCTCAGCGCCGGCAACGCCATGATCCGCTACGCCTTCGACTATTCCTCGAACGGCTGGCTCGAGGCGCAATGGTACATGTTCGCGATCCTCGTGATGTTCGGCGCCTCCTACACCTTCAAGCGGAACGAGCATGTGCGGGTCGAGATCTTCTACCTGTTCCTGTCCGAGCGCGGCCAGCTCTGGCTCGACATGATCGGCACCCTGTTCTTCCTGATCCCCGCCTGCCTGCTGCTCGCCTATCTCTCCTGGCCGTTCTTCATGCAGTCCTATTCGGTGGGCGAGATGAGCGGCAATGCCGGCGGCCTCGTGCGCTGGCCGATCAAGTTCGTCATTCCCTCAGGCTTCGTGATGCTGGCGCTGCAGGGCGTCTCCGAGGTCATCAAGCGCATCGCAGCACTCAAGGGCGAAGTGACCATCGACGCCAAGTATGAGAGGCCGACCCAATGATCACGCTGGAAATGATGCCGCCTCTGATGTTCGGCGGCCTGGTTCTGGCGATGCTGATCGGATTCCCGGTCGCCTTCACCCTCGCCGCCGTCGGCCTGTCCTTCGGCTTCCTCGCCATCCATCTCGGCTTTTTCGACCTCAACTTCCTGCAGGCGATCCCGGGACGCGTGTTCGGCAGCGTGCTCTCCAACGAGCTGCTGCTCGCGATTCCCTTCTTCACCTTCATGGGCGCGATCCTGGAACGCTGCGGGCTGGCCGAGGACATGCTGGATTCCATGGGGCAATTGTTCGGCCCGATCCGCGGCGGCCTCGGCTATTCCGTCATCATCGTCGGCTTCATCCTGGGCGCCATCACCGGCACGGTGGCGGCGCAGGTCATCGCCATGGCGCTGATCTCGATGCCGGTGATGATCCGCTACGGCTACAACATGCGCTACATCACCGGCGTGCTCGCGGCCTCCGGCACCATCACCCAGCTGGTGCCGCCCTCGCTGGTCCTGATCGTGCTCGCCGACCAGCTCGGCAAGTCGGTCGGCGACATGTATCTCGGCGCCTGGGGCCCTTCGGTGTTCCAGATCGTCCTGTTCGCCGGCTACACCTTCGTGCTCGGCATCTTCAAGCCGGACCATGTGCCGCCGGTGCCGAAGGAGGCGCGCACGCTGACCGGCTGGCCGCTGTGGCGCAAATGCCTGCTCGGCATCATCCCCTCCGCCGTCCTGATCTTCGTCGTGCTCGGCACCATGATGATGGGCCTTGCCACGCCGACCGAGGCCGGCGCCATGGGCGCGGTCGGCGCCATCGTGCTCGCCGCCATCCACCACAAGGATTTCAGCCGCACCGGCAGCAAGCTCCTGATCATCGGCGTGATCGCCGCCGGCATCGGCACCATCATCGCGATCATCTTCACCGAGAACTTCCTGTTCAGGATCGCCTTCGCGGTGACCTATTTCGCGGTGGCCTGGATCTGCGTCGAGGCCGCCCGCATCCCCGACCTGCGCAACCTGATCAAGC
Source organism: Reyranella sp. (assembly GCA_035501235.1). Lineage (GTDB taxonomy): Bacteria > Pseudomonadota > Alphaproteobacteria > Reyranellales > Reyranellaceae > Reyranella. The sequence continues at coordinate 2,393 of DATJWN010000188.1, forward strand.
AGGGCTATGAGACGACCATGCGCATCACCACCATGGTCACCTTCATCCTGATCGGCTCGACCTGTTTCTCGGTGGTGTTCCTTGGCGTCTCCGGCGGCGTATGGCTCGAGCACATGCTGACCTCGCTGCCCGGCGGGGTGTGGGGTTTCCTGATCTTCATCAACCTCTTCATCTTCTTCCTGGCGTTCTTCCTCGATTTCTTCGAGATCGCCTTCATCATCCTGCCGATGATCGCGCCGATTGCGCAGAAGATCCTGGGGCCGGTGGTGGGCGACGGGCCGGCGCTGATCTGGTTCGGCGTGATGCTCTGCGTCAACATGCAGACCTCGTTCCTGCACCCGCCCTTCGGCTTTGCGCTGTTCTATCTGCGCGGCGTGGCCCCGAAGGAGGTCAAGAGCTCCGACATCTATTGGGGCGCGATGCCCTGGATCGGGCTGCAGGCGATCATGGTGCTGCTGGTCATCGCCTTCCCGTCCACGGTCACGATTCTGCTCGACAAGCCGGTCGAGGTCGACCTCAACAAGGT
>DATJWN010000189.1:0-4952 GCA_035501235.1 Reyranella sp.
GACCTGCTCGCCGGCGAGGCGCGGATTGATGCCGCAACGGCGGGCCGTGACGTCGCCCGGGCGGATTTCTATCCCAATGTCAGCATCCAGGCGCTGGCCGGCACGCTGGCACTCGGTCTCGACAATGCGTTCAAGCCCGGCTCGGCCGAGTTCGGCGTGGGCCCGGCCATCCACCTGCCGATCTTCGAGGGTGGACGTCTCAAGGCCCAGTACAAGGGCGCGACCGCGAACATCGACCAGGCCATTGCCGCCTATGATGGCGCGCTGGTCCGGGCCGTGCGCGACGCCGCCGATGCCCAGACCGGCGTCCAGACGAGCGACCGCGATCTTGCCGCGCAAGCCCGGGTGGTCAGCGGCCTGCGCGAGACGGCGCGGCTCGACCAGGTCCGCGTCGACACCGGCCTTGGCTCGCGCCTCGACACCGTCGATTCCGGCTTCCGCCTGCTCGAGGCCGAGCAGGCGCTGGTCGATCTCCAGGCACAGGCGCTCGACAGGCGCATCCAGCTCATCGCCGCTCTCGGTGGCGGCTTCAATTCAGACAATGCGGCCCAGGCGGCCGCCCAGACAGGGAGGACCCGGTCATGACTGACTATGTCCGCGATCAATTTGACGATGAATCCATCTCACAGGAGCTGCTCGACATTGCCGAGGAGCGCGCCGCACCCCCTCCGGCTGCGCCCTCGGCACCCCCAGCCGGCAAGCCGCGCGCGCGCCGCATCGGCTTCATCGCGCTCGGCATCCTCATCCTGCTCGCCGCGCTCGGCTATGGCGTCTCGCGGCTGCTCGCGCCGCCCGTGCAGGACACGGACGACGCCTATGTCGGCGGCAATATCGTTTCGATCACTGCGCGGCAGGGCGGCACCGTGCTCGCGCTCCATGCCGACAATACCCAGCGCGTCGCGCAGGGCGATACGCTGATCGATCTCGACCCGGCCCAGCAGGATGTCGCGCTCGCCGCCGCGGAGGCCAAGCTCGGCCAGGCAGTGCGCGACGTGCGCTCGGGCCAGTCGGCGGTCGCCGAGGGATCGGCCGAGATCGCCAAGGCGCAGAGCGACCTCGCCCGCGCCCAGGCCGACTATAGCCGGCGCAGCACAGCCGCCGCCTCCGGCGCCATCTCCGGCGAGGAACTGAGCCATGCGCAGGATGCCGTCTCGGCTGCCCGCGCCGCGCTCGACCTCGCTTCGGCCCGTCGCGGCCAGGCCGCCAGCACCGTCGCCGGCACCGATGTCGCCAATAATCCGCAGGTGCTCGCCGCCATCGCCGAAGTGCGCAAGGCCGCGATCGACCGCGCTTATATGACCATCAAGGCACCCGTCGCCGGCATCGTCGCCCAGCGCAATGTCCAGCTCGGCCAGCAGGTCGCCGCCGGCACGCCGCTGATGGCCGTCGTGCCGCTCGACAGTGTCTGGATCGACGCCAATTTCCGCGAAACCCAGCTTGCCGACCTGCGCGTCGGCCAGCCGGTCAGCATCAAGGCCGACGTCTATGGCAGCAAGGTCACCTTCCACGGCAAGGTGATCGGCATGGGCGCGGGCAGCGGCAATGCCTTCTCGCTGCTGCCGCCGCAGAACGCCTCGGGCAACTGGATCAAGATCGTGCAGCGCGTGCCGGTGCGCATCGCGCTCGATCCGAAGGAGCTGCAGGCCCATCCGCTGCGCATCGGCCTCTCGGCCAAGGTGACGGTGGACACATCGGATCGCTCCGGCCCGCTGGTCGCTTCCGCAACGGCCCCCGCCGGCGGCACGCAGCAGAGCCTCGACGGCGGTCCGCAGGTCGACGCGCTGGTCCGGAAGATCATCGCCGCCAATCTGGGTGGGTCGGCCAAGTGAGCGACATGGCACCCCTGCGCGGCCCCGCGCTGGGGCTCGCCGCCTTCGCCTTGGCGCTCGGCACCTTCATGCAGGTGCTCGACACGACCATCGCCAACGTCTCGCTGCCGACCATCTCGGGAAGCCTGGGCGTCTCGACCAGCGCCGGCACCTGGGTGATCACTGCCTTCGCCGTCGCCAACGGCGTCACCGTGCCGCTGACCGGCTGGCTGATGCAGCGCTTCGGCGTGGTGCGCACCTTCACCGTTTCGGTGCTCGCCTTCACCGCCGCCTCATTGCTCTGCGGCATCGCCTGGAGCCTGCCCAGCCTCGTCGTGTTCCGCGTGCTGCAGGGCGGCATGTCCGGGCCGATGATCCCCGGCAGCCAGGCGCTGCTGCTCGCCATCTTCCCGAGCGAGAAGCGCGGTTCGGCGCTCGGCATCTGGTCGGCGATGACGCTGGCCGCGCCGATCTTCGGGCCCGTGCTCGGCGGCTATATCTCCGACAATTATCACTGGGGCTGGATCTTCCTGATCAACGTCCCCCTCGGCCTCATCACCGGCTTCATCACCTGGACGATGCTCAAGAGCCGCGAGACGCCGACGCGCAAGCTGCCGATCGACAAGGTCGGACTGTTCCTGCTCACCTTCTGGGTGTTCAGCCTGCAGACCATGCTGGACCTCGGCAAGGACCGCGACTGGTTCGCGAGCCCGCTGATCGTCGCCCTCACCGTCTTCGCGGTGATCGGCTTCATCGCCTGGGCGATCTGGGAATGGACCGAAGGCCAGCCGGCGGTCGACCTGAGCCTCTTCGGCCGGCGCAACTTCGCGCTCGGCGTGCTGGCCCTGTGCCTGGGCTATGCCCTGCTCTTCGCCAACAACCTGCTGCTCCCGCTCTGGCTGCAGACCCAGATGGGCTATACCGCCACCTGGGCGGGGCTGGTCGCGGCGCCGGCAGGCCTGGTCGCCGTCGTGACGACGCCGCTTATCAGCAAGTTCAAGGTTGATGCGCGGATCATGGCGACCATCTCCTTCCTGTGCTTCGGCGCCTCCTTCCTGCTGCGCAGCCGCTACACGCCCGACGCGACCTTCCTGACGCTGGCGGCGCCGATGCTGCTGCAGGGCATTGCCATGACCACATTCTTCGTGCCGCTGCTCACCATCCTGCTCGACGGGCTGCCGCCCGAGCGCGTCCCCTCGGCGAGCGGCATCTCCAACTTCGCGCGCATCACCGCGGGCAGCTTCGCCGCGTCGCTGGTGACGACCTATTGGGACCGGCGCGAGGCGCTGCACCAGACAAGGCTGTCGGAGGTCGCGAGCCCATGGTCGCCGGCCTTCCAGCAGGCGAGCGGCCACATGCAGGACATGGGCATGAGCCCGATCCAGGCACTGGGCTCGATCGGCCGCACGGTCGTCAACCAGGCCTATCTGCTCTCGACGCTCGATATCTTCTGGGCATCGGGCTGGATCGCCCTGGTGCTGATCGGCGTGGTGTGGTTCGCAAGGCGCCCGGCCCCGGCGGAGCATGCGGTGGCGGCGGACTAAATCCCGCTCAGTGACATTTCGAGCACGTGCCGAGCACCTCGATCACCGGGCGCTCGGGGCTGAAGCCGCTCAATTGCGCGACGCTGCGCACCTGTTCGGTCAGCGCGTCGTCGTCGACATGGGTGGTCGCGCCGCATTCCCGGCACACCAGGAAGATGCAGTCGTGCATGCAGCCGGGATGGGCGTTGGCGATATAGGCGTTCGCGCTCTCGACGCGCTGGGCGAGATTGTTCGTCACGAACAGGTCGAGGATGCGATAGACGCTGTTGGGTGCCACGCGCTTGCCGCGCCGCTGCGAAACCTTGTCGGCAATGTCATAGGCCGAGGAGGGCCGTTCCTCCGCGGCGAGCACGGCGAAAATGTCGCCGCGCATGTCGGTCCATTGCTCGCCCTGCTTCTCCAGCGTCGCGCGCGCCACCTGCGCGAGCTTGGCGCCCGTGGGCTCGCTGTGATCGTGGCGATGGCGGTGCGCGGAACCGGGCATGGCCCCAATTTAGGCGCTCCCGACGATACTGGCAATGGCCGTGGCATCCCTCGAAAAGTTGCGATACTAAACTGGACAGAATCAACAAACAGACGGGAGAGGATGATGCGGATTTGGACGAAATGGGCCGCCGGCCTGACGCTCGCGGCCATGGTGACCAGCGCTCCGACTATCGGACAGCCCTCGGGTCCGGGCGGCCCCGCCCCGCTCGCCAAGCAGCCGGCCAATGTGGACGTCGTCAAGGTTCATGGGCGTTCGCTGGAGGGCAATCTCGAGGGCGACCCGACCGACATCGAGGCGATCATCGCGCTGCCGCCCAACTACAAGAAGGACACGAAGAAGCGCTATCCGGTCGTCTATTTCCTCCACGGCTATTTCTTCAACGTCGACCAGATCGACGGGCTTGCTCATTTCGGCGACGCGGTCGCGGACGAGGCGAAGAAAGGCCATGAGTTCATCCTCGTCGCGCCCGACGGCGGCCGCACCAAATGGGCCGGCTCGATGTGGTCGAGCTCGCCGACCATCGGCGACTGGGAAGGCTTCGTCTCCAAGGACCTCGTCGACTATGTCGACTCGCATTACCGCACGATCGCCAAGCCGGCGGCGCGGGGCCTGGGCGGGCACTCCATGGGCGGCTACGGCACCTGGCGCATCGCGATGAAGCATCCCGGCGTGTTCGGCGCCATCTATGGCATGAGCGCCTGCTGCATGTCGGCGCGCACGGTCAATCCGGGCGATGCCAAGATCGAGAAGATGACTCCCGAGGAAGCCGCCAAAGCCGGCTTCGGCGATCGCGCAGCCATCGCTTCGGCCGCGGGCTGGTCGTCCAACCCGACCAAGCCGCCCTTCTTTTACGACTGGCTGACCAAGGACGGCGTCGCCCAGCCAGAGATCGTCGCGCAATGGGCCGCCAACGCCCCGCTCGCGATGGTCAGCCAATATGTGCAGAACCTCAAGACCTACAACGCGCTGGGCATCGAGATCGGCACCAAGGACGGGCTGATCGTCGACAACAAGAAGCTCGACGCCCTGCTCACCCAATATGGCCTCAAGCACAGCTACACGACCTTCGACGGCGGCCGCACCAAATGGGCCGGCTCGATGTGGTCGAGCTCG
>DATJWN010000190.1:0-3622 GCA_035501235.1 Reyranella sp.
ATGGAGCTGTTGCAGCGAACCGACCGGGTAACGCACTGCCCGTACAAGGGGGACGCGAGTTATTTCAGCATCCGGACCGACGGCAAGGTGATCGAAAATTCGATCTGGACCTATGAGACGCCGTTTCCCGCGATGACCGAGATCGCAGGCCATCTGGCCTTCTATCCCGACAAAGTGAAGATCGAGGAAGTCACCTGAAGGCGGGGCGCTAGACCCTGAATATCGTCAGTCCCAGGATCAACAGCACCAGGAAGATCACGAGAAAGATATAAAACAGGATGCGCGCGACGTCGGCGGAGGCCGCGGATATGCCGGTAAAGCCGAGAATCCCGGCGATGATCGATATCACGAAGAAAACCAGCGCCCATTTCAGAAGTGTCACGGATCGTCCTCCAGCTCCCGTCGCGACCGTCGGCGACATCGGTCACTCAACTTCGGCCGGCAACCTAAAGTTCCTGGGGGGCGTCCCGCGATACCGCTGCCGCGCTTGAGTTATGGCATGGACGCCCTAAATCTGGCCTCAGCGGCCGAGCTGCCCCGAGGCGGTGGCGGCAAGTTGGCCTTGCTGAATCCGGTTGCTGGCCCCATCATTTACGTCAGCAACAGCTGACTGGGGGCGTGGTTGTGACTTCCGTTTCCGATTCAGTTGCCTCTGGCGAAGTTCGCGCAGCACCGCGGGTCAAGACGCGCAACATGGCGCTCGACCGTGCGCGCACCTTCCTCACGCTCGTGGTGCTGCTTCACCATGCCGTGATCCCCTACACCTATTTCGGCCATACCGATCCGAAGTTCTTCGTCGGCTTCGACATGATCGTGCTCGCCACCGACAGCTTCTTCATGGCGATGTTCTTCTTCCTGTCGGGACTGTTCGTCTGGCCGGGGCTCACGCGCAAGGGCCCGCTCGATCAGCTGCGCGACCGGCTGATCCGGCTCGGGCTGCCCTTCGTGATTTGCGCCTTCACTGTCATCCCGATCGCCTACTACGCCATCTCGCTGCGCGAGCACCCCGAGGTGGGCTTCTCGGACTTCTGGTGGACGACCATCACCGTCGGGCCGTGGCCGAGCGGACCCGTCTGGTTTCTCTGGGTGCTGCTCGGCTTCGACGTGGTTGCAAGCCTCGTCTTTCTGATCTCGCCGACAGCACTCGATCCGATCAACCGCCTGTCGCTGCGGGGACACGATGAACCCGCAAGGTTCTTCCTGGTGATGCTCGCCGTCACGGCGGTGTTCTACATTCCCGGACGCATTCATTTCGGAGCGGGAAGCTGGTTCGAGTTCGGGCCGTTCTCGGTCCAGCATGGCCGCGTGCTGCTCTATGCATCCTATTTCTTTTTCGGCGCAGGGATCGGCCTCAAGGACCTGAATGGCGGGCTGCTCGCCCCCGACGGCCGGCTGGCGAAGAGCAGCTGGGGCTGGATCGCAGTCTCGCTCATTCCCTACTGCGGCATGTGGGGGATGATCTACATCAAGCGCGAAATCCTGGGAAACCCGGAGGATCTGCCGGATTGGTATGAGGGCATCTACGGCTTGTTCTTCGCATCCTTCAGCATTGCGGTCATGTTCACGATCCTGGCCTATTTCCTGCGCTTCAAGCGCTCAGGCTGGAGCATTCTCGATCCGATGCAGCCGGATGCCTTCGGCATGTTCCTGGTGCACTACCCGATCGCGCTGTGGCTGCAATATTGGATGTTCGACTATGATTGGCCTGCGATCGCCAAGGCGCTCATCGCCTTTGTGCTGACGGTCCTCCTGAGCTGGGGCGCGACCATCCTGCTCCGTAAGATTCCGGGCGCCAACCACGTGCTGTAGTGCGTTTTCCTTGCTGGCATCAAACCTGCATTCGCGCGTGCAGGGAGGCACGCTCGAAGGACTCTGCCAAGAAGGACACAGCAATGGGACTAGCCGCAATCTTGATCGCAACCGCCCTCAGCCTGACCATGTTTGTCGCGGTGGCCGACCTGCCGTGAGCCCGGCTCAGCTCAGGACTGACTGGTGCCGCTCATATAGGCGGGAAGCCACGCTTCGAAGGTCGCCTTGAGCGAGGCGACCGAGATCTGCTCCTCGCCCGCGATCACAATTGCGTCACCGCCGGTGGTGCCGATCCGGCTGCAGGGCACGCCCGCACCGCGCATCTTGGCGAGCACCAGCCCAGCCTCCGTCTCCGGTATTGTCACGACATAGCGCGCCTGGTCCTCGCCGAACCAATAGGCATGTGGCACGACCGCCGGCGGTGCGGCCAACAGGCGGGCGCCGATGCCGCTCGCGATCGCCATCTCGGCGAGCGCGATCAGGAGGCCGCCGTCGGAGAGATCATGTGCGGCGGTCGCAGTGCCCGCGTGAATCATGCCGCGTACGACATCGCCGTTGCGCTTCTCGGCCGCAAGATCCACCGGCGGCGGCGCGCCCTCCTCGCGGCCGCAGATGTCGCGCAGATAGACCGATTGCCCGAGCCAGCCGTGGGTGTCGCCGACAAGCAGGATCGCCTCGCCGTCGCGCTTGAAGGCAAGCGAGGCGGACTTGGTGAAATCCTCGAGAACGCCGACGCCGCCGATCGAGGGCGTCGGCAGAATGGCCCGCCCATTGGTCTCGTTGTAGAGCGAGACATTGCCGGAGACGACCGGAAAGTCCAGCGCCCGGCAGGCTTCCGAGATGCCCTTCAGGCAGCCGACGAACTGGCCCATGATCTCGGGCCGCTCCGGATTGCCGAAATTGAGGTTGTCGGTGATCGCAAGCGGCCGTCCGCCGACGGCCGTGATGTTGCGCCAGGCCTCGGCCACCGCCTGTTTGCCGCCTTCAAACGGATCCGCCTCGCAATAGCGCGGCGTCGCGTCGACGGTCAGCGCGAGGCCCTTCGGCCCCTCCTCCACCCGCACCACCGCCGCATCCCCGCCCGGACGCTGCACGGTGTTGCCGAGAATGACATGATCATACTGCTCCCACACCCAGCGCTTGGAACAGAGCTCGGGCGTTCCGATCAGCTTTTGCAGGGCGGCCGCGATGCTCATCGGCGGCGTGATCTCGCGCGCGTGGATGACCGGCAGCCCAGGCGAGGCCACATGCGGACGGTCATAGACCGGCGCCTCGTCGCCGAGTTCCTTGATCGGCAGGTCGGCCATGAGATTGCCGCCATGCTTGACGCGGAAGCGCTTGCTCGGCGTGGTGTAGCCGACCACAGCGAAATCGAGGCCCCATTTGCGGAAGATCGCCTCGGCCTCTTTTTCCTTCTCGGGCTTGAGCACCATGAGCATGCGCTCCTGGCTTTCCGATAGCATCATCTCATAGGCGCTCATGCCGGTTTCGCGCGTCGGCACCGCGTCGAGATCGAGATCGACGCCGAGATCGCCCTTGGCGCCCATCTCGACCGCCGAGCAGGTCAATCCTGCCGCACCCATGTCCTGGATGGCGATCACGCAGCCCTTGGCCATGATCTCGAGACACGCCTCGAGAAGCAGCTTCTCGGCAAAAGGATCGCCCACCTGCACGGTCGGGCGCTTCTCGGCGGAATCATCGTCGAACTCGGCCGACGCCATCGAGGCCCCGTGGATGCCGTCGCGCCCGGTCTTGGAGCCGAGATAGACGATCGGCATGTTCACGCCGGAGGCGGCCGCATAGAAGATCTTGT
>DATJWN010000191.1:0-19571 GCA_035501235.1 Reyranella sp.
GGATGCGTGGCACGAGGTCGAGGCCGTTCTCGTCGGGCATCACCACGTCGGTGATGACGAGCTGGCCTTCGCCCTCCTGCACCCACTGCCAGAGCGTGGCGGCGGCGCCGGTGCTGCGCACCGTGTGGCCCTGGCGTCCCAGCGCCTGATGCAGCACGGTGCGGATCGCGCGATCGTCGTCGGCGACGAGGATGGTGGTGCCCGAACTCATGGAACGGCCTGCAACGGCAACATGACCCTGAAGGTGGTGCGGCCCGGCTCGCTATCGTATTCGATGGCCCCGCCATGATCGTTGATGATCTTGGCGACCAGCGCGAGGCCCAGGCCCGTGCCGGTCGGCTTGTTGGTCACGAAGGCATCGAACAGATGCGCCCGGATCTCCTCGGAGACGCCGCCGCCATTGTCGCGCACCGACACGACCAGCGGCAGGTTCACCCTCGCCTGCTGGCCGGGCACCGCAAGGCGCAGCCCGTGCTTGTAGGCCGTCGACAGCTCGATCTCGCGCTCGCCGTCGCCCGGCGCCTCGCAAGCATTCTTCACGAGATTCAGGAACACCTGGATGAGCTGGTCGCGATCGCCGAACACGTCGGGCAGCGACGGATCGTAGCTTTCGATGAAGCGCACGTTCTTGCCGAAGCCGTTCTGGGCCAGACGGCGCACGTGATTGAGCACCTGGTGGATGTTGAGCGGACCGCGGTCGATCGGCCGGCCGTCCTCGAACGCTTCCATGCGGTCGACCAGCGCCACGATGCGGTCGGTCTCCTCGCAGATCAGGTTGGTGAGCTCGCGCTCGCTGTCGGGCACGGACTGCTCGAGGAGCTGGGCGGCGCCGCGGATGCCGGAAAGCGGGTTCTTGACCTCGTGCGCCAGCATGGCGGCGAGCGCGCTCACCGAGCGGGCGGCGCTGCGATGGCTCATCTGGCGGTCGATGTTGCGCGCGATCGTCTGCTCGGTGAGCGACACCGAAACCAGACCGTCGCTCTCGACGATCGGCGCGAGGCGCAGCGCGCAGAAGCGATTGCCGATGCGCGGCGAGGACAGCGTCACGCCGTTCTCGGCGACCGCGCCGCCGGTCGAAAGCACCTGCTCAAGCAGCGAGAAAAGCGGCGTATCCTCCGGCACGAACTCGCTCAACTGATGGCTGATCAGGCGCGCACGGCCGACGCCGAAGAACTGTTCGGCGGCGAGATTGGCGTAGTGCACGAGGCCCACGCCATCGACCACGACGACCGCCTCCGACAGCGAATCGAGAATCGCCGACGGGAACGGCTCGACGACGGACTCCGAGCGCTTGAGAGGACGCACGGCCATCGTCAGGCAGCCTGCCGGTCGAGAGCGGGCAGGAAGAAATCCGCGAGCATGGCGCGCACCTTGTCGGCCGTCGCCTCTCGGTTCACGGCGGCGCGGAACTCGGCCGACGCGGGCAGGCCCTTGGAGTACCAGCCGAGATGCTTGCGCGCCATGCGCACGCCGGTGTCGCTGCCGTAGTGCGCCAGCATCGATTCGAAGTGCGCCCGCACTGTCGCGTACTGCTCGGCGAGCGACGGATCGGGCAGGCGCTCGCCCGTGCGCAGATAGTGGATCGCCAGATTGAGGAACCACGGACGGCCATAGGCGCCACGGCCGATCATGACGCCGTCGGCGCCCGACTGCGCCAGAGCCTCGTCGACATCGTCGAGCGTGTTGATGTCGCCGTTGGCGATCACCGGCAGCCTGGTCGCCGCCTTCACCTCGCGGATGAACGCCCAGTCGGCATGGCCGTCGTAGAACTGGCAGCGCGTGCGGCCGTGCACCGTCAGCATCTTGATGCCGCACTCCTCGGCGATACGCGCGAGGTTGGGTGCGTTGCGGTTGGTCGAGTCCCAGCCCGTGCGCATCTTCAGCGTCACCGGCAGCTTCACGGCCTTCACCGTCGCCTCGAGGATCTTCGCGGCATGGACCTCGTCGCGCATCAGCGAGGAGCCGGCATGGCCGTTCACGACCTTCTTCACCGGGCAGCCGAAGTTGATGTCGATCAGCGCGGCACCGCGATCCTCGTTGAGCCTGGCCGCATCGGCCATCACCTCGGGCTCGCAGCCGGCAAGCTGGACCGACATCGGGAACTCTTCCGGCGAGTTCTTGGCCATCAGCAGCGTCTTGCGGTTCTCCCGCACCATCGCCGCCGAGGCGATCATCTCGGACACGACGAGGCCCGCGCCGCCGCGCTTCACCATTTGGCGAAACGGCATGTCCGAGACGCCCGACATCGGCGCCAGGATGACGGGATCGTCAATCCGGACCGGGCCGATATCGATGGGCTTGAGACGAGGCTGACGGGACATCTAGTTTGATCAGTTTATGGGCAACTTGTGCAGTGCACAATTATTGAGCCAGCAATAGCGGGTCGCGCCCGCCGGTGCAAGTGCGGAGCCGCTAAGCCAATGTTATCTAAGCCACCGTGCCAATTTGTATCGCCCTGATCGTCGCCGCCGGCCGCGGCAGCCGCTTCGGTGGCCCGCTGCCCAAGCAATATGCGCTGCTGGGCGGCAAGCCTGTCCTCAGCCGGTCCATAGCGGCCTTTCGCGCATGCTCTGAAATCAACGGCCTACGGGTCGTGATCGCCGCAGGAGATGAGCCCCAATACCAGGTGGCCACGGCTGGCTTGGGCCTTGCGGCGCCCGTTCTCGGCGGCATCAGCCGCCAGCAATCGGTGCTGCACGGACTGGAAGCGATCGCCGGCCAGGCCCCCGACTTCGTCGCCGTTCACGATGCCGCGCGTCCTTTCGTGAGGCCTGTGGATATCGCCAGCTGCCTTGCCGCGGCGGCCCGTCCGGGGATCGACGGTGCCGTGCTGGGCGCCAGGCTCGCGGACACGGTGAAGCGCGTGGGTGACGGCGATGCGATCGCCGAGACGATCCCGCGAACGCATCTCTGGCGGGCGCAGACGCCGCAGATCTTCCGCTTCGACAAGCTGCTCGCCGCGCATCGCGCTGCCGCGTCGCTCGGCCTCGACGAGGCGACGGCGCTCACCGACGATGCCGCCGTCGCCGAGCGTGCCGGGCTCACCGTCGTGATGGTTGCCAGCACCAACGACAACGGCAAGATCACGACCAGCGACGACCTCGAACGGGCCTCGACCATGGAAACCCGCACCGGCCTCGGCTACGACGTCCACATGTTCGCTCCCGGCAGCTCCGTGATGCTGGGCGGCATCGCCATCCCGCATGCTTTCGCCCTCGCCGGCCACTCCGACGCCGATGTCGGCCTGCATGCGCTCACCGACGCGGTCCTGGGCGCGATCGGCGCCGGCGACATCGGCAAGCACTTTCCGCCCTCCGATCCGCAATGGCGCGGCGTCTCGTCCGACCGCTTCCTGCGCCGCGCCGTCGATCTTCTGGTCGAGCGCGGCGGGCGGATCGTGCATCTCGACCTGACGCTGGTCTGCGAGGCGCCGCGCATCGGCCCGCATCGCGAGGAGATGGTCGAGAGCATCGCCCGCATCGCCGGCATCGAGCAGACCCGCGTCAGCGTGAAGGCCACGACCACCGAGGGGCTGGGCTTCACCGGCCGCCGCGAAGGCATCGCCGCGCAAGCCGTCGCCACCGTCGAAGTTCCAAGGAGTTGATCGATGTTCGACCATGAAGTGCGCGACGCCGCCGAGCACGTGCTGCACGTCTGCCGGCAGCGCGGGCTGAAGGTCGTCACCGCCGAATCCTGTACCGGCGGCCTGGTCGCCGCGGCGATGACGGCGATCGCCGGATCGTCCGATGTGGTCGAGCGCGGCTTCGTCACCTATTCGAACGAGGCCAAGCACGAACTGCTGGGCGTCGGCCTCGACACGCTGGAAGGCCACGGCGCGGTCAGCGAGCCCGTCGCGCGGGCAATGGCGCGGGGCGCCCTCTCCCATTCCCTGGCCGACATCTCGGTCTCAGTGACCGGAGTTGCCGGGCCTGGCGGCGGGAGCGCGGAGAAGCCGGTCGGGCTGGTCCATTTCGCCGCCGCTCGTGGCGGCTTCGACCTGATCGCCGAACGCCATGTCTTCCCGGGCGACCGCGACGGCATCCGCCGACAGGCCGTCCTCACCGCGCTTGCGATGCTGACCTCGCTGGCCGAACGTTAGGTGTAGAGCCGTCTCAGCCTCCCACGCCTCGAGTCTCAAGGGCCTGAGACCGGTCCGATGCCGATGCCACAAGGCTTTTGGGCCTGGAGTCTCAGAGTCTCACCACCCCCTCTGCTAAGCGGTTGATTTTCCACGAAAGACGAAAAGCGGCCAGCTAGAACATGGTCCATTCAGCTGGAATCAGCTGAATGGACCATGCTGACAGCAGTCGAGGCGCTTCGTGCAATGCGTTTCCGATCAAGTTGAACCGCCAAAGCGGTTCAACTTGATGGGAAGCCGCTCTAGCGTCGAGCGGTCTGCGGGGCAGGCCTACCGTAAAGCTTCGCCGCGCGGGCCTCGAAAGCCGAGACCATGCGCCGTACCGCTTCGGCGAACAGCACGCGCATCGTGTGCTGCAGCAGGCGGGAGCGGAACTCGAACTCCAACGCGAACTCGATCTCCGTACCCTGGGCGTGTGGCTGGAAGGCCCAATGGCTGGTGAGTGCGCGGAACGGCCCTTCGATGCCTTCGGTCAGGATCGTCAGCGCCTCGGGATCGAGGGTCACACGCGAGACGAACTTCTCGTGCAGCGGCCCGAAACCGATGGCCAATTCGTCGATCTCGATGTTCGCGCTCTCCTGGCGCCGCCGGCGCGCCGCCGTGCACCAGGGCAAAAACTCCGGATAGCGCGGCACATCGGCCACGAGGTCGAACAGCTGACGGGGAGCGAACGGAAGGACCTTCCGTTCGGCATGCCGGGTGAGCGCCACGACGAGTCAGGTCTTGAGCCGGGCGAGGCGCGCTTCCCGCAGGCGCGCGAAGTCGTCGCCCGCGTGATAGCTCGAACGGGTGAGCGGCGAGGCCGAGACCATCAGGAAGCCCTTCGCGCGAGCATGCGCCGCCAGCTCTTCGAACTCGGCCGGCGTCCAGAAGCGATCGAGGGCTGCGTGCTTGGGCGTCGGCTGCAGGTACTGGCCGACGGTCAGGAAATCGACGTTGGCGGCGCGCAGGTCGTCCATGACCTGCAGGATCTCCTCCCGCGTCTCGCCCAGCCCGACCATCAGGCCGGACTTGGTGAACATCGCGGGATCGATCTCCTTCACGCGCGACAAAAGACGCAGCGAGGTGAAGTAGCGCGCGCCCGGACGGATCGTCGGATAGAGCCGCGGCACGGTCTCGAGGTTGTGGTTGAAGACGTCGGGACGCGCGGCGACGACGGATTCGATCGCGCCCTCCTTGCGCATGAAGTCGGGCGTCAGGACCTCGATGGTCGTCTTCGGCGCCGACTTGTGCAGCGCCTCGATCACTGCCGCGAAGTGCCCTGCCCCGCCGTCATCCAGGTCGTCTCGATCAACCGACGTTACCACGACATGACCGAGGCCGAGCTTGCCGACGGCCTCGGCGATGTTCGCCGGCTCGTGCGGATTGAGGGCTCCCGGCTTGCCTGTCGCCACGTTGCAGAAGGCGCAGGCCCGCGTGCAGGTCTCTCCCATGATCATGAAAGTCGCGTGCTTCTGCTTCCAGCACTCGCCGATGTTCGGGCACGCCGCCTCTTCGCACACCGTCGTGAGCTTGAGCTCGCGCATCAGCCGCTTGGTCTCGGCATACTCCGGCGAATTGGGCGCACGCACGCGGATCCAGTCCGGCTTGCGCGGAATGGGATTGTCCGGTCGATGCGCCTTCTCCGGATGCCGTTCGGCGCGGCTGAGCGGAGCCTTGTCGCCAGGATCGTTTATCGGGCCGTCCATGACCGGCTAGATATGGAGCGTCCGGCCGTACGCCGCCAGTACCGACTCGTGCATCATTTCCGAGAGGGTCGGATGCGGGAACACCGTGGCCATCAGCTCGGCCTCCGTCGTCTCCAGCGTCTTGGCGATCGAATAGCCCTGGATGAGCTCCGTCACCTCGGCGCCGATCATGTGGGCGCCCAAAAGCTCGCCGGTCTTGGCGTCGAAGATCGTCTTGACGAAGCCCTCGGGCTCGCCGAGCGCAATCGCCTTGCCGTTGCCGATGAAGGGGAACTTGCCGACCTTGATCTGCAAGCCCTTCTCCTTGGCCGCCTTCTCCGTGAGGCCGATGCTCGCGACCTGCGGTTGGCAGTAGGTGCAGCCCGGAATGTTGGCCGTGTTCATCGGGTGGACGCCCTTCACGCCAGCGATCTTCTCGACCACCAGCACGCCCTCGTGCATCGCCTTGTGCGCGAGCCATGGCGGGCCCGCGACATCGCCGATGGCGTAGACATTCGGCTCGCCCGTGAAGCCCCACTGGTCGATCACGATGTGGGTCTTCTCGACCTTCACCTTCGTGCCCTCGAGCCCGAGGTTCTCGACATTGCCGACGATGCCGACGGCCGAGATCACGCGGTCGACGGTGATCTCCTGTGTCTTGTCGCCGACCTTGATGGTCGCCGTGACGTTGTTGGCGCCCTTCTTCAGCGACACCGTGGCGCCGGTGAAGATCTTCATGCCCTGCTTCTCGAAGGCGCGCTTGGCGAAGGCCGACACTTCCTCATCCTCGACAGGCAGGATGCGATCGACGACCTCGCAGACCGTCACCTCCGCGCCCATGGTGCGGTAGAAGCTCGCGAACTCGATGCCGATCGCACCCGAGCCCACCACCAGCAGCGACTTCGGGAACTCCGGCGGCACCATCGCTTCCTTGTAGGTCCAGACCAGCTTGCCGTCGGCCTCAAGGCCCGGCAGGTTCCGCGCCCTGGCGCCGGTCGCGATGATCAGGTTCTTGTAGGTGAGCGTCTGGTTCGTCTTGTCCTTCATCGCGACGGCAAGCTTGCCGGCGCCGGCGAGCTTCGCCGTGCCGTCGAACACCGTGATCTTGTTCTTGCGCATCAGCATGCTGACGCCGTTGCTGAGCTGATTGGCGACCTTGCGCGAGCGCTCGACGATCTTCTTGGGATCGTAGGACACGTCCTTGACCGACAGCCCGTAGGCATCGGCATGCTTGATCAGCCCGTAGACCTCCGACGTGCGCAGCAGCGCCTTGGTCGGGATGCAGCCCCAGTTGAGGCAGATGCCGCCCATATGCTCGCGCTCGACGACGGCCGTCTTCAGGCCGAGCTGTGCCGCGCGGATCGCCGCGACGTAGCCGCCCGGCCCGCCGCCCACGACGATGATGTCGAAGCTCGTATCGGCCATGGCTCGCTCCTCAGACCAGCATCGCGGCCGGTTGCTCGATATAGGCCCGCAGCGTCTGCAGGAACTGCGCGCCCATGGCGCCGTCGACCACGCGGTGATCGACCGCCAGCGTGCAGCTCATCATGTTGCGGATGACCATCTCGCCCTTGCGCGCCACGACCCGCTCCTCGCCCGCACCGACCGCCAGGATCATGGCCTGCGGCGGATTGATGATCGCGCCGAAGTGCCGAACGCCGAACATGCCGAGGTTGGAGATGGTGAAGCCGCCGCCCTGGAACTCCTCGAGCTTCAACTTGCCGGTCTTGGCGCGCGCGGCGAGGTCCTTCATCTCGATCGAGATCTGCGCCACGCCCTTCATGTCGGCGTTGCGCACGATCGGTGTGATCAGGCCGCGGTCGGTGGCGACGGCGACGGAGATGTCGACCGCGCCGTACAGGACCATCTCGTCCTCGGTCCACGAGGCGTTGCACTCCGGATGATCGCGCAGGGCCTTGGCACAGGCCTTGATCACCATGTCGTTGACCGAGACGCGCGCGTCCTTCTTGCGCGCGACCTCGTTGATCGCCGCACGCGCGGCCAGCAGCGCGTCGATCTCGAACTCCACCGTGAGGTAGAAGTGCGGAACCGTCTGCTTGGACTCGAGCATGCGCCGAGCGATGACCTTGCGCACCGGCGTGTGCGGGATGCGCTGGTCGCCCGGCGCCGTAACAATCGGCTGTGCGGGTGCCGATGCGGGCTTGGGCGCGGCTTTCGGCGCCGCAGCGGGAGCCGCGCCTGGCTTCGCATTCTCGACATCGGCCTTCACGATGCGGCCGTTCGGGCCCGAGCCGTGGACGCCCGCGAGATCGACGCCCTTCTCGGCCGCGATTCGCTTGGCGAGCGGCGAGGCGAAGATGCGCTCATGCTTTTCTGGACCGCGAGCCTCCGGCTCGCTCGGACTCTTGGGCGAGCCAGAGGCTCGCGGTCCGGAAGACGCTTGAGGTGGTGCCGGCTCGACCTTGGCAGGCGCCGCCGCCGGCGCGCCGCCCTTCACTTCCGTCTCGCCTTCTTCCAGCAGAACGGCGATGACGGCGTTCACCTTCACGCCTTCGGTGCCTTCGGGCACGACGATCTTGCCGACCTTGCCCTCGTCGACGGCCTCGACTTCCATCGTGGCCTTGTCCGTCTCGATCTCGCAGACGACCTGGCCCGACTTGACCATGTCGCCTTCCTTGACGTGCCACTTGGCGAGCTTGCCCTCGGTCATGGTCGGCGAGAGGGCCGGCATCAGGATGTTGATCGACATCGCTTTGCTCCCCGCTTCAGCGATTGCAGACCGCGCGGGCGGCCTCGACGATGGTCTCGGCCTGCGGCAGCGCCATCTTCTCGAGGTTGGCGGCATAGGGCAGCGGGATATCGAGCCCGTGCACGCGCTTCACCGGTGCGTCGAGCCAGTCGAAGGCTTCTTCCATCATCTGTGCCGCGAGCTCCGAGCCTATGCCGGCGAAGGGCCAGCCTTCCTCGACCGAGACGAGACGATTGGTCTTCTTCACCGAGGCGACGATGGTCTCGGTGTCGAAGGGACGGATGCTGCGGAGGTTGATGACCTCCGCCTCGATGCCCTGCTTGGCCAGTTCCTCGGCCGCCTGCAGCGCTTTGCCGACCATGATCGAGAAGGCGGTGATGGTGACATCCTTGCCCGGCCGTTCGATCTTGGCCTTGCCGATCGGCAGCACGAACTCCTCGTCCTCCGGCACGTCGAACTGCTGGCCGTAGAGGATCTCGTTCTCGAGGAAGATCACCGGATTGGGATCGCGGATCGCGGCCTTCAGCAGGCCCTTCGCATCCGCCGCGCTCCAGGGCGCCAGCACGCGCAGGCCCGGGCAGTGCGCGTACCAGCTCGCATAGCATTGCGAGTGCTGGGCGGCGACGCGGGCCGCCGCGCCGTTGGGACCGCGAAAAACGATCGGGCAGCCCATCTGGCCGCCCGACATGTAGAGCGTCTTGGACGCCGAGTTGATTATCTGGTCGATCGCCTGCATGGCGAAGTTGAAGGTCATGAACTCGACGATCGGCCGCAAGCCCCCGAACGCGGCGCCGACGCCGAGACCCGCGAAGCCGTGCTCGGTGATGGGCGTGTCGATCACACGCCGGTCGCCGAACTCCTCCAGCAGGCCCTGGCTCACCTTGTAGGCGCCCTGGTACTGGGCGACTTCCTCGCCCATCAGGAACACCGTTCCGTCGCGCCGCATCTCCTCGGCCATGGCATCGCGCAAGGCCTCGCGCACGGTCATGCGCTGGGTCTTGCCCGACCATTCCGGCTCGGCGGCAGGCGCGTGCGATGCGGGCGCGGCTGGCGCCGACGCCGCAACGGCCGGAGCAGCCGGCGCTTCGGCCTTGGGCGCGGCGGCCGGTGCCGGCGCAGGCACGGCCTTCGCGGCATCGTCCGCGCTCTCGCCTTCGCCCGCGAGCAGGCAGATCGGCGTGTTGACCGCGACGCCTTCGGTGCCTTCCTCGACCAGGATCTTGGCGACCTTGCCTTCATCGACTGCTTCGACTTCCATGGTCGCCTTGTCGGTCTCGATCTCGCAGATCACCTGACCGGCCTTGACGTCATCTCCGACCTTCACGTGCCACTTGGCGAGCTTGCCCTCCGTCATGGTCGGCGAGAGCGCGGGCATCAGCACCTGGATGGACATCGATCAGGCTCCAACCAGGACGTCGGTCCACAGCTCCGACGGATCGGGCTCGGGACTGTGCTGGGCGTACTCGGCGGAATCGTTCACGACCTTGCGGATGTCGGCATCGACCGCCTTGAGGGCCGCTTCGTCGGCCATCTTGCTATCGATCAGGATCTTGCGGACATGTTCGATCGGATCGCGCTCGTTGCGATACTTGTCGACTTCTTCCTTGCTGCGGTACTTCGCGGGATCGCTCATCGAGTGGCCGCGGTAGCGATAGGTCTGCATCTCGAGGATGTACGGCCCCTGGCCGCTGCGCGCATGCTCGACTGCCCGCTCGCCGGCGGTGCGCACAGCCATCACGTCCATGCCGTCGACCCGTTCGCCTGGAATGCCGAAGGCCTCGCCATGCTTGTAGAGATCGGTGATCGCGGTCGAGCGCTCGACCGACGTGCCCATGCCGTAGCGATTGTTCTCGATGACGTAGACCACCGGCAGCTTCCAGAGGGCGGCCATGTTCATGGCCTCGTAGACCTGCCCCTGGTTGGCACTGCCGTCGCCGAAGTAAGTCAGCGAGACGTTCTTGTTGCCGTTGTATTTGTGCGCGAAGGCGAGGCCCGTGCCGATCGGCACCTGGGCGCCGACGATGCCGTGGCCGCCGAAGAAGCTCTTTTCGCGGCTGAACATGTGCATGGAGCCGCCCTTGCCCTTTGAGTAGCCGCCGCTCCTGCCCGTGAGCTCGGCCATCACGCCCTTGGGGTCCATGCCGGCGGCCAGCATGTGGCCGTGGTCGCGGTAGGAGGTGATGATCGCGTCCTTGTCGACGATCACCGACTGCATGCCGACGACGACGGCCTCCTGGCCGATGTAGAGATGGCAGAAGCCGCCGATCAGGCCCATGCCGTAGAGCTGGCCCGCGCGCTCCTCGAAGCGGCGGATCAGGAGCATCGTTCGGTAAAAGGACTTGAGCTGCTCGGGATTGGCGCTGTTGTCGCCGGGCCCCGGTGACTTGCTGTTCGAATTCGAGGGTGTTTTCGTCTTCGTGGGCAGAGATTCGCCCTTCGGCTTCGTGGCCGGCTTCGCCATGTGCGTTCCCCTCAATAGCCCCTTCGGCGCTTATAGCATCGACCATACCGATGTGGTTGATCTAGAAGCAAAAACCAGAAGCGCCAAAGATGCAGCGCAGCATTTGAGCGATTGTTCTCAAATGGCCGAGCCAGCCGGAAAGTTTGTTGCCGGAAGCCGATCAGCGCGTCGGCGTGAAGATGATGATGTCGTCCTTGTTGGCGTAGTTCAGCAGCACGCGCGCGCGCTCGTCGAGCATGTCCGGGTCGAGGCTCTGGTTACGCAGCTCCGAGACGCGCAGCTCCCAGATCTTCCGTTCCGTCTCGGCCTCGAGAAGGTTTTGATCCGCAATGCGCGTCTCGCGCTGAAGCTGCGCCATGGCCAAGAGGCCGCGCTCGCCGTTCACCAGGTGGTAGCCGAAGTAGCCGAACACGGTGGCGAAGATGACGGGAGCCAAAATCTGACGCGGTCTCAACAACATATGCCGACTTCCTGAAGTCACAATCTACATATGGTGTCGAAATGTGCAAGATTATTCGGCCAAAGCTACTCCGAAAGCCCGATCCTCACGCGCCTGTTGTGACGGCCCTTGTTGTCGATCTTGAGGAGCCGCACCGGCGGCGAAGCGCCGGTCGACAGGAGATGCGTGCCGCCGCACGCCTGCCGATCGAGGCCGACGATCTCGACGATGCGGATCTTGCCGTCAGGTGTTGGCGGCGGCGCCACCGAGCGGCTGCGGATCAGGCCGCGTTCGGCCTGTGCCTCGTGCATCGGCACGTAGACGAAGTTCACCGGCACATCCTGGCGGATGATGTCGTTGATCGGCCCCTCGAGCGCGCGCAGCCGATCGTTGTCGGCACCGGGCACGTCAAAATCCATGCGCGCCGTGCCGTCTTCCGCCATCTGCACGCCGGTGACCAGCGCACCGTCGAAGGCCTGGAAGACCAGCGCGTTCAGGATGTGCGTATCGGTGTGGAGCTGCCGCATCTTGCGGCGGAAGTCGGGATCGACGGCGGCTTCGACCGCCCCGCTCAGCTCCGTCTGGATATCGAGGAGATGCCAGAGCTTGCCGTCCGACACGTCAAAGCCGGTGACCTTTGCTTTGCCGCCGTTCCAATGGATCGAGCCACGATCGGCGAGCTGCCCGCCGCCGCCGGGGTAGAACGGCGACTGCGCCAGCACGACCCGCCCCGGCTGCGCCTCGGCGACGGTGGTTTCGAGGCTGAGCGCCTCGGGATGCTCATGGCAGTAGAGATGCATTCCCCGCACATAGGTCGGGGCGCGTCGAGCGTATTGGTCAAAATTGCTAGGCCGCCGCGGCTCGGGCGAACTGCAGCGGCGTGATGCCGTAGCAGCGCTTGAAATGCTTGTTGAGGGCGCTCTGATCGTAGAAGCCTACGGTTGCCGCGACTTTGGCCGGCTCGACGCCATGCCGCAAATGGCGACAGGCGATGCCGAGGCGCATCTGGGTCAGATAGGCGTGCGGCGTCAGGCCGACGGTGCGCTTGAAAAGGCCGATCAGCTGGAAGGTCGTGAGACCGACGCCGGCGGCGAGATCCTCGAGGCGCAAGTCGCTGCCGTGCTCGGCCCGCATGCGCTCGATCGCGCGGGTGAGCAGGATGCGATCGCGGGACATGGTCCCGATACGATTGCGGCCGCTGCCGTGGCGCTGGAACAAGGCGCCGAACGTGCCGGCCAGCAGCTCACGCTCGCGGAACATGTCGCGCCCGTCTTCCAGCGCGAGATGCAGGCCGTGAAAGGCCTCGATCAGATCCTTGTCGGCAAACGTGTTGCGGATGAAATACGGCACTTCGGCGAGGCCGAGATCGTCGGCGACACGATCGAGCGCCTGCCGAGTGAGATACAGCGAACGGTACTGCCAGCGATCGCTGCGTCCCATCCAGCCACCGTGCGGCTCCTCGGGATTGAACACGAACAGGGTCGCAGGCGTGGCGTCCTGCAATTCGCCGCGGCTCTTCACCATCGCGCCGCCTCGTTCGGTGACGGCGATCACCAGCGCGTTGTGGGTGTGCAACGGATATTCGTGCGTCGTGAAATCGGCGCACAGGAGGCTGAGACCCGGGAGGTGCCGGTCCCACCAATAGTCCGTCGAGTTGTGCGGATCGACGCGCGGCATATCTATTTCACCAGGGGGCAATTTTTACCAATAGCGCCGCCCACCGCGCCACTATCTTGAGGCCATGATTGCACGCACATGGCGCGCCCGTGCGACGGTCGCGAAAGCCCCGGCCTATGCCAGGCACTTCACCGAAACGGTGGTGCCGCAGCTCAAGACCCTTCCCGGCCATCGCGGCGCCTATCTGCTACGCCGCGAACTCCATTCTGGCATCGAGTTCGTCGCGTTGACCCTCTGGGAATCGCGTGCCTCGATCGAGGCCTTCGCCGGCAAGGACATCAGCCGCTCCCATGTCGAGCCGGAGGGACAGGCCGCACTCGAATCCTTCGACGACTTCGCCGACCACTACGAAGTCGCGACGGCGAACTAGCCGCGCAGGATCGACTTGCCGGCGTAGCGCGCCTGCGTGCCGAGCTGCTCCTCGATGCGGAGCAGCTGGTTGTACTTGGCGAGACGATCCGAGCGGGACAGCGAGCCGGTCTTGATCTGCCCGCAGTTGGTGGCGACGGCGAGGTCGGCGATGGTCGCGTCCTCGGTCTCGCCCGAGCGGTGCGACATCACCGCGCCGTAGGCCGCGTGGCGCGCCATGGCGACGGCCTCCATCGTCTCGGTGAGCGTGCCGATCTGGTTCACCTTCACGAGGATCGCGTTGGCGATCCCGTCCTTGATGCCGGCGGCCAGGCGCTTGGGGTTGGTGACGAACAGATCGTCGCCCACCAGCTGGATCTTCTTGCCGAGCTTGTCGGTGATCGCCTTCCAGCCCGCCATGTCGTCCTCGGCCATGCCGTCCTCGATCGACACGATCGGGTACTTGGCGACCAGCGCCGCGTAGTAGTCGACCATGCCGCCCTGATCGAGCGACTTGCCCTCGCCTTCGAGCTCGTATTTGCCCTTCTTGAAGAACTCGGTCGAGGCGGGATCGAGCGCCAGCATCACGTCCTCGCCCGGCCGGTAGCCTGCCTTCTCGATCGACTTCATGATGAAGCTCAACGCCTCGTCGGCTGTGGCGAGATTGGGCGCGAAGCCGCCCTCGTCGCCGACATTGGTGTTGTGGCCCGCGTCGTGGAGCTGCCCGCGCAGGGCGTGGAACACTTCGGAGCCCATGCGCAGCGCTTCCGAGAAGCGGTCGGCGCCGACCGGCATGATCATGAATTCCTGGATGTCGATCGGATTGTCCGCGTGGGCGCCGCCATTGATGATGTTCATCATCGGCACCGGCAGCAGCGAGGCCTGGCTGCCGCCGACATAGCGATAGAGTGGCAGGCCGCTTTCGTTGGCCGAGGCCTTGGCGAGCGCGAGCGAGACACCCAGGATCGCGTTGGCGCCGATGCGGCCCTTGTTCGGCGTGCCGTCCAATTCGATCAGCGCGCGATCGATCTTGATCTGGTCGAGGCCGTCGAGACCCGACAGCAGGTCCATGATCTCGCCGTTCACCGCGCCCACGGCCTTCAGCACACCCTTGCCGCCATAGCGCTTCTTGTCGCCGTCGCGCAGCTCGACCGCCTCGTGCGCGCCGGTCGAGGCGCCGGACGGCACGGCGGCGCGGCCCATGGCGCCGCTTTCCAGCTCGACCTCCACCTCGACGGTGGGATTGCCGCGGCTGTCGAGAATTTCGCGGCCGCGGATGTCGACGATGGCGCTCATGGGGACGGGACTCCTTTGGGGGCGCGCCTGTCTAGCCGCTACGGCGGCCTTTTTCCAGCTAGCGCCAGGCGCTCTTCAGAGCCTGTTCCGATTTCCATTTCTCGACACCGGCCACGTCGTCGCAGGCGAAGGCCTGCGTGTCCTTGCGCGGCGTGGCATCGATCCAGGCGAAGACCAGACACTGGGGATAGGCCGTGTCGCCCTGCCTTGTCTGGAACGTGACCTCGGCGGTGGCCGCCGAACCCGACTTCCCGTCGCCGTAATCGTCGACCGACGACGCGATGTCGCCGATCGTGCGGTTGGCGGACTTGTTGTCGGCGTACCATTTGGCGAAGACCGGGAACTGATCGCCGGCCACGCCCTTCCCGTCGGCGGCGACATAGGCCTTGAGGTCGGCGACCAGCGCATCGGTCGCGGCCTTCGCCTTGGGCTCCGCCGCCTTGCGGCGCTCGGCGAGCCTGGCCTGCAGCTCCTTCAGCCGGTCGGTGTGCGATGGCGCGGGAGTCGCGGTTGCGAGCGTCGAGGGATTGACGCGCTTGATGGGAGCGCGCGCGGCTTCGTTGTTCAGGGTGACGGCCTCGGTGGGCGTGAGCTTGCCGACTTGCGTATAGCCATGGCTCTTCTGCCATTCGGTGATGGCCTTCTGCGTCTCCTCGGACTGCAGGTTGCCGTCGATCGGACCGCTGTACTTGTCGAGCGTGCGCAGCGATTCTTGCAGCCTGCGCCGCTCGGGCTCGGGCTTCTGCAGCACGCTCGTATAGTCGGGCGCCATGGCGGGACGGGCCGCAACGGGCGGCGGCGCGGAGCTCGGCTGCGGCGCGGGAGGAGCACCCGAGGGACAGGCCGCCGGATTCTGGAAACACTGCTCGACCGTCCCCGCGCTCTGCGCGAAGGCCGCGACAGGGAGCAGCAGCAGAAGGCCGATGACGAGCCGCATGTCAGAGGCCGCCATAGGTCGTGGTCGCGAGCTGCGCCGGCAGGCCGATCACCATGACCAGCGGCAGGCCGCGCGAGGACTTGCCCTGGGCGTAGATGTGATCGTTCGGCGCCCCGGTCTTGCTCTGGTAGGTGCCGCCGCCGCCGAACTTGCCGTTGAAGCAGGACAGCGAGAAATGACCGCTGTTCACCCCTTCGTTGGTGAAGGTGCCCTCGCACACCTGCTCGCCGCGCACATTGTCGATCTTGAACGTCACCGAGCGATCGCGGCCGAGCAGCGCGCCGTATTCCGCCGAGCCGTAGAGACGCGCCACGTTGCCGTGTTCGTCACGGTAGAAGATCGCGACCGGACCATAGGCCTGATCCGGCATGACGTTGCGCGGCACGACGTACATGCCGTCGCTGATCACGACCTGGCACTGGCAGGGAATGCTGTAGTTCTCGCCGAGCGGCCCCAGCTCGGCGAGCTTGTGGCTGCAGGCCGACAGCGCCGTCTCCTGCACCTCCCGCTCGCTCATCTGGCCGCGCGTATAGGCATCGGAATAGACGAAGGCGCACTGCTTGGGCATCGCGATCACGACCGCCTTGTGGCTCGCCGTCATGGTGTCCGTATCGACCCAGAAACGTTGCGCCATCTCGGGGAAGCGCAGGAAGACGGCGTCGCGACGGTCGGCCTTGCCGTACTGCGAATTGGCGGCGTACTGCGACCAGGCGTCGACGCCGGTCAATGCCAGGATGCCGACGAGCAGGACGAGCAGGATCTTGCGGGCCATCGGATCAATTCAGCCGAGAAAGGTGACCGAAATACGACCCCCTCCATACGACACGGGCCGCGCCGCTATCCCCTTCCGCCTAGACCAGCCGGCTCTGCTGCTTGGCAGCGCCGATGAAAGACGTGAACAGCGGATGCGGCGCGAAGGGCCGCGACTTCAGTTCGGGATGATACTGCACGCCGATGAACCAGGGATGGTCCGGGATCTCGACGATCTCGGGCAGCACGCCGTCGGGCGACATGCCGGAGAAGCGCAGGCCCACCTGCTCCAGCCGGTCCTTGTAGTTGACGTTGACCTCGTAGCGGTGCCGATGGCGCTCGCTGATCACGTCGGCGCCGTAGATCTCGTGCACCTTGGTGCCGCGCCTGAGATGCGCATCGTAGGCGCCGAGCCGCATCGTGCCGCCCATGTCGCCGTCGGCGGAGCGCTTCTCGAGCTGGTTGCCCTTGATCCATTCGGTCATCAGGCCGACCACGGCGTGCTCGGTCGGGCCGAATTCGCTCGACGAGGCGTCCTCGATGCCGAGCAGGTTGCGGGCCGCCTCGATCACGGCCATCTGCATGCCGAAGCAGATACCGAAGAACGGCACCTTGCGCTCGCGGGCGAACTTGACCGCATGGATCTTGCCCTCGGTGCCGCGTTCGCCGAAGCCGCCGGGCACCAGGATGCCGTGCACGTTCTCGAGATGCGCGACCGCGTCGTCACGCTCGAAGATCTCGGAGTCCATCCACTCCAGCCCGACCTTCACGTTCGAACCGAAGCCGCCATGGGTCAGCGCCTCGGAGAGCGATTTGTAGGCGTCGAGCAGCACCGTGTACTTGCCGACGACCGCGATCGTCACCTTGCCCTCGGGCTCGCGTACCGAGCGCACCACGCCGCGCCAGCGCTCGAGGTTCGGCTCGGCCGACGTCTCGAGGCCGAAATACTTGCAGACCTCACGGTCGAAACCCTGGTCGTGATAGGCGATCGGCACCTGGTAGATCGTGTCGACGTCGCGCGCTTCGATGACCCGCTCGGGCTTGACGTTGCAGAACAGCGCGATCTTGCGCCGCTCGTTCGCCGGAATCTCCTTGTCGCCCGAGCGGCAGACCAGCAGGTCGGGCTGGATTCCGACGCTCAGCAGCTCCTTCACCGAATGCTGCGTCGGCTTGGTCTTGAGCTCGCCCGCCGTCGGCACCCAGGGCAGCAAGGTCAGGTGCACGTACATCACATGCTCGCGGCCGAGTTCATTGCCGACCTGACGGATGGCTTCGAGGAACGGCAGGCTCTCGATGTCGCCCACCGTGCCGCCGATCTCGACCAGGACGAAGTCCTCCTTGTCGGTGTCGGCGAGGACGAATTCCCGGATGGCGTCGGTCACATGCGGGATCACCTGAACGGTGGCGCCGAGATATTCGCCGCGCCGCTCGCGCGCGATCACCGAGGAATAGATGCGGCCCGTCGTGATGTTGTCGCTCTGCCTGGCATCGACGCCGGTGAAGCGCTCGTAATGGCCGAGATCGAGGTCGGTCTCGGCGCCGTCGTCGGTCACGAAGACCTCGCCGTGCTGGTACGGGCTCATCGTGCCCGGATCGACGTTCAGATACGGATCGAGCTTGCGCAGCCGCACGCGATAGCCGCGCGCCTGCAGCAGCGCCCCCAGCGCCGCCGACGAAAGACCCTTACCAAGCGAGGAAACCACGCCGCCCGTTATGAAGATAAAGCGCGTCATGGGCCTACAGACTACTAAACATGGTGGGGCGCGGCCATGGGGATATCGCTCCGTCGATCATCTTTCGGCGGAGGGAACGGCTGCTCATCGCAGGATGTTCCTAGCGGGTCGGCGCTGACGGCAGCGCCGGCGCGGCGGGCGCCGGTGTTGCGCCCGGAGCCGCTCCGCCGGGAGGCGGCGCAGCCCCCGGAGCCGGCGTCGACGAGGGACTGGCCGGCAGATTGTCCATGATCGATCCGGACTGACGCTCCGGGCCGCCGACGCTCCAGGCCATCAGCAGGCTCAGGAAGAAGAAGAGACCGGCGAAGATCGCCGTAGCGCGCGACAGCACGTTGGCCTGGCCGCGCACCGAGAACAGCGCGTCGGTGCGGCCCATGCCGAGCCCGCCGCCTTCGCTGCGCTGAAGCAGGATGACGACGATCATGGCTGCCGTCACACCCACATGGATGATCAGCAGCACCACTCGCCAATCGTGCAGAAAGCCTCGAACCGCGTCCATTTCGTCCAGCGCTATGAGAAAAGTCCGATCAAGCGGGCGCTTCTAGCCCCTTTAGACCGCCTTGGCGATAGCCAAAAATTCGTCCGCCTTGAGGCTCGCCCCGCCCACGAGGGCGCCATCGACATCGCCCGCCGCCAGCAATTCGGCCGCGTTCGAGCCCTTCACGGAGCCGCCATATAGGAGTCGCACGCCCGCGGCGTCGGCCATCAACCCGCCGAGGATCTTGCGAATGTGCGCGTGGGCCGCCGCGACCTCGGGCGTGGTCGGCGTCTTGCCTGTGCCGATCGCCCAGACCGGCTCGTAGGCCACGACCAGCTTCGCCGCCGTGGCGCCCGCCGGAACGCTGCCCTTGAGCTGGTTCTCCAGAACGCCAAGCGTCTTGCCGGCCTCCCGCTCGGCCAGCGTCTCGCCAATGCAGACGATGGGCAGCAGCCCCGCCCGCCATGCCGCCTCGGCCTTGGCACGCACGGTCGCATCGGTCTCGCCATGATCGGCGCGGCGCTCGGAATGGCCCACGATCACGTGGCTCGCACCCGCATCGCGCAGCATCTCGGCCGAGACATCACCGGTATGGGCACCGTTGGCCTTGGCGTGGCAGTCCTCGCCGCCCACCAGCACGCCGCTCCCCTTCACGGCCTCGGCCACGGCCATGACCAGAGTCGCCGGTGGACAGACCAGCACTTCGCGGTCGCTCCATCCCCCCTGCTTCACGCCCTCCGCCACCCCCTTGGCCAAGGCCAGGGCATCGGCCTTGAGACCGTTCATTTTCCAATTGCCGGCAATCAACGGGCGTCGCGTGCGCGCCATGGTTCCCTCACTTTTATTGGCACGGTGTCTAACGGCGGCGGCGTTTGCGGTCAAAGGGCCCCGGTGGTAGGCATTGCGCCCCATTTCCAGCCCTTTCAGCCGCTAAAGC
>DATJWN010000192.1:0-2415 GCA_035501235.1 Reyranella sp.
GGCTGGGGCTCTCCAGCAGGGTGGCGTGGATCTCGTGCACATGCGGCGCGAAGCGCTGCAGGCCGGCCTTCATGATCGGCAGGAACTCGGGGAAGGTCGAGACGATGCCGACCCGCGCCAGGGGATCGATCTGCGCCAGCAAGGTGCGCGTCCGCTCCGAGGGGATATAGGTCACGCCGAAGATCTGCTTCTTCGGCCCGACGATCTCCTGGAGATCGGACTTGCGGTTGGCGAGGGTGAGGATGAGGTCGGCCTTCATCATCCGCTGGCGGGCGAGCTCGTTCTCCGCAATCTCGCGGAAAGTCGTGGTCTGGATCGTGTCGTCGTTGGCAAGGCGCGCCTGGATGTCCTCGCCATAGGCGCGGGTCGCCTCGTCGAACAGGCCCACGAACATCAGATGCAGGCCGGGCGCCGGACGGGCGCGGCGGTTGATCCGTGCGTGCACGAGGCTCATCAGGTCGGCGCCGCTCATCCCCGCGGCATTGGCCTCGTCGAGCAGCGCATCGATGCGCCGCTGCAGTTCCAGCATGCGCGGCCGCACCTGAGCCTCGACGCTGGTGCTGACGAAAGTGCCATGGCCGGGCTTGGTCTCGAGGAGGCCGACGGCTTTCAGCTCCTTATAGACCTGCGCGACGGTCATCGGCGCGATGCCGAGCTCCTGCGCCATGCTCCGCACCGTCGGCAGGCGCAAGCCGGGGGCGAGCTGGCCGCAGACGATGCCGTATTCGATCACGCCGCGGAGCTGGGTGCCGACGGGGACCGGCAGATCGGGATCGACGTTGAAGGGCATATCGCTCTGAGATGTTGCGTTCTTGCAGACTATAACACCGGGCTTCGCGCGTTCAAGCAAGCCCGCGCGATCTCATCCGGCGAACAACGGACGAGGCGTCCCAGCGAGAAAAACGCGAGTCCCCTTCGAGATCATCTCGCACCTGCACAATATTGACAGGTCCCGCCCTGCATGGTGTCATAGCTCACTATAACAATGATGCCGATTTCAATCGGCATGGCTCTAACAGGGAGATCACCAATGACCCGATTTCTCGGCTTGCTGTCTCTTGTCATTGCCTTGCTCGGCCTCAGTCAGACGGCCGAAGCGGTCAATCGCGGCGGGAAGATGGTCTATGCCCGCTATGCCGATTCCTTGTTCCTGGATCCGGTGCTGAACGACGCCAATGTCGATATCTGGATCCTGACCAACCTCTACGACACGCTGCTGCAGCCGACCGCGGACGGCAAGGGCGTCAATCCCGGCCTCGCCACCGACTACAAGGTCTCCGACGACGGCCTCTCCTTCACGCTGACGATGCGCAAGGGCATCAAGTTCTCCGACGGCAGCCCGATCACCGTCGATGACGTGAAGTGGTCGCTGGATCGCGCCAAGGACCCGAAGGAAGGCATCTGGAACTTCATCCTGGAATCGGTCGACACCGTCGAGACCAAGGGCGACGACACGGTGATCCTGCACCTGAAGCATCCCGACCCGACCCTCGCCGCCGGCCTCGCCACCTTCAACACCGGCATCATGCCCGGGAAGCTGGTGGATGCGGCGCCAGGCGCCACGCCGGACGACAAGGCCAAGGCCTTCGCCGAGCACCCGGTCGGCTCCGGCCCCTTCATGTTCGACAGCTGGCAGCGCGGCACCCAGATGGTGATCAAGCGCAACCCCTACTACTGGCAGATGGGCGAGGACGGAAAGCCCCTGCCCTATCTCGACGAAGTCGACTTCCCCGTCATCCCCGACGACGCCACCCGCATCCTGAAGCTGCAGGCCGGCGAGGTCGATGGCGCGGAGCTGATCCCCTACGCCCGGGTCAACGAGCTGAAGAGCGATCCAAACCTCAATATGGCCCTCTATCCATCGACCAAGGTCACGTTCCTCACCATGAACGTGCGGCCGAAGTTGAAGGATGGCTCGGACAATCCGCTCTCCAACGTGAAGGTGCGCCAAGCCTTGAACTACGCGCTCGACAAGACCGCGCTGATCAAGGTCGTGACCTTCGACGTCGGCAAGCCGATGCAGTCCTATATGTCGTCCTCGACGCCGCTCTTTCACGGCACCGATCCGCTCTACGCCTTCGACCTCGACAAGGCGAAGTCGCTCTTGAAGGAGGCGGGGAAGGACGGCGGCTTCGCATTGTCGGCGATGGCGCTCGCCGGCAGCGCCGACGACACGGCGACGCTCTCCACCATGCAGCAGATGTGGGCGCCCCTCGGCGTCAACCTCTCGATCGAGCAGGCCGACAACGCCACCATGGTCTCGCGCTACGACGCCGACGATTTCCAGATCCAGACCGGATACTGGACCGACGACATCGCCGATCCGAGCGAGATCACGTCCTATTTCGCCTACTTCCCGACCACGGAATCCCAGCACAGCGGCTACAACGACCCGACGATCCAGGACCTCTTCAT
>DATJWN010000193.1:0-29339 GCA_035501235.1 Reyranella sp.
TTGAGCGGTCCGCCGGTGCCGTGGAACTGGTTGCCGCCGCGCTCATTGTCCTCGGCCTTGCGGAAGTAGGGCAGCACGGATTCGTAATCCCAGCCCTCGCAGCCGCGCTGGCGCCATTCGTCGTAGTCGGCGGCGTTGCCGCGCATGTAGACCATGCCGTTGATCGAGCTGGTGCCGCCCAGCACCTTGCCGCGCGGCTGGTACATGACGCGGTTGTTGAGCTCGGGCTCCGGCTCGCTGTCGAACATCCAGTTGACCTTCGGATTGTTGAAGGTCTTGTGATAGCCGAGCGGCACGTGGATCCAGGGATAGCTGTCCCTGGGTCCCGCTTCGAGCAGCAGGACGCGGAATTTACCGTCTTCGCTCAGGCGGCCGGCGACGGCGCAGCCCGCCGAGCCCGCGCCGGTGACGATGAAGTCGTAGGTGTCGGTCATTCTCTACGCTCGCTCCCTTGGGATGCGAGCGTAGAGGGATTCAATCCACCGGGCGACGGCCGCCCGGCCGGCAAATTCGCTCTACAGCACGAGCTCGTATTCCAGGCGGGCCTGATCGACGATCTTCACCAGGGCGCCGAAGCAGCCGGGCTGCAGGCCGGGGAAGCCGTCGACGGTCCAGTTCGGTGCTCGCTCGTCGCGCGGCTCGACAGGGCGGGGACGCGGCGCCTCGCAGCCGGCGAACTTGGCGTCACGGGCGATGCAGCGATCGATGCGCTCCTTGAGGTCTTCCTGGATTTCGTCGGCGGTGGCGCGCTTCCTTATGGTGAGCGCCTGTGTCGCTTGAGTTCCATCGGGGGGAATGAAAGCGTCGAACATCGCGATGGCTCCTTGACGAGAGGCGGCCTCAGGGGAAGAGGCCTCAACTCCCATACGAGTCGGAACGCCGATCCGTGCCCGCCATGAGTCACCCTGTCGCAGCGGCAGGGTCACGCACGGTCACATACATCCACCCATTCCGCCTTGGTCAGCTCGGCCATCCTGTCGGGCGTGATGCGCAACGCGGAGTTGGTCGAGCCCGCGGCCGGAACGACTTCGTCGAATGCCTTCAGCGAGAGATCGCAGTAGATCGGCAATGGCGAGGGCAGACCGAAGGGGCAGACGCCGCCCACGGGATGGCTCGTTGCGGCGACGACTTCGTCGGCGCTGAGCATGCGCGGCTTGCCCCCCAGCACGTCCTTGATCTTGCGATTGTTCAGTCGCGCCGTTCCCGAGGTCACGACGAGCAAGGTGCGATCCTTGATGCGCAGCGAGAGGGTCTTCGCGATTTGCGCCGGCAGCACGCCATGGGCGTTGGCGGCTAGTTCGACGGTGGCGCTGCTGCCCTCGGTCTCGAGGATCCGGATTTCGGGAGCATGGGCGGCGAAGAAGGCACGGACGGACTGTACGGTCATGCACCGATCTTGCAGCAATCGGGCGCTGCCTCCAAACTGGCGGCGTGCCGTTGCAATGGACAATCTCTCATCCGCAGCGCCTGGTGCTGGCGGTCGCGAAGGGCGAGGTCGCGCCGCACGAATTCAGCAGCTACGTCGGTGCGATCGATCAGGCCAAGGCAAGCGGCTATCGCAAGATGTTCGACATCACGGGCCTGACCGGACAGCTCGGCGACAGCCTCCTGCAAAGCGTCGGCCGCGCGGTGCAGGAGAAAGCGCGGGAGGAGGCGATCGGCCCGATCGCCATCGTCGCGACCAGCGACGACGCCTATCGCCAGGCCGCCGCCTACGCCGATTTTGCGCGGGTCGAGCGGCCGCTGCGCATCTTCCGCGAGCTGCACGAGGCGCGCCGTTGGCTCGACAGCTTCGTCGCGCAAGAGGCGGGTTGAATCGAAAGACCGGCCGGAGCGCGTCCGGCCGGCCTGGCGATTCCTGTCGATGGATGCCTAGGGGATGCGATCGCCGCGGCTGTTGTAGTGGAAGCCGTATTCGTCGGTG
Organism: Reyranella sp.; assembly: GCA_035501235.1. Lineage (GTDB taxonomy): Bacteria > Pseudomonadota > Alphaproteobacteria > Reyranellales > Reyranellaceae > Reyranella. The sequence goes on from DATJWN010000193.1 coordinate 1,925, forward strand.
AGATAGACGCGACGCGAGTTGCTGCGCGGCTCGTCCATGGTCATGGCCTGCGAGGAGTATCCCGCCGGCACGTTGGTATTGTAGGCAGGGCTGGTCGCGCCCGCGGCACTCTGCTGTTTCAGGCGCTGCTCGAGGATGCTGCTCGAGGTCGAGCGCGAATCGCCGGTCGCGCCGACATTGGCCGAGGTCTGGCCGACATCGCGCGTCGGCGCGGCACCGTTGGCGCCGCCGGGCGCGTCGCTCGGCCCGTTGGGAATCCAGTTGGTCATCCAGCTGCTCTGCGCCAGAGCGACAGGCGCCGAGAGCGCGAGCACGCAGGCCGCAATCGTCGAGGTCTTCAGCATGTCGTTCTCCTTTGCGATAGAGGCAAAGGGTCAACGTCGCGCCGGGACGCTCCGTTGCTGCGCAGCCAGTGTCATCGCCACGCGGCATGTCACCCGGATGCCGCAATTGCACGCACCGCGCGCTTTCGCGTAGCTTCTGTGCTCACGTTCGGGAGGGACAGACATGGCAGTCATCGACGCGCAGGTTCACTGCTACGAGCGCAACCATCCGGGCCGGCCATGGCATGCCGTGCTCGCCGGGCCGCCCGAAGTGACGGGCCCCGACATGGTGAAGGCCATGAGCGACGTCGGCGTCGACGGGGCGCTCCTGATCTCGGTCTATACGATGTACCGCTGGGACGCGAGCTATGCGGTCAGCGTGCACAAGCAGTATCCGAAGAAGTTCGGACTGATCAAACCGGTCAACAGCAACGACCCGAACGTGGCCGACACGGTCGCCGAATGGGCGGCGATGGACGGCACCGTTGCCGTCCGCATCATGATGAACGACGAGGTCTCGACCGATCCCGACCATGCCGGCATCAACGCCGTGCTGAAGGCCGCGGCCAAGCACGATCTTGCAGTGAACCTGCTCGCGCGCGGGCGACTCGCGCAAGTCGCCAAGATGGCGGCCAACAATCCCGACACGCAGATCGTGATCGACCATCTCGGGCTGGAGCAGCCCTTCGTGCCGCCCGCGCCCAAGGATCCCTGGCACGAGCTGCCGCAGCTGCTGGCGATTGCGCCGCACAAGAACATCGCGGTGAAGATCACCGGCTCCTGCACCCTCAGCCACGAGAAGTTTCCTTATAAGGACACCTGGGCGCCGGTCGGCCGCATCCTCGATGCCTTCGGGCTCGAGCGCTGCATGTGGGGCACCGACTGGACGCGCGCGGTGAACCTGCTCACGTACAAGGAAGGCGTCGACGCCTTCAAGGTGCCCGGCCGCTTCTCCGACAGCGACCGTGAAAAACTGATGGGCGGCAATCTGAGCAAGATCTATGGCTGGGCGCCGGGATAACCCGGCCGAAAACTCCCTGTTGATCGCGCGGCGTTCCTGCTAGACCCGCCGCGCATTTCCACAGAGGAGCAGCGTAAATGAAGTCGACAGGAACCGGCCGCGTGCCGGTCAAGGTGGTGGCGGCGACAGTGGCCGGCAACGCTTTGGAGTTCTTCGACTTCGTCGCCTACGCCTTCTTCGCGGCCTACATCAGCAAGGCGTTCTTCCCCGCCAAGACCGAACTCATGAGCCTGCTGATCACGGTGGGCGTGTTCGGCGTGGGGTTCGTGTTCCGGCCGCTGGGCGGCGTGCTCATCGGCGCTTATGCCGACCGGGCCGGCCGCAAGCCCGCGATGCTCCTCACCATCGCCATGATCACCGTGGGCACCGCCGGCCTCGCCCTGACGCCATCCTACGAATCGATCGGCATGGCAGCACCTGTGATCGTGATCCTCTGCCGCCTGATCCAGGGGCTGGCCCTGGGCGGCGAGGTCGGGCCGGCCAGCGTCTTCCTGCTCGAAATAGCGCCTGTCGACCGGCGCGGCTTCTACACGAGCTGGCAGCTTGCGAGCCAGGGACTCTCGGCGCTGCTGTCCGGTGCGACCGGCGCCGGCCTCGCGCTGGTGCTGAGCGAGCAGCAGATGGTGTCCTGGGGCTGGCGTGTGCCGTTCCTGCTCTGCCTGCTGCTGATCCCGCTGGCCATCTTCCTGCGCAGCGCCATGCCCGAGACGCTCGAGGCCGAAACCGACCATGACGCCGCGCGGCCCATGGCGCGGCTGAAGCAGGTCCTCGGCGAGAGGCGGGTGGTCATCCTGGCGATCCTTCTGATCCTGGGCGGGACGATCTCGACCTATGTCGCGAACTACCTCACGACCTACGCCATCACCATCCTGAAGCTGCCGTCGAGCGTGTCGCTCGCCGCGACCATGGTGGGCGGCGCGGGAACATTCGTCTTCTCGCTGCTGGGCGGATGGCTGAGCGACCTCTACGGCCGGCGCATCGTCATGCTGATCCCGCGCCTGATCCTGACGCTCACGGCGTGGCCGATGTTCATCCTGCTGGCAGCACATCCGACGCCGGCCGTGCTGTTCGCGGTGGCGCTCGGCATGACCGCCCTGACGGCGCTCGGCAGCACGGCGTCGCTCACGACCATCCCCGAGCTCCTGCCGACACCGATCCGCGCGACGGGCTTTGCGGTCGCCTACGCCGTCGGCGTGTCGCTGTTCGGCGGCACGACGCAGTTCGTCATCACCTGGCTGCTGGACGCCACCAAGAATCCGGTCTCGCCGGCCTGGTACGTGACGCTTGCCAGCGTCATCACGCTGGTCGCCATGTGGCTGACACCGGAAAGCCGCGGCCGCTCGCTCGAACGTTAGAGAGCCTTCAGCGCGGCCTCGACCTCGTCGACGTGGCCTGCGACCTTGACCTTGTGCCAGGCCTTCCTGATCACGCCGTCCTTGTCGATCAGGAAGGTGGCGCGGTCGATGCCCATGTACTTGCGGCCGTAGAGACTCTTCTCGATCCAGGTGCCGTACTTCTCGCAGATCTTGCCGTCCTCGTCTGAGACCAGCGCGAACGGCAGCTTGTACTTGGCCTTGAACTTGTCGTGACGGGCGACCGAGTCCTTGCTGACGCCCACGACCGTGGCCTTGAGTTTCTTGAAGTTGGGCGCGGCATCGCGGAAGCCGCAGGCCTCGGTGGTGCAGCCTGGCGTGTCGTCCTTGGGATAGAAATAAAGCACGACCGGCTTGCCGCGCAGCTCCGAGAGCTTCAGTTTGCTGCCGCCGTCCGTCGGCGCGGTGAAATCCGGCGCCTTCTTGCCTTCCTCTGCACTCATCGCTCGCTCCTGCCTTTCCAGCCCGCCGCGCGGGCCGGCTCCTCGACGATACGCTTGTATATAGCACGTGCCGCTGCGGTCTCGTCGGCGAGCCGCGCCTTCAATGCGGCGATGTCGGGATCGCCCTCGGTGCGGGCGATGAAATGGCACTGTCCTTCCGGCGCCGTCGTCTCGTCGAACGTCGCCTCGTCACCCTCGAGCGTCAGGCGGAGCAGGTTCTGCACGTCCGACAGAAGGGCGCGCGTGGCGATCAGCCGTTCGGCGTCCGGCCCGGCAATGAAGCCGGCGGCGGCGACCCTGGTCAGCATCTCCGCGGGATGCGGATGCAGGATCTGCGGCGCCTCGGCGGCGTGGCGCAGCGCCAGATATTGGGCGACGAAGTCGATGTCGAACAGGCCGCCGGAGCGGTGCTTGAAGTCCCAGTCGCTCTTGGCCGGCGCGTGTTGGGCGATGCGGTCGCGCATGTCGGCGACGTCGCGAAGGAGAGCTGCGACATCGCGCGGCCGCGTGAGTGTTGCGGCGATGATGGCATTCAGACGCTCGGCCAGCTCCGCAGGACCGTGGATGACGCGGGCGCGCGTGAGGGCCATGTGCTCCCAGGTCCAGGCCGACTGCGCGTGATAGGCCTCGAAGCCCTCCAGCGAGTTGGCGAGAGGTCCGGCGCGGCCGGAGGGACGCAGCCGCATGTCGACCTCGTAGAGCGCACCCTCGTTGGTGAGGGTCGTGAGGGCAGTCACGATGCGGGCACTGAGGCGCGTGTAGTACTGGATGGGCGGCAAGGGCTGCGCGCCGTCCGACGCTTCCATGCCGGGCGGGATGTCGTAGACGAAGATCAGGTCGAGATCGGATGTGGCCGACATCTCGCGGCTGCCGAGCTTGCCCAGCCCCAGCACCGCGAGCTTCTGGCCCTGGAAGCCGCCATGCGTGACGGCGAAGCGGCGTTCCATGCGGTCGCACAAGGCCGATATCGTGGCCTCGGCGATGTCGGAATAGGCAAGGCTCGCGGCCGCGGGACGGGCGATGCCCTTGAGCTGCTGTACGCCCACCTGGAAGCGCCGGTCGTTGGCCCAGCGGCGGGCGGCGTCGAGGATGTCCTGCTCGTCGTCGACCGCCGCAAGCGCGGCGGCAAGCTCGCCCTCCAGCTCCGCCTCGGACGGCAGCGGGTCGTAGAAGGCCGGCGAGAGCACGGCGTCGAGAAGTTGGGTACGGCGGGCAAGATGTGCGGCCAGGCGAGGCGCGCTGCCCATGATCGTGGCCACCAGCTCGAGCAAAGCGGGGTTGGCCTTGAACAGAGAAAAGAGCTGCACGCCCGCCGGCAGGTTGGCGAGGAAGAGATCGAGATTGAGCAAGGCCTGGTCCGGCACGGCGGTCGAGCCGAGCGCGCCCAGAAGGGCGGGCATCAGCTCGGTGAGCAGCTCGCGCGCGCGCGCCGAGCGGGTGGCGCGATAGCGACCGTGATGCCACCGCCGCACGATGCCGGCTGCGGCCGAGGGATCGTGGAAGCCGAGCGAGCGCAAGGTGTCGAGGGTGCCGGGATCGTCGTCGGTGCCGGTGAAGACGAGATTGCCGCCGGGACCGGCGAGGCTCGGCGCCTCCTCGAACAGGCGCGCATAGTGGCTCTCGACACAGCGCAGGCGGGCCAGCAGGTCGGTTTCGAAGGCCGGCGTGTTCGGATAGCCGAGAAAGGTCGCGACGGCGGCAAGGCCTGCTTCATCGTCAGGCAATGTGTGCGTCTGTTTGTCGTCGATCATCTGCAGGCGATGCTCGAGGCGGCGCAGATAGCCATAGGCCTCCGTCAGCTCCTCCGCGGCGCGCGGGGCGACGTGTCCGGCCGCGGTGAGGGCGGCCAGCGCCTCGACAGTGCCGCGCGCGCGTAGTGCCGGATTGCGACCGCCGAAGATCAGCTGCTGGGTCTGGGCGAAGAACTCGATCTCGCGGATGCCGCCGCGTCCGAGCTTGATGTTGTGGCCCGCGACCTTGACCGTGCCGCCGCCGCGATGGGCGTTGATCTGGCGCTTGATCGAATGGATGTCGTGGATGGCGGCGAAATCGAGATGGCGACGCCAGATGTAGGGGCGCAGGTCGGTGAGGAAATCGGTGCCGACGCGACGATTGCCGGCGACCGGATGCGCCTTGATCATGGCGGCACGCTCCCAGTTCTGGCCGACGCTCTCATAATAGAGCTCCGCCACCTGCACCGACATGGCGAGCGGCGTCGATCCGGGATCGGGCCGGAGCCGGAGATCGGTGCGGAAGATGTAGCCGTCGACCGACTGCTCGGTCATGAGCTGAACCAGGTTGCGCGCTACGCGCACGAAGTGGCTGCCGACCTGGTCGTTGCCCGCGAGGGCGGGCGCGTCTCGGTCGTAGAGCAGGATGAGGTCGATATCGCTCGAGTAGTTGAGCTCGCCGGCTCCCAGCTTGCCCATGCCGAGCACCGTCAGGGCCGCGGCATCGGGATCGCCGCCGATGGCGAGCTGGCCGTTGCGGGCGAAGCCGAGCAGCAGCGAGTCGAGCAGGGCATCGAGGCACCCCGCGGCAAAGTGGCTGAGCGCACCGGTGATGCGGGCGAGCGGCCAGACACCGGCGATGTCGGCCACCGCGACGGCGAGGGCGACCTGACGCTTGGCGCGGCGCAAGGCCGAGGCGACGGCCATCGGTTCGGCGCCGCCCCGCGCCTCGTCCCTCGTCACGGCAAGCCGCGAGACCAGACGGGCGACCGTCGCGTCCGGACCGTCCCGCCACAGATCGGTCACGAAGGTGGCGTCTTGTAGAGCCGCCTCGGTGAGGTAGGGGCTGTTGCCGAACAGCGAGTCGAGCAGCGCCCGAAAGGCAGGATTGCGGGGACGCTCCGCCTTTTCCTCCCAGCGTGTCCAGGCCACGGCCAACCTGTCCCTGTCGTGCGGGCGCGGCAGATGGTCGGGGATCGAAAGCCAAGACATGCTACGAGGCGGCGGCTAGATTGGACGGGACGGCACGCTTGCCCGGCGCCGCTGTCATCGTCAAGAACGCGGGGAAGTTTCGAGCTCGGATGAGAAGAGTACTACGGGTCATCACGCGCCTGATCGTCGCCGTCGTCGTGGTGGCGGCGGTGCTGGTCGTGGTGGCCGGCCTGCGATTGATGGCGGGCCCGATCGACCTCGATTTCCTGCGCGACCGCATTGCCCAGCAGTTCGACACGCCGGGCGGCCCCATGCGGGTCGTGGCCGAGCGCGTCTATGGCGAATGGGCCGGCCTCAGCGAGCCGATGCGGCTGGTCTTCACCGGCCTCAAGGTGACCGACCGGCAGCACCAGACCGTTGCCACGGCACCGAGCGTGGCGCTTTCCTTCGAGCCGCGCAGCGTGGTGCGCGGCCATCCGCTGCCGACCGCCATCGTGGTGCGCCGGCCGACCCTCAATGCCGACATCGATCGCGAGGGCGGCATGCTGCAACGCATCCTCGCGCAGACCGATTCGTCGTCGCAAGGCGAGGTCGTGCAGCTCCTCATCGACCAGCTCCTGAAGGAGCCCAACAGCGATTCTCTGCTGGGCCGTCTCGACACCGTCCTGGTCGAGCATGCGCGTGTGTCGCTGCGCGACAAGCCAAGCGGTGTCGTGTGGCTGGCACCCGACGCGCACGCCCAGCTGAAGCGCGATGCCTCCGGCGTGATCATCTCGGCGGGCGCCAAGTTCAGCAACGGCGGCGAGCCGGTCGACGTCGCGCTGTCGGGCATCTACGCGCGCGACCGCAGCCGCATCTCGGTCGAGGCCACAATCGACAATCTCAAGCCGTCGGTGCTGGCGGTGCTGTCGCCCGATGCGGCGTTGCTGCGGGGGGTCGACATCGCGCTCTCGGGCCGCATGCGCATCGAGGCGGGAGGCGACGGCGCCGTGCGTACCATCTCGCTCGATGTCCGCGGCGGCGAGGGCTCTCTCACCCTGCCGGGCATCCTGCCGGTGTCGCACAAGGTCCATTCGATCGACGCCGCGGCGTCGGTGGATGCGGCATCCCACACGGCGAAGATCGACCACATCCGCGCCAGGATAGGCCCGGCTGAGCTCTCCATCGCGGGAACGGGCAAGCGCACCGACGAAGGGCAGAGCTTCGCGGGCCGCGCCGAGATCAAGGGCATCCCGATCGACCGGCTGGGCGATTACTGGCCGCTCGATCTCGCCGGCGGCGGGCGCGCCTGGGCGCTCGCCAACCTCTCGAACGGCAGTCTCGACGTCGCGGCCGAGTTTGCCCTGAGCGCGCCCGGCGACAACGTTTCCCAGGTGAAGATCGATCGCAACGTCGCCTTCCTCGACTATCGCGGCATGACCGTGCACTACATGCCCCACATGCCGGAGCTGCAGAACGTCTCCGGCAGCGCGCGTTTCGAGGGCAATACGCTGCATTTCGATGTCGCGGGCGGCACGGCTGTCGGGCTCGCCATGGCGGGCGGCAAGATCGATCTCGCCAATCTCGACGGACCGTCGGAGCAGCAGACCGCCACTCTGCGCCTGCCGATCTCCGGCCCGGCGCCGATCATCATGGCCTTCCTGGCGCGCCCCAAGCTCGGCCTGCCGCGCGATGCGCTCTACGATCCCAAGCGCGTGGGCGGCGACGTGGCCATCGAGCTCACGCTGGCCTTCCCGCTGCTGAATGCGCTTGCCGTCTCCGACATCGACATCAAGGCGGAGGCCTCGTTGTCGGGCTTCTCGCTCAAGAACGCCTTGGGCGGCGTCGATCTGACCGACGCGGTGGGCCGCGTGGGTTACTCCAATTCCGAGCTGGTCGTCACCGGCACGGGCAAGCTCGACGGCAACGCCGTCGAGGTCGCCTGGCGCGAGATGTTCGCGCCCAAGGCGCCGTTTCGCCAGCGCTACGAGCTGAAGGGCACGTTGCCGGCCGAGGTCGTGGCCAAGGCGGGCTTCCCGTCGCCGACCCCCTATCTCAGCGGACCGCTGGGACTCGCGCTCACCTATCAGACGTCCGCCAACGGAACGGGCGACGTGGCCGCCAAGGTCGACCTCAAGGGCGCCAAGGCCGCGGTCCCGGAGCTCGACTGGAGCAAGGAGGCGGGAACCGACGGCAAGCTCGATTTCACGCTCAAGCTCGCTCCCGGCGGCAAGCTGACGACGGCCGACTTCGACACCAAGGCGGACGGGCTCTCGGCCAAGGGCCAGGTGCGGTTCAACGGCGACAGCCAGGTGCAGCAAGTCGCCTTGCAGGGCATCACGCTTGGCCGCTCGTCGCTGGTCGTCGACTGGCGACCGGTCATCGGCGGGTCGGAAATCGTGGTGGGCGGGCGGGCGCTCGACCTCGTGCGCTTCCGGCAAATCCTGCACAAGCGCGATGAGATGACGAAGGGTGAGCCGTCGACCAGCAGCACCAAGGTGACCTTCCGACTCGATCAGGTTCTGACGCGGCATGGCACGCTGGGCGGCCTGAACGGCGGCGTCATGCTCGCCGGCGAGCACATCATGTCGGCGGACCTGACGATCGGCGGCGGCAAGGGCTCGACCTTTCGCGTGATGCCGGGCAAGGACGGCCGTTCGCTTGCCTTCTACGTCGCCGACCTCGGCGTGCTGCTGCGGGAGGCGGGCTGGGTTGACGGGTTCATCGGCGGCTATGTCGATTTCCGCGGCCGTTTCGACGACGCCGCGGCCGATACGCCGCTCGACGGCACGCTGAAGTTCGGCCCCTATCGGCTGGAGAAGGTGACGGCGCGGGACGGCATCGGCACCATGAACTCGACGATCGACGGGCTCAATCGCGGCGGCAACGCGCTGCAGCAGTTCGACGGGCTCGAGGCCGAGATCCACAAGGTCGGCGACAAGATCGACGTCCGCAAGGGCCGCACCAGCGGCCATTCGATCGGGCTCACGACCCAGGGCACGATCGATCTCGGCAACGACACGGCGAGCCTGCGCGGCATCGTCGTGCCGGGCTTCGCTCTCAACAACCTGCTTTCGAACGTGCCGCTGCTCGGGCCGTTGCTGACCGGCGGCAAGGATGGCGGCGTCTTCGCCATCACCTATCGTTTGAACGGTCCGCTCGACGACCTGAAATCGGACATCAACATGATGTCGGCCGTGACACCGGGCGCCTTGCGCGGCCTGTTCACGGGCATGTCGGACGGCACGGCGCCAACATTGTCGACGCAGCCGGACACCCGGCAGACGCCTTAGCGTTCCTTCCCGAAATCCCGCAGTGCCGCGCCGACACGTGCGATGACGCCGTCCCAGGTGCGCGTCGCATCCTGGCGGAACAGGCGGGCGGTCGGATACCAGGGACTGTCCTCGCGGCCGAGCAGCCAGCGCCAGTCCGGCACATGCGGCAGCAGCACCCAGACCGGCTTGCCGAGCGCCCCGGCCAGATGGACGACGCTGGTATCGACGGCAATCACGAGATCGAGCTGTTCGATCAGGCCGGCAGTGTCCGCGAAGTCCTGGAGCTCCCGGCCGAAACCGAGAATGCCGCTCTGCTTCAGGATCGGCTCATCACGCGGTCGCACTCGCGGCTGCAGGCTGACGAAAGTCGCGCCCGTCTTCAGCAGCGGCCGCAGGGCATTCAGATCGATCGAGCGCAGTCGATCGCGCGGATGGTCTTCCGCGCCCGACCAGACGAGACCGACACGTGGCCCGCTGGCTCCCTCCAGACGCGCCGCCCATTTCTGTGCGGTCGATGCGGGCGGCCTGAGATAGGGCACCGAGGCGGGGATCGTGGCGAGTGTCGTGCCACAGGCGAGCGGCAGGCTGAGCAGGGGGCAGTGCAGGTCGAAGGCCGGCAAGGGATCGCCGTCGGCCACGATTTGTGACACGCCCTCGATGTCGGCGAGCAGGCCGGCCAGCGGCGGCTGGACGCCCAGGATCACGCGGGCACCGCGCGCGGCGACAAGGGCGACGTAGCGGCAGAACTGCAGCGTGTCGCCAAGACCTTGCTCGTGGTGCAGGAAGACGGTCTTACCACGGACGTCCTGATCGCCCAGCCAGAGCGGCTGGTCGAAGTCCTGCGCCCCGGCCGTCATCGGCGTCTTCCAGCGCCACTCATACTTCTTCCAGCCGCGCTCGACGTCACCGGTGAGAAGCCGCACGAGCGCGGCGTTGAAATGCGCGTCGGCATTGTCGGGTTGCAGGGCGATGGCGCGTTCGCAGGCGTCCAGCGCCTCGTCGAAACGGCCGAGCTCGCGCAACGTGACGCCGCGATTGCTCAGGGCCTCGGAATGGGACGGGCGCAAGGCGATCGCGCGATCATGATCGGCCAGCGCTTCCTCGAACCGGCCGAGCCGATGCAGCGCCGCACCGCGATTGGCGAACGCGCCCGCATGCTCCGGCTGCTGTGCGACGGCCCGGTCGTAGGCCGGCAAGGCCTCGTCGAAGCGTTTCGAGCGATAAAGCGCATTGGCCTGCTTCACCAGCTCGTCCGCCTGATGGCTGCGAAGGGTGCTCACCAGCGCCGAAGCGACGCGCCGGACGACGTCGCTCCATGAGCGCGTCTCGTCCTGCCGGAACAGGCGCGCGGTCGGGTACCAGGGACTGTCGCTGCGATCGAGCTGCCAGCGCCAGTCGGGCACGAAGGACAGCAGGATCCACACCGGCTTGCCGAGCGCCCCGGCGAGATGGGCGACGGCGGTATCGACCGAGATCACGAGATCGAGTTGCTCGACCAGGCCCGCCGTGTCGCTGAAGTCGCCGAGCTCGCGGCCGAAGTCGAGAATGTCCTTGCGCCTGGCCAGCAATTCGGCATCGGCGGGCCGAACGTCCTTCTGCAGGCTGACGAAGGTCGCCTCGATCTGCAGCAGCGGCAGCAGGGCGCGCAGGCCGATCGAGCGGATCTGGTCGTTGGCGTGCAGCGTCGAGCCCGACCAGACGAGTCCGATCCGCGGCCGGCGCGTGCTCGAAAGGCGCGTCGCCCATTTCCGCGCCGCTTCGTCGGTTGCGCGGAGATAGGGCACCGGGGCCGGGATCGTCTCGGGCAAGGTGTCGAAGGCGAGCGGCAGGCCGAGCAGCGGGCTGTGAAAATCGAACGGCGGCAACGGCGCGGTGAGCGCGACGATCTCGCTCACCCCCGGCAGGCTCGCCACGAGGCCGAGCAGGGACTCCTGCACGCCCAGGACCACGCGGGCGCCGCGCGCAGCCAGCATCGGCACGTAGCGGCAGAAATGGATCGTGTCGCCCAGCCCCTGTTCGCTGTAGACGAGGATGGTCTTGCCCGCGAGGTCTTCGGCGCCGGACCAGAGCGGCTGCACGAACGCGCGGTTGATCGCGCCGGAGCCCTTCAGCTTCTTGCGCCATTCATATTTCGCCCAGCCGCCCGGAAAGTCGCCGAGCAGCAGCCGCAGCAGGCCGATGTTCACATGTCCCTGGGCGTACTCGGGCCACAGGCCGACGGCGCGCTCGTAGTTCTCCAGCGCATCGCCATACCGCGCCATGGCGTTCAGGGTGGTGCCGCGCTCGCCGAGGGCCTGGACGAAATCCGGACGAAGAGCGAGGGCGCGATCGTGACTGGCGAGCGCTTCGTCGAGGCGCGCCAGCGACCGCAGCGCCGAGCCGCGCACGCACCAGGCGCCGGCATGATCGGGCGCCAGCGCCAGCGCGCGATCGAAGCTTTCCAGCGCGTCCTGATGTCGCCGCAGCTCGATGAGCGCGCTGCCGCGATTGGCCAGCGCATGCACATGGTCCGGCACCAAAGCGAGGGCGCGGTCGTAGCTTTCGAGTGCCTGTTCGTAGCGTCCGAGGTCGTAGAGGGTGACGCCGTGATTGTAGAGGGCGTCGGGCATGTCGGGCCGCAGGCGCAACGCCCGATCGAAATCCAGCAGGGCTCCGTCGAACTGCTGCAGGTGCTGGCGGGTGGCGCCGCGATTGGCGAGCGCCTCGGCGAAACCCGGCCGCAGCGCAAGCGCCCGATCGTAGCTCGCCAGCGCCTCGTCGAGCCGTCGCAGCCCATGCAGGGCGAGTCCGCGATGGGAGAGCGTGTCGGCATCGTCAGGCGCCAGCGCCAGCGCGCGGTCGCAGGCGGCGAGCGCCTCGTCGAACCGGCCGAGCCTGACCAGCGCGAGGCCGCGATTGGCGTGGGCCTGCTGATAGACGGGCCGCAGCTCGAGAGCGCGATCGATGCTCGCCAGCGCGTCCGCGGACCGGCGGAGTCGCAGCAGCGCGACGCCGCGATTGCAGACGATCTCCGGATCGTTCGGTCGAAGGGCGGCGGCGCGGTCGTAGCTCGCGAGCGCCTCGTCTGCCTTGCCGAGCTGGGTCTGCACGATGGCGAGGAGATGGAACGCTTCGCCCAGGGCGGGATGGGCGATCACGAGCCGTCGGCAGAGCTGCTCGGCCTCGGCGAGTCTTCCGGCATTGAACGCTGACGCGGCCCGGGCGAACGCCTCGGGCAGGGAGCGCGCCGGGTCCGCCATCCGCCCCTATCTCGCGCGCACCAGCACGTGGCGCTTGCGGCCGGCGGAGAGCTTGAGGGTGCCTGACGAGTCGAGGTCGCTGTCCTTCACGATCACCGCGTCGGAGGCGATCGGCTTGTCGTTCAGCCGTCCGCCGCCGCCCTTGATCAGCTTGCGGGCCTCGGTGCGGCTTTCGGCGAGCCCGGCCTCGTGCAGCAGCTCGAAAGCGGGAATACCCGAAGCGAGCCTGGCGCGCTCGACATCGACGGAGGGCAGGCTCTCGGCCTTGGCGCCTTCCTCGAAAGTCTTCCGCGCGGTCTGCTCGGCCTCCACCGCTGCGGCAGCGCCGTGAGCGAGCCTGGTGATCTCGGTGGCGAGGATCTTCTTCGCCTCGTTGATCTCCTGCCCCTGCAACGCTTCCAGCCGCCTGATCTCATCGAGCGGCAGCTCGGTGAAGAGCCGCAGGAACCGGCCGACATCCGCGTCCTCGGCGTTGCGCCAGTATTGCCAGAAATCGTAGGGGCTGAGGCGGTGGGCGCTCAGCCACACCGCGCCCGCCGCCGTCTTGCCCATCTTGGCGCCCGACGCGGTCGCAAGAAGCGGCGAGGTGAGGGCGAACAGCTCGGCATTCGCCATGCGGCGGCCGAGGTCGGCGCCCATGACGATGTTGCCCCATTGATCCGAGCCGCCCATCTGCACGATGCAATTGTGGCGCCGGAACAGCTCCACGAAGTCGTAGGACTGCAGGATCATGTAGTTGAATTCGAGGAAGGAGAGCGGCTGGTCGCGCTCCAGGCGCAGCTTCACCGAGTCCATGGTCAGCATGCGGTTGACCGAGAAGTGCCGGCCGACGTCGCGCAGCAGCGGGATATAAAGCAGAGTGTCGAGCCAATCGGCGTTGTTGGCCATGATGGCGTCGGTCGGGCCGCCGCCGAAGGTCAGGTAGTTGGCGAAGCTCTTCCGGATCGAGGCCATGTTGGCGTCGATCTGTGCAGGAGTGAGGAGCTGACGCGTCTCGTCGCGTCCCGACGGGTCGCCGACCTTGGTCGTGCCGCCGCCCATGAGAGCGATCGGCTTGTGGCCGGTCTTCTGCCACCAGCGCAGCAGCATGATCTGCAGCAGATGGCCGACATGCAGCGAATCGGCAGTGCAGTCGAAGCCGATATAGGCCGTGCGCACGCCCGTGCTCAGCAGCTCGTCGAGCCGCGCCGCGTCGCTTGCCTGGTGGACCATGCCGCGTTCGTGCACGATCCGCATGAAATCCGACTTGTATCCCGACATCTTCTCGCCGCTCAGGCCTTTGTTCCCGAAGGGTCGCGGGTGTAACACGGTGGCGCAATGACGGCCAATACCCTCGAAAACTGGGCGAATTTCTTCGTCACCTCGGCCGAAGTATCCGCGACCCTGGCCGGCCTGGTGATCGTGGCCGTGTCGGTGAACATCCAGCAGATAATGAAGTACCGGCAGCTCCCGCCACGGGCCAGCTCCACGGTGACGGCGCTGATGCTCGCGGTCGTCGTCGGCCTCGTGGCGTTGATCCCGCAGCCGGTATGGGCATTCGCCTTGGAAACGTTCGGGACGAGTGTGGTCGCGCTCGTCATCCTGCTGGTCTGCACACGGGAGGTCGTCGTCGAACACCTCAAGGACGGCCGGCCGGTCGTCGAGCTTGTGGTGGGGCTGCCCGGCGGTCCGATCGCCGCGCTGGGCTGCACGATCGGTGGCGCCTGGCTGTGGTCCGGCCACGCGGCCGGCCTGTACTGCATCGCGGCCAGCATCATCGTGGCCCTGGTGTTCGCGGTCATGAACGCCTGGGTGTTCCTGATCGAGGTGCTGCGCTGATGCGTGCCCTCGGCCTGATGAGCGGTACGTCGGTCGACGGCGTGGACGTCGCCCTGATCGAGACCGATGGCGAGCGGGTCGACTCGTTCGGACCGACCCTCACGATCAGCTATCCGGACGAAACGCGACGGCTCATCCGCGCGACCTTCGGGGCGGAAAAGGCGAGCGAAGCCACCCGGGCGGCCGAGCGTGCCGTCACCGAGGCGCATGCCGAGGTCGTGCAGCGCTGGTCGCGCGACAGTGGCGTGCTGCTTGAGAGCCTGGATGTCGTGGGCTTCCACGGCCAGACGATCACGCATCGCCCCGAGAAGCGCTTCACCTGGCAGATCGGCGACGGCGGGGCGCTGGCGAGGATGCTGGGCGTGCGCGTGGTCAACGATCTGCGCGGCGCCGATGTGAAGGCGGGCGGGCAGGGGGCGCCGCTGGTGCCGGTCTATCACGCGGCCCTGGTGCACGACCTGCCCAAGCCGGTCGTGGTGGTGAACATCGGCGGCGTTGCGAACGTCACCTGGATCGGCGCCGACGGCAGTTTGCTCGCCTTCGACACGGGACCCGGCAACGCTCCGATCGACGATTGGTGCGCCCGCCGCGCCGGCCAGCGCTTCGATCGCGACGGCATGCTGGCTGCCGCCGGCAAGATCGACCGCGGCCGCGTCGAGCGATTCGGCGAGCATCGCTACTTCGCCAAGAAGCCGCCCAAGTCGCTCGATCGCGGCGATTTCAACGATGGCTGGGCCGACGGCCTGAGCGTCGCCGATGGCGCCGCCACCCTGACCCGGGGCACGGCGCGGGCCATCGCATTGGCGGCACGCCATTTCCCGGCACCGGTGACGCAATGGATCGTGTCGGGCGGCGGTGCGCGCAATCCGACCTTGTTGAGCGATCTGCGCGAAGAAACGGAGAGCCGCGTCGTGACCGCGGCCGATCTCGGCTGGGACGGCGATGCCCTGGAAGCGCAGGCCTTCGCCTTCCTGGCGGTCCGCTCGTTGCGCGGCTTGCCGCTCACCTTCCCGGGCACGACGGGCGTTGGCCGACCGCTGAGCGGCGGCCGCGTGCACGAACCTTAGGCTGGGCTAGGGTTCCTTGTTGCTCGTCGCCCGGCCGGGCGGGTTGAGCAGGCATTTGGCGACGTACTTGTCGACATCGACCGCGAGCTTGTCGAGCGAGTCGTGGAAGAAGTGGTTGGCGCCCTTCACCGTGCGCGATTCGACGGTGATGCCCTTCTGCAGGCTGAGACGCGCGACCAGCTTCTGGATGTCGGCGAGCGGCACGACCTCGTCCTTCTCCGCACCCACGATCAGGCCCGACGACGGGCAGGGGGCGAGGAAGCCGAAATCGTAGGAGTTCGCGGGCGGCGCCACCGAGATGAAGCAGTCGATCTCGGGGCGGCGCATCAGGAGCTGCATGCCGATCCAGGCGCCGAACGAGTAGCCGGCGATCCAGCACGACTTGGCGTCGGCGTTCATCGCCTGCAGCCAGTCGAGGGCGGCCGCGGCATCGCTCAGCTCACCCATGCCATTGTCGAAGCGGCCCTGGCTGCGGCCGACGCCGCGGGTGTTGAAGCGCAGGACCGAGAAGCCCCGGTTCACGAACACGTGGAACAGCGAGAAGACCACCTTGTGGTTCATCGTCCCGCCGTATTGCGGGTGCGGATGCAGGATCAGCGCAATCGGCGCGTGCTCTTCCTTGCTCTGGTGATAGCGGCCTTCGAGGCGACCCTCGGGGCCGGTGAACATCACATCAGGCATGGAGACTTTCTTAACCTTTTGATTTTATTGCGCAATTAGATACTTGACCGCTTCACTCGGGCTTATTAAACCCGAGCCCGAAAGTTGGTCTTTCCCGCGAACCCAGCTAGGGGGTCGGGAATATCGTTAGTGACGCCTCCGTTTCAAGGGTTTTCGGGCGTCCTGGCGAGAGGTGAGCCGGGAAAACCGGCTGAAGGAGGATGCTGTGAAGCTCAGCACCAAGGGACGTTATGCCGTCATGGCCATGGTCGATCTGGCCCGCCACGCGCAGACCAAGCCGGTCTCGTTGTCGGACATCGCCCAGCGCCAGGAAATCTCGCTGTCCTATCTCGAGCAGCTCTTCGCGCGCCTGCGTCGCGCCGAGCTGGTGAAGAGCGTGCGCGGTCCGGGCGGCGGCTATCGTCTGGCGCGGGCCTCGGCGGAGACGCGGGTGTCGGAAATCATCCTGGCGGTCGACGAGCCGATCAAGGCGACGCGCTGCACGGAGATGGGGCAGAGCGGCTGCCGCGCCGATCGCAGCAAGTGCCTGACGCACGATCTGTGGGAAGAGCTCGGCAACCAGATCCATGTGTTCCTGAGCTCGGTGAGCCTGGCCGACGTGCTCGAGCGCAAGCTGGCGCCGCGCCTCGCCGAGGCGCCGCCGACGCCGGCCAATACGGACTCGATGGCGGCGGCCAGCTAAAGGGCCGTCGCGGTGTCCGCGTACCTCGATCACAACGCCACCAGCCCGCTTCGGCCGGTGGTCCTCGACGCCATGGTCGAGGCCCTGCGCGCGGGCGGCAATCCGTCGTCCGTGCACAAGGCCGGCCGCGCGGCGCGGGCGAAGGTCGAGGCGGCGCGGCGACAGGTGGCGGCGCTGGTCGGGGCCTTGCCCAGCGAGATCGTGTTCACGTCGGGCGGCACGGAGGCCAACAGCCTGGCGCTGAAGGGCCGTCGCGTGCTGGCGTCCGCGGTCGAGCACGACAGCGTCCTCAAGGCCGCTGATTGCGACCTGATCCCGGTCGATCGCGATGGCGTCGTCGACCTGTTGGCGCTGGAGCGAATGCTCGCCGCCTCCAAGGAGCCGGCTCTGGTGTCGGTGATGTTCGCCAACAACGAGACCGGTGTGCTGCAGCCCATCGCTGACGTCGTGCGCGTGGCTCGTGCTGCCGGGGCGCTGGTTCACTGCGATGCCGTGCAGGGCGCGGGCAAGGTGCCGGTCGATCTGCACGGTCTCGGCGTCGACTATCTCAGCCTGTCCGCGCACAAGCTCGGCGGTCCGACCGGGGTCGGCGCGCTCGTCGTTCGCTCGGGGGCGCCGTTCGAGACCGACCGTCGGGGCGGCGGGCAGGAGTCCCATCGTCGCGCGGGTACGGAGAATGTCTCCGGCATCGTGGGCTTCGGCGTCGCCGCCGGGGCGGCGGTGAGTGGATTGGACACCGTCAAGTTCCGCAACCGTATCGAAGCCGAGCTGCCGAAGATCGCGCCTGCCGCACGAATCCATGGCGCCGGCGCGAAGCGGCTGCCGAATACGACGTGCATCTCCATGCCGGGCGTGAAGGCCGAGACGCAGGTCATGGCGCTGGATCTTGCCAGTGTCTGTGTCAGCGCAGGCGCGGCCTGCTCGTCGGGCAAGGCGACCCGGTCGGCCGTTCTGGCGGCCATGGGCGTGGAAGATGTCGAAGCCGAGACCGCCATCAGAATAAGTTGCGGCTGGAACACGGTTTCCGAGGACATTGATCGCTTGATCGCGGCCTGGCGGGACTTATATATCCGAGTGTCACGGTCGGATATGTCTCGGGCGCAGGCGGCTTAGGAAATTCAAGGGGTTAGCATGAACGCGTTCACTCAAGTCCGGCGCAACGATCAGCCGATCTACCTCGACTACCAGGCCACCACGCCGATGGATCCGCGGGTGCTGGAAGCGATGATGCCGTACTTCACCTACAAGTTCGGCAATCCTCACTCGCGCAGCCATTCCTACGGCTGGGAGGCCGAGGAGGGTGTCGAGAAGGCACGCGCCCAGGTCGCGAAGCTGATCGGCGCGGACGAGAAGGAAGTGATCTTCACGTCGGGCGCCACCGAATCGAACAATCTCGCCATCCGCGGCGTCGCCGAGTTCTACAAGGATCGCAAGAACCACATCGTCACCACGGTGACGGAGCACAAGTGCGTGCTCGATACCTGCCGCCATCTCGAGCAGTCGGGCTTCGAGGTGACGTATCTGCCGGTGCAGAAGAACGGCCTGGTCGATCTCGAGGAGCTGAAGGCTGCGATCACCGACAAGACGGTCGTCGTGTCGATCATGGCGGTGAACAACGAGATCGGCGTCATCCAGCCGCTGGCCGAGATCGGCAAGATCTGCCGCGAGAAGAAGGTCTTCTTCCACACCGACGCGGCGCAGGCCGCGGGCAAGATCCCGCTCGATGTCGAGGCGATGAACATCGACATGATGAGCATCTCCGGCCACAAGATCTACGGCCCCAAGGGCATCGGCGCGCTCTACGTGCGCCGCAAGCCGCGCGTGCGCCTCGTCCCGCTGATCGTGGGCGGCGGCCAGGAGCGCGGCTTCCGGTCCGGCACCTTGCCGACGCCGCTCTGCGTCGGCCTCGGCGAGGCGGCCGAGATCTGCATGAAGGAGATGGACGGCGAGGCCAAGCGCCTGAAGAAGCTGCAGGAGCGCATGCTGAAGGGCCTGAACGCCAAGCTCACGGACATCATCGTCAACGGCGACCTCGAGCATCGCATTCCAGGCAACCTCAACATCAGCTTCGCCTATGTCGAGGGCGAGTCGCTGATGATGGGCATCAAGGGTCTGTCGGTCTCGTCCGGTTCGGCCTGCACCTCCGCCTCGCTCGAGCCCAGCTACGTGCTGCGCGCCCTGGGCGTCGAGGAGGACATGGCGCACACGTCGCTCCGCATCGGCCTCGGCCGGTTCACGACCGAGCAGGAAGTCGACACCGCGGTCGACGAGCTGGTGCGGCACGTCACCAAGTTGCGCGAGATGAGCCCTCTGTGGGAAATGGCCCAGGAAGGCATCGACATCAAGTCCATTGAATGGGCCGCTCATTGAGCGGTTTGGGGACGTTTTAGGGAGTTTGTCATGGCCTATAGCGAGAAGCTGATCGACCACTACGAGAATCCGAGGAACATCGGCTCGCTGGACAAGAATTCCGAGGATGTCGGCACCGGTCTGGTCGGCGCCCCGGCCTGCGGCGACGTCATGAAGTTGCAGATCAAGGTGGGGGCCGACGGCCTGATCGAGGACGCCAAGTTCAAGACCTTCGGCTGCGGCTCGGCGATCGCGTCGTCGTCGCTCGTCACCGAATGGGTGAAGGGCAAGACGATCAACGAGGCCGAGACCATCAAGAACACCGACATCGCCAAGCACCTGGCGCTGCCGCCGGTGAAGATCCATTGCTCGGTGCTGGCCGAGGATGCGATCAAGGCGGCGATTGCCGACTATCGCGCCAAGACGGCCAAGAAGGACGAAGCCGAGAAGAGCGAGTAACAGAGTTATGACGATCGTAGCCCCTCCGGCGGCCAAGCCCCGCCGGCCGCGTCCGCAGCTCATGACGGTGACGCCCGAAGCGGCCGAACGCGTGAAGGCGCTGATCGGCGGCCGCGGCAAGCCGACCGCCGGCATCCGCATCGGCGTGCGCAGCAAAGGCTGCTCGGGCCTGAGCTACACGCTCGAGTTCGCCGACAAGCAGGAACCGATGGACGAGGTGATCGAGACCCAGGGCATCAAGCTCCTGGTCGATCCCAAGGCCTCGCTGTTCCTGATCGGCACCGAGATGGGCTACGAGGAAGAGAAGCTGAAGCAGGGCTTCGTGTTCAAGAACCCCAACGAGAAGGGCCGCTGCGGCTGCGGCGAATCCTTCCACGTCTGAAGACTCGTTAAACCATGGATCATTTCGCGCGGCTGGGATTGCCGGCGGCGCTCGATCTGGAGCCCGCCGCGCTCGACAAGGCCTACTTCGCCCTGCAGCGGCAGTGGCATCCGGATCGCTTCGTCGCCAAGCCTGCTGAGGAACGCGCCAAGGCATCGGCCGAGGCGGCGGCGCTCAACGACGCCTATCGCACGCTGAAAGACCCGCTCTCCCGGGCGATCTATCTCGCGGAGATGAGGGGCGTCGAGCTGCCGGGCGACGGCAAGACGATCGACGATCCCGACCTCCTGATGGAAGTCATGGATGCCCGCGAGGAGCTGCAGGAGGCGAGCAGCGTTGGCGAGGTCGATGCGCTCGCGAAGTTCGCACGCGAGGACCTGCAGAAGGGGTTGGCCGGGCTCTCGAAGCTGTTTTCTGCGAACGACAAGGCCGGCATCAGGAAGACGCTGCTCAGGCTGCGCTACCTCGACAAGTTCGCCGAGGAAGCGCGCGCCCGCCGAACCAATCTGGAGCGGAAAAAGCCGTGACTCTGATGGAGATCCACGAGCCGGGCGAGACGCCGCTGCCGCATGCCGGCGAGGGCTCGCTGGCGGTCGGCATCGATCTCGGCACGACGAATTCCGTGGTCGCCATCGCGCGCGAGGGCAAGCCCGCCGCGCTGCACGACGAGACCGGCCGCGCGCTGGTGCCGTCGGTCGTGGCTTATCCTGCCGCCGGTGGCGTGATCGTGGGCGACGAGGCGCGGCTCCTGATGGCGAGGGAGCCGAAGAACGTCGTGGCGTCCGTGAAGCGCCTGATGGGCCGCGGCGCCGCCGATCTTCACGCGGTGGCGGGCGTGCTGCCCTACGAGATCGAGGCCGGCACCGGCCAGACCGACATGGTGAAGCTCCGCATCGGCGGCAAGCCGCGCTCGCCGGTCGAGGTTTCGGCTGAAATCCTGAAGGCCTTGCGCGCTCGCGCCGAAGCCGCGCTCGAGAAGCCTGTCGAGCGCGCCGTGATCACCGTGCCTGCCTATTTCGACGATGCCGCGCGCACCGCGACGCGCGATGCCGCGCGCGTGGCCGGCCTCGAAGTGCTGCGGCTGGTGAACGAACCGACGGCGGCGGCCTTGGCCTACGGTCTCGATAAAGGCTCCGAAGGGCTCTACGCCGTCTACGACCTGGGCGGCGGCACCTTCGACTTCTCGGTGCTCAGGCTGGAGAAGGGCGTGTTCCAGGTGCTGGCGACCGGCGGCGACACCGCCCTGGGCGGCGACGATTTCGACCGCGCCATCGCCGAGCGCCTGTTGGCGGAACGCAAGAAGGACGGTCTGGGCGATTCGGTCGACGAGGCCGCGGTGAAGACCGCACTGGCGCTCGCCCGGCAGATGAAGGAGCAGCTCTCCGATCGCGACCAGACGTCGGGCCGCCTCGAGATCGCGGGCGTGCCGTCCTTCCATGCGCTCACCCGCGCCGAGTTCGAGGCGATGATCGCGTCCTACGTGAAGCGCACGCTCGACATCGCGCGGCACGTGCTGGCGGACGCCGAGATGAAGCCCGACGAGATCCACGGCATCGTGCTGGTCGGCGGCTCGACGCGCGTGCCGCGGGTGCGCGCTGAGGTCGCCGCGCTCGCGGGCAAGCCAGCGCTCACCGACATCGACCCCGACGAGGTCGTGGCGCTGGGCGCGGCCTTGCAGGCCGAGGCGCTGACCGGCGGCTCGGACACCTTGCTGCTCGACGTCACACCCCTGTCACTCGGCCTGGAGACGATGGGCGGTCTCGTCGAGAAAGTCGTGCCGCGCAACACGCCGATCCCCGTCCAGCTCGCCCAGGAATTCACGACCTACCAGGACGGCCAGACCGCCATGGCGATCCATGTCGTGCAGGGCGAGCGCGAGATGGTCGACGATTGCCGCAGCCTGGCGCGCTTCGAGCTTTCAGGCATCCCGCCCATGACCGCGGGCGCCGCGCGCATCCGTGTCACCTTCGCCGTCGACGCCGACGGCCTGCTCACCGTGTCGGCCGAGGAGCGCACGACCGGCGTCGCCCAGCGCATCGAGGTGAAACCGTCCTACGGCCTCAGCCACGACGACATGGCCGACATGCTCTACGACAGCCTCGACAATGCCGAGGCCGACATGGCGCGCCGGCTGCTCACGGAGGCGCGCGTCGAGGCCAAGCGCAATCTGCTGGCAATCGAAGCCGCCATCGGCAAGGACGGAGCCTTGCTCGAAGCTGACGAGCGCCGCGAGCTGGACGCCGCCCGTTTGCGTGTCGAGAAGGCGGTCGCGGGCGAGGATCGCGAGGAGATCAACGCCGCCGCCGAGGCGCTGGAGACGCTCTCCAAGCCCTTCGCCGAGAAGCGCATGGACCGCGGCATCCGCGAGGCGCTGTCGGGCATGTCGATGCAGGATCTGGAAGGCCGGGTGGGAAGCTGATGCCCAAGATGACGTTCCTCCTGAAGGACGGCTCGCGCAAGGAAGTCGACGCGCCGCTCGGCCTGTCGGTGCTGGAGATCGCGCATCGCAATCACATCGACATCGAGGGCGCCTGCGAGGGCTCGCTCGCCTGCTCGACCTGTCACGTGATCGTGGAGCCGCAATGGTTCGACAAGCTGGCGCCCGCCAGCGAGGACGAGGAGGACATGCTCGATCTGGCTTTCGGCCTGACCCATACCTCGCGGCTCGGCTGCCAGATCCGCATGAGCCCCGAGCTCGACGGGCTGGAGGTGAGGCTGCCCGCGGCGACGCGCAACATGATGGTGGATAAATAGGAGGGGCGATGGCCCGCAAGCTTGGCTGGACCGACATCCACGATATTGCGATCGAGCTCGAGGAGCGCCATCCTGACGCAGACAACGTGAACCTGCGTTTCACCGATCTACATAAGTGGGTACTCGAAATTCCTGGGTTTTCCGACGATCCGGGCCGCTCGAACGAGAAGATCCTGGAGGCCATCCAGGCGGCGTGGATCGAAGAAAGGGGCTGATTGCCCCAATTTTGTCAAAAACGCGCTCGTACAGCATAAGTGACCGGGAGGGTCTTCGATGAGGGGCACTCACTTCAAGGCGCTGCTGTTGCCGCTGCTACTGGCGGCAAGCGTGGGCGCATGTGCGACCGGCGGTGTGGCGCCGGGCTACGTCAATACTCCGCAGCAGCAGGCGGCGGCGGCCGGCGGCACGCCGGTCGGCGCGGGCCGCGTCGTCTCGATCAATGAGACGCAGCTGAAGGGCAGCGGGCTCGGCGGCACGGGCGGAAACGGTCCGCTCTTCGGCGGCCTTCTCGGCGGTGCCGGCGGCGCCGCGATCGGCGCAGCGACGACCCATACGCTGGGCGGCGGCATTGTCGGTGGCCTGCTCGGTGCCGTTGGCGGCGCCATCGCGGGCTCGATCTACGACAATCATGGCGGCTCGGCCGGCGGCGGTCGCGGCATCCAGGTCGTGGTCCAGAAGGACGACGGCAGCAGCGTCACCATCGCGCAGCGCGACGACGGCGACATCCAGCTCGGCGACCGCGTGCAGATCGTCGAGGACCAGCACGGCGTGGCCAAGGCCGTGCGCGACACCTCGCGCGGTCCCGACTATCCCCAGCAGGGCGGTGGCGGCGGCGGCGGTCCGGACTATGGGCAGAGCCCGCCTCCGAGCCCGACGGCGTCGAACTATCCGCAGGGCAACTACCCGCCGCAGGGAAATTATCCGTCCCAGGGCAACTACCCGCCGCAGGGCAACTATCCGGCTCAGGGTAACTATCCAGCCCAGGGCAACTATCCGCCGGACAACCGCTACCAGGGCAACTATCAGGGCCAGGGTGGCTACCAGCAGGGCAACTATCAGAGCCAGGGCAACTACCAGAACGGGCCGCAGCCTCAGAACGACCCGCGCTACGGCAACCTGGAATAGCTGATAAACTCCCCTTCGCTTTTCGAGCGAAGGGGCAGTCATGTTCGGCAAATGGTTTTTTGCGCTGCTGGCGCCGTTGGCGCTCGCGGCGACTGTCACGGCCTGCAATGACGGCGGCGTGTCGCCCGGCGTCCAGACCTCGTCGGCGGGCGGCTTCCGGGGCGAGAGCGGTCGCGTGGTCGCCGTCCGCGACGTCGACCTGCGCGAGACCAAGCGCGGCCTCAACGACGGCACCCTGATCGGCGGCGGCATCGGTGGCGTCGGTGGCGCCATCGCGGGCGGCGCGATCGGCGGCACGGCGGGCAGCGCCATCCTGGGCGGCGTGTTGGGCGCAGTCGGCGGCGCCGTGGTCGGCACGGCCGTCGACCAGAGCCGGACCGTCCACGGCATCGCCGTCACCATCCAGAAAGACGACGGCAGCACGGTCACCATCGCCCAGCGCGACGACGGCGACGTCCAGATGGGCGACCGGGTGATCATCGTCTACGACAATGACGGCGTTGCCCGCGCCGTCCGCGACCAGAACCGGCGCGACTAGCACGATTGGCGGGAAAGGGCGGCGGGGCCTATATATCCGCCGCCATGGCCCGCAATTCCCTCGATCTCGCCAAGGAACCGGCCGACACGCGCGTCGTCGTCGCCATGTCGGGCGGCGTCGATTCGTCGGTGACGGCGGCGTTGCTGGCCGAGCAGGGCTACGACGTGGTGGGCGTGACGCTGCAGCTCTACGACCATGGCGCCGCCGTGGGCGCCAAGGGCGCGTGCTGCGCCGGCCAGGACATCCAGGATGCGCGCCAGGTCGCCGACCGGCTCGGCATCCCGCACTACGTGCTCGACTATGAGAGCCGCTTCCGCAGCGAGGTGATGGATTCCTTCGCCGACAGCTACCTGCGCGGCGAGACGCCGGTGCCCTGCATCGCCTGCAATCGCACGGTGAAGTTCCGCGATCTCCTCAAGACCGCGCGCGAGCTCGGCGCCGAGGCGCTCGCGACCGGCCACTATGTGCGCCGCGTCCAGGGCGAGGCGGGACCGGAGCTTCATCGCGGCGCCGACCCCGCGCGCGACCAGAGCTATTTCCTGTTCGGCACGACGGCCGAACAGCTCGACTTCCTGCGCGTCCCGCTGGGCGACCTGCCCAAGAGCGAGACGCGCGCGCTGGCCGAGCGCTTCGGCCTCGCGGTCGCCGACAAGCCCGACAGCCAGGACATCTGCTTCGTGCCCAACGGCGACTATGCCGGCGTGGTGCAGAAGCTCCGGCCCGAGGCGAACGATCCAGGCGACATCGTCGACATGGCGGGCCGTGTGGTCGGGCGCCACGACGGCATCGTGCGCTTCACCGTCGGTCAGCGGCGAGGTCTGGCTCTCGGCGTGCGTCAGGGCACCGACAACGATCCACTCTATGTCGTGAAGCTCGAGCCCGAGACGCGCCGCGTCGTCGTGGGCCCGCGCAGCGCGCTCGGACGTGGCGACATAGCGCTCTACGACGCCAACTGGCTCGGCCCCGATTTCACGGGCGCCTTGCCGGTGCAGGTGAGGGTGCGGTCGAGCCAGGCGCTGCGGCCCGCCACAGTGGAGCGCAATGGCGACGGCCTCGCGGTTCGTTTCGCCGAGCTTGAGATTGGCGTGTCGCCGGGACAGGCCTGCGTGATCTACGACGCAGCCAACGGCAGCCGCGTGCTGGGCGGCGGCTTCATCAAGCGCTTCCCATGATGAAATTCGATCACCTCAACCTGCCGGTGAGCGACCTCGCACGGTCACGCGCCTGGTGGGTGGATCAGCTCGGCCTCACGGTCGAGTTCGAGGTGGCCGAGACCCGCACCGTGGCGCTGAATGACGGCGAAGGCTTCGCGATCTTCCTGCAGGAGAAATCGAACGTCGTTCCCAACGGCGTGGCGCTCTGGTTCCAGGTCGACGATGTCGACGCCACGCACGCCGCCTGGACCACGCGCGGCGTGCGCTTCACGCACGGGCCGCAAAAGAACTTCTGGGGCTACGGCGCCGAGCTCGCCGATCCCGACGGCTATCTGATCCGCCTGTGGGACGAGACGTCGATGAAGGAGAAATAAGCTTCATGTTTTCCGGACCGCGAGCCTCTGGCTCGCTCAAGACTCATGAGCGATCCAGAGGCTCGCGGTCCGGAAGAGCATGAGAAGACATGCCATTGGAGTGGCGCGCGCCCAGCATTGACACTGGACGCCCCAACCGCATACAAGCCCCCACCCATGGCTGGGTAGCTCAGCTGGTTAGAGCACGGCACTCATAATGCCGGGGTCGGCGGTTCAAGTCCGCCCCCAGCTACCAAATTCCGCCCCCGGCGCTTCTCGCGGCCGGGGGCTTTATTTTGGGGTCTTTCCCCGCCACGTTAGGACCATGGCCAGCGGACACATGCACCAGACCGATGTCGTGATCGTGGGCGCTGGTCCCGTCGGCCTGTTCACCGTCTTCGAATGCGGCATGGTGCGGCTCAACTGTCATGTCGTCGACGTGCTCGACGATGCCGGTGGCCAGTGCACGGCGCTTTATCCAGAGAAGCCGATCTACGACATTCCGGGCTTCCCGCGCATCGAGGCGGCCGAGCTGGTCGTGCGGCTGAAGGCGCAGGCCGCTTCCTTCAAGCCGGTCTATCACCTGGGCGAACAGGTGCAGGCGTTGGAGGCGCTGAGCGGCGGCTTCTGGCGGCTCACCACGTCGAAGGGCACGGTGCTGCAGGCGAAGGTGGTGATCGTCGCGGCGGGCGTCGGCGCCTTCGGACCCAACCGGCCGCCGCTCGCCGGCATCGAGGCGTTCGAGGGCAGGAGCGTCTTCTACTATGTGACGCAGCGCGAGAATTTCCGCGGCAAGAAGGTCGTGATCGCGGGCGGCGGCGACACCGCCGTCGATTGGGCGCTGTCGCTCAGTGAGATCGCTGCCCGCGTGTCGGTCATCCATCGCCGCGACCGCTTCCGCGCCGCGCCCGAGAGCGAGGCGCAGCTCAAGGCGCTCGCCAAGGCGGGCAAGATCGATCTCGTCGTGCCCTATCAACTCGCGAGCCTCGATGGCGCCGATGGCCAGTTGACGGCGGTGAACGTCGCCACGCTCGACGGCCAGGAAAAGAAGATCGAGGCCGACATGCTGCTGCCGTTCTTCGGCCTCTCCATGTCGCTGGGACCCATCGCCGACTGGAGTTTGGCGCTGGAACGCAATCAGATCGTCGTCGATCCGGCGACGGCCGCGACCAGCAAGCCCGGCATCTTCGCCGTCGGCGACGTCGTGCACTATCCCGGCAAGCTGAAGCTGATCCTGACGGGATTCGCCGAGGCGGCCATTGCCGCGCGCTCGGCCTATGCGCTGATCCATCCCGAGACGCCACTGCACTTCGAATATTCGACGACGTCGGGCGTTCCCACGGCATAGGGGCAAGGCAATCGCTTAAGGCTCAAATCACCCCTCATCCCGAGCGGAGCCGCCCGCGATGGGGGCACATTGCCAACTGCAATGTGCCTGGCTGCCCAGGGGCGTGGACTGCACCCTTAGGTCGAGACAAGTAATTGAGAGACAGTTTGATCGGCGATCGAGGCCACGCC
>DATJWN010000194.1:0-8762 GCA_035501235.1 Reyranella sp.
TTCCGCTTCCGCCCCTCCTACTTCCCGTTCACCGAGCCGTCGGCCGAGGTCGATATCGGCTGCTCGTGGAAGGGCGGCGAGCTCAGGATCGGCGCCGGCGACTCGTGGCTGGAGATCCTGGGATCGGGCATGGTTCATCCCAACGTGATCGCCAACTGCGGCCTCGATCCCGCCGTGTACCAGGGCTTCGCCTTCGGCATGGGCATCGACCGCATTGCCATGCTGAAGTACGGCATCCCCGATCTACGCAGCTTCTTCGACGCCGATTTGCGTTGGCTGCGCCATTACGGTTTCTCCGCCCTGGAGAGCGTGCGATGAAGTTCACGCTTTCCTGGCTCAAGGAGCATCTCGACACCACCGCAGGTCTCGGCGAGATCCGCGATCGGCTGACCATGCTCGGGCTCGAGGTCGAAGGCATCACCAATGCCGCCGAGACGCTGAAAGGCTTCGTGGTCGGTTACGTGGTCGAGGCGATTCAGCACCCGAACGCCGACCGGCTCAGGGTCTGCAAGGTCGACACTGGTTCGGGCGTGGTCCAGGTCGTATGCGGCGCACCCAACGCCCGCACCGGCATGAAGGGCGTCTTCGCCCCGCCGGGCAGCTACATTCCCGGCACCGACCTTCACCTGAAGGTCGGCAAGATCCGTGGCGAGGAGTCGAACGGCATGCTGTGCTCCAGCCGCGAGCTGCAGCTGGGCGACGACCACAGCGGCATCATCGACCTGCCGGCCGAGACCAAGACCGGCATCGCGGCGGCGGAAGCACTCGGCCTCGACGATCCGGTCATCGAGATCAAGGTGACGCCCAATCGCGGCGATTGCCTGGGCGTGCACGGCATCGCCCGCGACCTCGCGGCCTCGGGCCTCGGCACCTTGAAGCCGTTCAAGGCCGAGCGCGTGAAGGGCAGCTACGTGAGCCCGATCAAGTGGACGCACGGCTACGAGGCCAAGCCCGACAGCCCCTGCCCGATCGTGGTCGGCCGGCATTTCCGCGGCGTCAAGAACGGCCCCTCGCCCGACTGGCTGCAGCGCCGGCTGAAGGCGATCGGCCTGCGCCCGATCTCGACCCTGGTCGACATCACCAACCTGGTGACCTTCGACCTCAATCGTCCGCTGCATGTGTTCGACGCGAAGAAGCTCAGCGGCGATCTCGTCATGCGCCAGGCGCACGAGGGCGAGACGATCATGGCGCTCGACGGCAAGACCTATTCGCTCGACCCCAGTGTTTCGGTGATCGCCGATTCCAAGGCGCCGCACGGCATCGGCGGAGTCATGGGCGGCGAGGAGACCGGCGTGCAGGACGACACCACCGAGGTGTTCCTCGAGGTCGCCTACTTCACGCCGATCAAGGTCGCTGCCACCGGCCGCAAGCTCGGCATCCAGTCAGACGCCCGCTATCGCTTCGAGCGTGGCATCGACCCGCAATCGGTCGAATGGGGCACCGACGTCGCCACGCGCCTGATCCTGGAACTGTGCGGCGGCGAGGCGAGCGAGATCACGAAGAGTGGCGTGATGCCCGACTGGCAGCGCAGCTACAGCCTCCGTGCCGACCGCGTGAAGACCCTGACCGCGATCGACGTGCCGGCCCGGCAGACTGCCGACATCCTGACCAAGCTCGGCTTCGGCATGACCGGCGACGGTCCGTGGACGGCCGCCGTGCCGTCGTGGCGGCCGGACATCGTGGGCGAGGCCGACCTGGTCGAGGAAGTGACGCGCGTATTCGGCTTCGACCACATTCCGACGACGTCCCTGCCGCGGCTCTCCGCCACCTCGAAGCCGGTGCGCACGCCCTTGCAGCAGCGCGTGCCGCAGGCGCGCCGGGTGCTGGCGACCCGAGGCATGAGCGAGGCCGTGACCTGGTCGTTCATGGCGCGCGCCAAGGCCGAGCGCTTCGGCGCCGAGCAGAAGGCCGAGTTGCGGCTCCTGAATTCGATCGACGCGACCTTGGATACGATGCGGCCGTCGATCCTGCCCAACCTGATCGATGCCGCCGCCCGCAACGAAGCGCGCGGCCTCGCCGATCCCGCTTTGTTCGAGGTCGGCCCGCAATACGCGGACGCGACGCCCGCAGGGCAGCGCATGGTGGCGACAGGCCTGCGCCACAACATGGCCGTACCGCGCAACTGGCAGGGACCGGCACGCACGGTCGACGCCTTCGACGCCAAGGCCGATGCGCTGGCCGTGCTGGCGGCGATCGGCGCGCCGGACACGCTCTCCGCCCAGCCGGGCGCGCCCGATTGGTATCACCCCGGCCGCTCGGGCGCGCTGAAGCTCGGCGATCGCGTGATGGCCTGGTTCGGCGAGCTGCATCCCGAGATCGTGGCCCAGGCCGACCTCAAGGGCCCGGTCGCCGCCTTCGAGGTGTTCCTCGACGCGCCGCCGCTGCCCAAGGCCAAGGCGACCAAGGCCCGGTCGAAGCTCGTGCTTTCCGCCCTCCAGCCGCTGGAGCGCGACTTCGCGTTCCTCGTGGACGCTACCGTCGACGCCGACAAGCTCGTGCGTGCCGCGCGCAACGCCGACAAGGCGCTGGTCACGGCAGCGCGCGTGTTCGACGTCTATGCCGGCAAGGGCGTGCCCGAGGGCAAGAAGTCGCTCGCCGTTGCCGTGACCCTGCAGCCCGTCGAGCGTACCTTGACGGATGCCGAGATCGAGGCCGTCTCCAACAAGATCGTGGCCGCCGTGACCAAGGCCACGGGCGCCGTGTTGCGTGGTTAGAGTGCAATGACCGACCTGTCGTTGATCCGCAATTTCTCGATCATCGCCCATATCGACCATGGCAAGAGCACGCTGGCCGATCGGCTGCTGCTGCGCTGCGGGGCGGTGACCGAGCGCGAGTTCCACGACCAGATGCTCGATTCCATGGACATCGAGCGCGAGCGCGGCATCACCATCAAGGCCCAGACCGTGCGGCTCGACTATCCGGCCAAGGACGGCAAGACCTACGTGCTGAACCTGATGGATACGCCGGGCCATGTCGACTTCGCCTACGAGGTCAGCCGCTCGCTCGCCGCCTGCGAGGGCTCGCTGCTGGTGGTCGATGCCAGCCAAGGCGTCGAGGCGCAGACGCTGGCCAACGCCTATCACGCGATCGAGGCCAATCACGAGATCATCCCGGTCCTGAACAAGATCGATCTTCCGTCAGCCGAGCCCGAGCGCGTGTCGAAGGAGATCGAGGACGTGGTCGGCATCGACACCTCGGATGCCGTCAAGGTCTCGGCCAAGACCGGTCTCGGCATCGACGATCTCCTGGAGGCGATGGTCAAGCGCCTGCCGCCGCCCAAGGGCGACCGCGACGCGGCCCTCAAGGCCCTGCTGGTCGACAGCTGGTACGATCCGTATCTCGGCGTCGTGACGCTCGTGCGCGTGCAGGATGGCGTGCTGAAGAAGGGCATGCGCATCCGCATGATGGCGGTCGGCGCGGCCTACGATCTCGACCGGGTCGGCGTCTTCAGGCCCAAGCCCACGGACGCCGCCGAGCTCGGCCCGGGCGAGATCGGCTTCATCATCGCCGGCATCAAGACCATCGCCGATTGCAAGGTCGGCGACACGATCACCGACGATCGCAAGCCCGCGGCCGAGATGCTGGCGGGCTTCAAGCCTTCCGTCCCGGTCGTGTTCTGCGGCCTCTTCCCGGCCGATGCCGCCGAGTTCGAGACCCTGCGTGAATCGCTCGCCAAGCTGCGGCTCAACGACGCCTCGTTTCATTTCGAGCCCGAGACCAGTGCGGCGCTGGGCTTCGGTTTCCGCTGCGGCTTCCTGGGTCTGCTCCACCTCGAGATCATCCAGGAGCGGCTGGAGCGCGAGTTCAATCTCGACCTCGTCACGACGGCTCCTTCGGTCGTCTACAAGGTGAAGATGACCGACGGCAGCGAGATGGAGCTGCACAATCCGGCCGACTATCCCGATCCGATGAAGATCGAGTCGATGCAGGAGCCGTGGATCAAGGCCACGATCATCACCCCGGACGAACATCTCGGTTCGGTGCTGACGCTCTGCCAGGAGAGGCGCGGCCAGCAGGTCGAGCTCACCTATGCCGGCACGCGCGCCATGGCGATCTACAAGCTGCCGCTCAACGAAGTCGTGTTCGATTTTTATGACAGATTGAAGTCGGTGACGCGCGGCTACGCGAGCTTCGACTACGAGATGGTGGGCTACGAGGAGAGCGAGCTGGTGAAGCTCTCGATCCTGGTGAACTCCGAGCCGGTCGATGCGCTCTCCATGATCGTGCACAAGGCCGCCGCCGAGTCCCGCGGCCGCGCGCTCTGCGAGCGGCTGAAGGACCTGATCCCGCGCCAGCTCTTCAAGATCGCGATCCAGGCGGCGATCGGCGGCAGGGTGATCGCGCGCGAGACGATCAGCGCGCTGCGCAAGGACGTGCTCGCCAAGTGCTATGGCGGCGACATCAGCCGCAAGAAGAAGCTCCTCGAGAAGCAGAAGAAGGGCAAGAAGCGCATGCGCCAGGTGGGCGATGTCGAGATCCCGCAGTCCGCCTTCATCGCGGCGCTCAAGATGGACAGCCGTTAGGCCGAAAACCGCAAAAAATCAGGTGATTCCGCTGCGCCCCCGGCGCCGGCGCGGCGGCTTGGAACCGATGACGAAGCCGCCCTCGGCACGCGTGCCGCTGCGGCGCCCGATCCAGAGCAGGATCACGCCCGCCATGGTCAGGACCGGCAGCGCCGGCAGCCGCAGGATCGGCATCAGGAACCAGAACCAGAGGAGACCGCGCGCATGGCTGGAGAGGAAGGCCTGCGTCGACTGGAGGGAGCCCAGGTGCACGCGTGTCCAGAGGTCGCCCAGGCTCAGCAGGCGGAACACGCCCTCCGACCACCACCCCAGGCAGTCGTTCACGACGGCCGCGATGGCCAGCGCCAGCAGCAACCACCCCAAGGCCCGGAATAGGACCATCTCTCCCCCAAATAACGGCGGCAACCCTAACCAAGCGCGCACGCGGGGGGAAGATGCCGTTGCCCCCGCGAATTGCCGCGCTATAAGGGCGGCGACCGCTCAGGATCGGACAGGTGGCCGAGTGGTTTAAGGCACACGCTTGGAAAGCGTGCGTGGTGTAACAGCCACCGCGGGTTCGAATCCCGCCCTGTCCGCCACCGCCCTATCGCGGCATACGGCATGCATGCGGCATACTCGGTCGACCGTGAACCAAGAGGGGAACTCGCCATGACCGAGACGACCAGGCGCCTGTTGCTGGCGGGAGCCGCTGCTGTGCCGTTTGCCGGCTGGGTGCGCATCGTCGACGCCGCCGTGCCGAAGGACACCGCCGTCTTTGCCAAGCAAGTCGACGATCTCATCTCCCTCGATCCCGGCGAGAGCTACGAGATCTCGGGTGGCGAGATCGCCACCAACGTCTACGACCGGCTGCTGCGCTTCGAGGCGGAGGACATGACCAAGCTGGTGGGCGGCGTCGCCGAAAGCTGGACCGTGTCGCCGGACGGCAAGACCTTCACCTTCAAGATCCGCCCCAATCTCAAGTTCCACTCGGGCGCGCCGGTGACGGCGGAGGACGCGGAGTTCTCCCTCCAGCGTGTCGTGTTGAACGGCAAGACGCCGGCCTTCCTGATCACCCAGCTCGGCTGGTCCAAGGCCAACGTCAAGGACATGGTGAAGGCGACCGGCCCCGACACGCTCACCTTCACGATCACCGCCGATCTCGCGCCCTCGCTGGTCCTGAGCCTGATGACCTCCATCGTCGCTTCCGTCGTGGAGAAGAAGGTGGCGCTGGCGCACGAGACCAACGGCGATCTGGGCAACGGCTGGCTGAAGACCAACTCGGCCGCATCAGGCGCGTTTCGGCTGGTCTCGTGGAAGGCCAACGAGAGCGTCACCCTCGAGGCCAATCCCAACTTCCGGCTGGGCGCGCCGGGCATGAAACGAGTGGTCATCCGCCATGTGCCGGAACCCGCCTCGCAGCGCCTGCTGCTCGAGAAGGCCGACGCCGACTTCGCGCGCGACCTGACGCCCGACCAGATCAAGCCGCTCGCCGGCAATCCCGACATCAAGGTCGAGTCCTTCAAGGCCGCCAACACCTTCTACATGGGCCTGAACCTGGGCTACGAGCCGCTGGCCAATCCCAAGGTGCGCCAGGCGATGAAGATGCTGGTCGACTACGACGGCATGGTGAAGACGTTCCTCGCCGGCCGCTTCTTCGTGCAGCAGAGCTTCCTGCCGCTCGGCTTCTTCGGCGCCATCGCCTACACGCCCTTCAAGCTCGACGTGGAGAAGGCGAAGGCGCTGTTGGCCGAGGCCGGATACAAGGACGGCTTCGCGGTGAAGATGGCCGCGCCCAACACCTCGCCCTGGACCGAGATCTCGCAATCGGTGCAGCAGACCATGGGTCAGGCCGGCATCAAGGTGTCGATCGAGCCGATGGAGCTCAAGGCCGTGATCGGCCAGTACCGTGCCCGCAACCACCAGATCGCCATGCTGTCCTGGGGCCCGGACTATTTCGACCCGCACACCAACGCCGACAGCTTCGTGCACAACGACGACAACGGCGACAATCCCAAGATCAAGCCGATCGCCTGGCGCAACAAGTGGTTCATCCCCGACATCACCAAGGACATGCTGGCGGCGGCCCGCGAGCTCGACACGGCCAAGCGCGCCGAGATGTACGCCGGCTTGCAGAAGAAGGTGACGGACGAAGGCCCGTACATCTTCATGTTCCAGAACAACATCCAGGTGGCCAGGCGGGCGACGACGACGGGGTACACGCCCGGCATCTCGGGCGATCTCAGTTACTTCCGCAAGATCAAGAAGTCCTGACGCGTTGAGCATCAGGAGTCTGGCCAACCGGTCGGTGAGCATCCTCGTTTCGGTGGGGCTCACCTTCCTCGGCCTCACCTGCGTCACCTTCTTCATCGGCCGGGTCATTCCCATCGACCCGGTGCTGGCGATCGTCGGCGACAAGGCGACGGCCGAGACCTATGCGCGTGTGCGCGCCGAGATCGGGCTCGACCTGCCGTTGCCGGTGCAATACTGGCGCTACCTCTTGAAGGTGCTGCACGGCGATTTCGGCAGCTCCGTCATCACCTCGCATCCCGTGCTGCAGGACCTGCTGCAGGTCTTCCCCGCCACGCTCGAGCTCGCGGTGCCGGCGCTGCTGATCGGCGTGCTCTTCGGCATCCCGATGGGCGTCGTGGCCGCGACCCATCGCGGCCGCTGGCAGGACCAGACGATCCGTCTTTTGTCTTTGTTCGGATATTCGATGCCGGTCTTTTGGCTGGGCCTGGTCGGGCTGCTGCTGTTCTACGCCGTGCTCGGCTGGGCCGGCGGACCCGGCCGGCTGGATGTCGCTTACGACGACATCGTGCCCCAGGTCACCGGCCTGATCACCGTCGACAGCCTGCTGGCCGGCGAATACGAGGTGTTCTGGAACGCTCTGTCGCACCTGCTGCTGCCTGCCTCCATCCTCGGTTATCTGTCGCTCGCCTACATCGCGCGCATGACGCGGAGCTTCATGCTGAGCCAGTTGCGGCAGGAGTACGTGCTGGCGACGCTCGCCAAGGGCCTGTCGCCGTGGCGGGTCGTCTGGGTGCATGCGCTGGGCAATGTCTGGGTGCAGCTCGTCACCGTCATCGCCCTCACCTTCGGCAGCCTGCTCGAGGGCGCGGTGCTCACCGAGACGGTGTTCGCTTGGCCCGGCCTCGGCCTCTACGTGAAGAACTCCCTGTTCAACGCCGACCTCAACGCCGTGCTGGGCGGCACGGTGCTGGTGGGCGTGGTCTTCATCGGACTGAACATGCTCTCCGACCTGGTCTATCCGCTGGTCGATCCACGCGCGAGGGATCAGTGATCGCGGTGCGCGCCTGGCTGCTCAATCCGGCGCCCGCCAGCCGCCTGCAGGCACGCTGCGGCCGCTGGTTCCGTGCCTGGCTCGGCTTCCGCCGCAATGGCCTGGCGATGACCGGACTCGCGATCGTGGTCGTGCTGGTGCTGATGGCGATCTTCGCACCGCTGATCGCCGACCGGCAGGCCACGACCCTGCAAGTGCTGACCGATCGCCTGCAGCCCGCGAGCTGGCACCATCCCTTCGGCACCGACGAGCTGGGGCGGGACATCTTCGCCCGCGTGGTCTTCGGCTCGCGCATCACGCTCACCATCGTCGCCATGGTTGCCGTGATCGTGGTGCCGGTCGGGCTCGCGATCGGCCTGCCCGCCGGCTATTTCGGCGGCGTGATCGACAAGGTGCTGATGCGCCTCACCGACATCTTCCTCGCCTTCCCGCGGCTGGTGCTGGCGCTCGCCTTCGCCGCGGCCCTGGGCCCCGGCATCGAGAATGCCGTGATCGCGATCGCGCTCACCGCGTGGCCGCCCTATGCCCGCCTCGCCCGCGCCGAAACGCTGACCCGCAGGCGCGCGGAATTCATCCAGGCCGCCGAGCTGCAGGGCGCCTCGGCGCTGCGCATCATCGCGACGCAGATCGTGCCGCTCTGCCTGCCGAGCGTGATCATCCGCCTGACGCTCGACATGGCCGGCAT
This sequence comes from Reyranella sp., assembly GCA_035501235.1. Taxonomy (GTDB): domain Bacteria; phylum Pseudomonadota; class Alphaproteobacteria; order Reyranellales; family Reyranellaceae; genus Reyranella. Next base: position 8,489 of record DATJWN010000194.1, read on the forward strand.
CATCCTCACCGCCGCGGGGCTGGGCTTCCTGGGACTCGGTGCACAGCCACCGGCGCCGGAATGGGGCGCGATGGTCTCCTCCGGCCGGCAAGTGCTGCTCGACCAATGGTGGGTTGCGACCGTTCCAGGGCTCGCCATCTTCATCGTCAGCCTGGGCTTCAACCTGCTGGGCGATGGGCTGCGCGACGCGGGCGACGCCAGATCATGACGGGTGGATCATGACTGGGCCGCTGCTCACCGTCCGCAATCTCAGCGTCACCTATCCAGGCGACGA
>DATJWN010000195.1:0-11667 GCA_035501235.1 Reyranella sp.
GACGAGCTGCCCGAGGAGGAACGGCGCGAGGTGCTGGCCGAGCTGCCGGCCGACGAGCGCGTCGAGATCGAGTACGCGCTCGCCTATCCGGAGGACAGCGCCGGCCGCCTGATGCAGCGCTCGCTGGTCAAGGTGCCGGAGAGCTGGCAGGTCGGCCAGGTCATCGACTATTGCCGCGAGGCGACCGACCTGCCGGACGATGTCTACGATCTCTTCGTGGTCGATGCCGGAGGCAGGTTGCGCGGCTCGGTCCCGCTCGGCCGCATGCTGCGCACCAAGCGGCCGGTGCCCATCCTCGACATCGTCGATCCCGACATCCCCTCGGTGCCGACCACCGCACCGCGGCACGAAGTGGCCCATCTCTTCCGCGACCAGAATCTCGTCTCGGCGCCTGTCGTCGACGAGGAGAACAGGCTCCAGGGCGTGATCATGGTCGACGACGTGGTCGATGTGATCGACGCCGAGGCGGAAGCCGAGTTGCTGCGCATGGGCGGCGTCGGCACGGGCGACATGCATGCCAGCACTGTGCGCACGGTGCGCCTGCGCGGGATGTGGCTGGCGGTGAACCTGTTCACCGCGGTCATCGCCTCGCTGGTGATCGGCCAGTTCGAGGGCGCGATCGAGAAGATCGTGGCACTCGCCGTGCTGATGCCCATCGTCGCCTCCATGGGCGGCAATGCCGGCACGCAGACGGTCACCGTCGCCGTGCGCGCGCTCGCCATGGGCGAGCTGACGACGGCCAACGCGCTCCGCTTCATCGCCAAGGAAGCCGCCGTCGGCAGCCTGAACGGCATCATCTTCGCCCTGATCATGGGGGCGGCCGTGGTTGCCTGGTACGGCGACTGGAGGCTGGGCGCTGTGATTGGTGCGGCCTTGATCTGCAACCTGCTCGCCGCGGCGCTCGCCGGCACCCTGATCCCGATCGGATTGCAGAAGGCGGGCGTGGATCCCGCCGTCTCCTCGACCGTGTTCCTGACGACCGTCACCGATGTGATCGGTTTCCTTGCCTTTCTGGGGCTCGCGACTCTGTTCTTGCTCTGAGGGGCGGGCGGGCTATCGTCTGCCTGGGAGAGGGGATGCGATGCCGACGATAGCCCGCTGGATAAGCAGGGGGGCTGGCGTTTTCGCGTTGCTGGTGGCGACACCGGTGGCCGCGCAAGTGCCGGCCGCGAAACCGCTGGAAGCCCTGGTCAAGGGATCGCTGATGTCCTTGAACGACGCCAACCTGACGGGCGACTACCGCGTTTTCCACGCGCGGCTCTCCGCGCCGTTCCGGGCGCAGTTCACGCCGGATCGGCTGAAGGCCGCGTTCAAGGAATTCAACGACAAGAATGTCGACATCGACATCGTCTGCGCTCTGACGCCGATCTACGATCAGCCGCCTTTCGTCGATCCGGCGGGCAAGCTGGTCATCCGCGGCCATTTCCCGACCGAGCCGACGCGCGTCGTCTTCCAGATGGATTTCGTCAATTCGGAAGAAGAGTGGAAGCTGCTGCGCATCGATGTGACGGTCGGGCCGTCGGCGGACTACCCCGCCGACATACCGCCCAAGGAAGCACCGGCGCCTGCCGCCAAGAAGCCCCCAGCAAAAGGCCACAAGACATGATCCCCAATGCCATGCCGCCCTTCGACTTCGGCCTCGGCGAGACCGCCGACGCGCTGCGCGACCAGGTCCAGCGCTTCGCATCGGACCAGGTGGCGCCCATCGCGGCCGAGCTCGACAAGACGGATCGCTTCCCCCGCGAGCTCTGGCCGAAGATGGGCGATCTCGGATTGCATGGGATCACGGTCGAGGAAGAATACGGCGGCTCGGGGCTGGGCTATCTCGAGCATGTGGTCGCGGTGGAGGAGCTGTCGCGCGCCTCGGCCGCCGTCGGCCTGTCCTACGGCGCCCATTCGAACCTCTGCGTCAACCAGATCCGCCGCAACGGCAATGACGAGCAGAAGAAGCGTTTTCTTCCGAAGCTGATCTCCGGCGAGCATGTCGGCAGCCTGGCGATGAGTGAATCGGGCGCGGGCTCCGACGTCGTCTCGATGAAGCTGCGCGCCGACAAGAAGGGCGACCGCTATGTGCTGAACGGCACCAAGATGTGGATCACCAACAGCCCCGACGCGCAGGTGATCGTGGTCTATGCCAAGACCGACCCCAATGCGGGCCCGCGCGGCATCACGGCCTTCATCGTCCCGACCGACGCCAAGGGTTTCAAGGTGGCGCAGAAGCTCGACAAGATGGGCATGCGCGGCTCCTCGACCGGCGAGCTCGTCTTCGAGGATTGCGAGATTCCCGCCGAGAACGTGCTGGGCCAGGTTGGCCGGGGCGTGAACGTGCTGATGAGCGGCCTCGACTACGAGCGCGCGGTGCTGGCGGCGGGCCCGCTCGGCATCATGCAGTCGGCGATGGACATCGTCGTGCCGTACGTCCACGAGCGGAAGCAGTTCGGCCAGGCGATCGGCGAGTTCCAGCTCGTGCAGGGCAAGCTCGCCGACATGTACACGACCATGAACGCCTGCAAATCTTATGTGTACGCCGTCGCCAAGGCCTGCGACCGCGGCCAGACCACGCGCAAGGATTCCGCCGGCGCGATCCTCTACGCCGCCGAGAAGGCGACCCTGGTGGCACTGGACGCGATCCAGCTCCTGGGCGGCAACGGCTACATCAACGACTATCCGACGGGCCGCCTGCTGCGCGACGCCAAGCTCTACGAGATCGGCGCCGGCACCAGCGAAATCCGCCGCATGCTGATCGGCCGCGAGCTGTTCGCCGAGACGGCCTGATCTTCGTCTTCCGGACCGCGGGCTTCCAGCCCGCTCATGAGCGAGCCGGAGGCGCGCGGCCCGAATGAGCATGAAAGGAGCCCATGAGTAGTTCGCCCGTCGCCTATGGCTCGGCCCTGCGTCATGAATGGGGCCTCGATCCGGATTTCCTGACGGTCAACCACGGTTCGTTCGGCGCGACGCCGAAGGTCGTGCTGAAGGCACAGGACGAATGGCGGGCGCGTATGGAAGCGCAACCGACGCGGTTCTTCTCGCGCGAGCTGCCGGAGGCGCTGCGCGCAGCCGCGACGGTTCTGGCAAAAGCTTTGTCGGCCGAGCCGGACGATGTTGTCTTCGTGCCCAACGCGACGACGGGCTGTAATGCCGTCCTGCGTTCGATGCAGCTTCGGGAGGGCGACGAGCTGCTTCACGCCAGCCACGTCTACAACGCCGTGCGAAACACGATGCTCTACGTCGCCGAGCGGGCCGGCGCCAAGGTGGTTTCGGCCGAGCTGCCCTATCCACGTCCCGACAAGGCAGTGTTGCTGGCGAATATCGAAAAGGCGATCACCAAGCGCACGAAGATCGTCGTCATCGATCACATCACCTCGCCGAGCGGGCTGGTGCTGCCGATCAAGGAAATCATCGATCTCTGTCATGCGGCCGGTATGCCGGTGCTGGTCGATGGGGCGCACGGGCCCGGTCAGGTGCCTCTCGACTTAACAGCGCTCGGCGCCGACTGGTATGTCGGCAACTGCCACAAATGGTGGTCGGCGCCCAAGGGCTGCGGCTTCCTCCATGCGCGCGGCGATCGCCGGACGGACCTGCATCCCGTGACCATCAGCCACGGCTACGGGGCGGGGTTCACGAAGGAATTCGACTGGGTCGGCACGGTCGATCCGACGGCCTGGCTCGCGCTTCCCGCGGCGCTCGACTTCTTCGAGCGGTCGGGCGGCACCGCGCTGATGGAGCGCAACAAGCGGCTGGCGGCGGAGGCCGGCGCGATGCTGGCGGCCACGCTCGGCACGGAAGTCGGCGCAATGCCGGACATGGCCGGCGCCATGGCCTCGGTGCGCCTGCCGTTCGAGATGGCGGCGACGCGGGAGGCGGCGGTCCCGATACGCACGGCACTCCAGGCCGCAGGCTGCGACGCGCCGGTGCATGGCTTGCCCAGCGGCCCCTGGCTCCGCCTCTCGGCCTATGCCTACAACGAGCTCTCCGACTACCAGCGCCTGGCGCAGATCCTGCCGGGTGTGCTGGCCAGCCTGCGCAATTGACGGCGGCGTGGTTTAGATACACAGTGTGTATATAAATCATGCCGCGTTATCTCACCGAACAGGACATCGCCGACTTTCGCGCCGAGCTGTGCCGGGTCGCCACCGAGCGCTTCGCCAAGCACGGCTACGAGGGCGTCACCATGCGCCAGCTCGCCGAGGCGCTGGGCTGCAGTCCCAAGACGCCGTACCGCTATTTCAAGGACAAGGCCGACATCCTGGCGACGGTACGGGCGGAGGCCTTCGCCAAGTTCGCCGACACGCTCGAGAAGGCCGCCAAGGCGCCGCCGGGCGAACGCGGGCAGCGCACCGCCGAGGCCTATCTCACCTTCGCGCTCAAGAACCCGCACGCCTATCGCATCATGTTCGACATCGATGCACCCCTCGACGAGACGCATCCCGAGCTCGGCCCGGCGTCGGAACGCGCGGCGCGCTACATCACGCGCGGGGCGGAGGAAATGGCGAAGGCGGGTATCATCGATGTCGATCCGGCGGAATTCGGCTGGTCGATGTGGGCGGCGCTGCACGGTATCGTCATGCTTCACCAGTCGGGCATGCTGAAGCACGGGCCGGATTACAGGAAACTCTCCGCCTTCATGGGCAAGACCATGCTCGAGGGTGCAAGAAGCAACGGCAAAGGGAAGAAGCGATGACATCGGGAGTGACCGCAGGCGAGCGTTTCCGTAGCTGGCCCGAGATCGCGGCCAACGCCGCGCGCGGCGCGGGTGGGCTGGCGGCGCTGGGCGTGCATGAGGACGACAGCGTGGCGCTGATGCTGCGCAACGACTTCGCGTCCTTCGAGGTCAACATGGCGGCGGGCCAGCTCGGCGCCTATGCGGTCCCGATCAATTGGCACTTCACGCCGGAAGAGGCGGGCTACATCCTGATCGACAGCGGCGCCAAGGTGCTGGTGGCGCACGCCGACCTGCTGGCGCAGATCGCGCCGGGCATTCCCGACACCGTGAAAGTGCTCGCGGTGCCGACGCCCGAGGAGATCGCTGCGGCTTACAACGTGCCGCTGGAAAAACGCGCGGCGCCGGCCGCCGTCGAGACTTGGGATGCCTTCGTCGCCCGCAGCGCCCCCAATCCCGCGCCGCCCAAGGCTGCGCGCGGCAGCATGATCTACACCTCGGGCACGACCGGCCGGCCCAAAGGCGTGCGCCGTGTCCCGTCCTCGCCCGAGCAGCAGCTAAAGGCCGCCGAGGAAGTCGGCAAATACTGGGGCCTCGTCGCCGATCCCTCGATCGTGGTGATGATGAACGGTCCGATGTACCACTCCGCGCCGGCGGCCTATGCGATGGGCGCCGCGCGCCTCGGCCTGAATATCGTGCTGCAGCCGCGTTTCGAGGCCGAGGACATGCTGCGGCTGATCGACAGGCACAAGGTCAGCCACATGCACATCGTGCCGACCATGTTCGTGCGCCTGCTGCGGCTGCCCGACGAGGTGAAGAAGAAGTACGACCTCTCCTCGCTGCGCTGGACGACGCATGGTGCGGCCCCCTGCGCGCCCGCGGTGAAGCGGCAGATGATCGATTGGTGGGGGCCGGTCGTCTGCGAATATTACGGCGCGACCGAGACCGGCATCGTGGTCTGGCACAATTCGGCCGAGGCGCTGAAGAAGCCCGGCACGGTCGGCCGCGTGGTCGAGGGCGCGCTGATGCGCATCGTCGACGAGCAGGGCCGCGACGTGAAGCAGGGCGACGTGGGCGAGATCTATGTGCGCGGGCCGCTGCTCACCGACTTCACCTACAACAACGACGAGGCCAAGCGCCGCGAGGTGTCGCTCGGCAGGCTCGTGACCGTGGGCGATGTCGGCTACCAGGACGAGGACGGCTACGTCTTCCTGTGCGATCGCAAGCGCGACATGATCATCTCGGGCGGCGTGAACATCTATCCCGCCGAGATCGAGGCGACGCTGATCCAGATGCCCGGCGTGCGCGATTGCGCGGTGTTCGGCATCCCCGACGAGGAGTTCGGCGAGCAGATCTGTGCCCATGTCGAGCCGCTGCCGGGCACCGCGCTCGACGCCACCGCCGTGCGCGCCTATCTCGGCGAGCATCTGGCGCGCTACAAGGTGCCCCGGGTCGTCGAGCTGAGCCCTAGCCTGCCGCGCGAGGACTCGGGCAAGATCTTCAAAAGAAAGCTGCGCGCCCCATATTGGGAGAAGGCGGGCCGGAGTATCTGATGGCGGACGATGACGACGTCACCCTGAAGGGCGAGCTGAAGAGCAAGCTGATCGAGAGCAAGCAGAAGTGGGCCGAGGACGGCCGCCTGCTGACCGGCCATGACGCGCCGCCGACCGAGCGCCTCCCGCCCGGACAGCGCCGGGTGGAGAATTGGCCGGTGCTCGATCTCGGCATCCAGCCCGAGATTCCGACACACGCCTGGCGGCTGTTCGTCGACGGCGAGGTCGAGAACGCGACGAACTGGAAGTGGGACGACTTCACCAAGCTGCCCAGGACGACGCTCACGACCGACATCCATTGCGTGACCGCCTGGTCGCGCTACGACAATGCGTGGGAAGGCGTGTCGGCGCGCGACTTGCTGCAGATCGTGCGGCCCACGGCGAAGGCGCAGCACGTCATCTTCCATTCCTACGACACCTACACGACCAACGTGCCGCTGGCGGATTTCGCGTCGGACGACGTGCTGCTGGCCTGGAACTGGCAGGGCAAGCCGATCAGCCGGGAACATGGCGGGCCGCTCCGCGTAGTGATCCCGAAGCTCTATTTCTGGAAGAGCGCCAAGTGGATCAAGCGCATCGAGTTCTCCGAACTCGACAAGCCGGGCTTCTGGGAAGTGCGCGGCTATCACAATTACGGCGATCCCTGGCGAGAGCAACGCTACGACGAGGAGATGTGAGATGGCGACGGCGCACGACTTCACCTTCACGACCATCGACAACAAGCCGCTCGACATGAAGCAGTTCGCGGGCAAGGCGGTGCTCGTCGTGAACGTCGCCTCTTTCTGCGGCTTCACCCCGCAGTACAAGGACCTGCAGAAGCTGCACGAGCAATACGGGCCCAAGGGCCTGGTCGTGCTGGGCGTGCCGTCGAACGATTTCGGGGCGCAGGAGCCCAAGACCGAGCCCGAGATCGCCAAGTTCTGCGAGACCAGCTACGGCGTCACCTTCCCGATGACCGCCAAGCAGAAGGTCGTCGGCATGGATGCGCACGGCCTCTATCAGTGGATCTCCGGCGAGGCCGGCGAAGCCGTGGCGCCCAAGTGGAACTTCCACAAGTATCTGATCGGCAAGGACGGCAAGCTGGTGGGCTCCTGGCCGAGCAAGGTCGGGCCGCTGTCGCCCGAGATCACCGGCGCGGTACAGATGGCTCTGGCGGGATAGGCGAAGCCTTCCCGCACGATTCGGAAAGAACAAGAAATGACGTCCCGTTCCTCGGGAATCGGAGCCCTGAGAAGCTTCCATTGCTCATAATCGAAGGGCGAGGCAGGCACGGGTAAACTCCCCGGCGTTCGAAATGCGCAACGGGAGTTCATTCATGCCCAGGACGACGATCGGCGGTGAGCGACTTCGGCCCGCAAAAAAATTGCCGCTAAAAACGGCTAAAACGGATGTAAACGGTTGAAAACGGCTCGGCTCCCGCCGCGAACGTCATGCTGGCAGAGCGTGCCTGATCTTCTCGAACACGTTCTCGAACATCGCCGTCGTCAGCCGGCCGGTGTTCGTGTTGTAGCGCGAGCAGTGGTAGCTGTCGGCGAGGGTGAGACCCGTCGGCAGGTCGTGCAGCCGGGCATGGATGAACGGGTAGCTGCCGGCCGGCCGCACGGTCAGCGCGCGCAGAACCTGGTCGTGCGCGCCCTTGCCCAGCGCCAGGATCACCTTCACGTCCGGCATCATCGCAAGCTCGGCCTGAATGAAGGGCCGGCACTGCGTGAACTCGGCGGGCGTGGGCTTGTTCTCGGGCGGCAGGCAGCGCACGGCGTTGGCGATGCGGCAGTCGACCAGCTGCAGGCCGTCGCCGGGATCGGCCTTGAACGTGCCGCGCGAGAATCCGTATTTCGCGAGCGTGGCGTAGAGCAGATCGCCCGCATAGTCGCCGGTGAAGGGCCGTCCCGTGCGGTTGGCGCCCTTCATGCCGGGCGCCAGCCCCACGATCAGCAGGCGTGCGTCGATCTTGCCGAAGGAGGGGACCGGCGCGTTCTTCCAGTCGGGATGCTTGGCCCGAAGCTCGTTGCGGAAGGCGACGAGCCGGGGGCAGCGCGGGCAGTCGGGCGACGGCTCCTCGAAGGCGGCTGCGGCCACTTACGCCGAACGCGCCATCTGCTCGGCCGGCGCGTCGCCGTACTCGTCGTCGCGATGGGCGCCGCCGGGGGCCATGGCCGGCCGCGGCGCACGCTCCGACGGGCTGCGCGCGATCATCGGCGCCAGCTCGGAGAGCTCGACGAACTCGTCGGCCTGGCGGCGCAGTTCGTCGGCCACCATCGGCGGCGAGGACTTGATCGTGCTGACGACGGACACGCGCAGGCCCTTGCGCTGCACGGCCTCGACCAGGCGGCGGAAGTCGCCGTCGCCGGAGAACAGGATCACGTGGTCGAGGTGCTCGGCCATCTCGAGCACGTCGATGGCGAGCTCGATGTCCATGTTGCCCTTGATCTTGCGGCGGCCCATGGCGTCGGTGAATTCCTTGGTCGGCTTGGTGACCATGGTGTAGCCGTTGTAGTCCAGCCAATCGATCAGCGGCCGGATCGGCGAATATTCCTGATCCTCGACCAGCGCCGTGTAGTAGTAGGCGCGCACCAGCCGGCCCTTGTCGCGGAAGACCTTGAGCAGGCGGCGATAGTCGATGTCGAAGCCGAGTGCACGGGCGGCGGAGTAGAGGTTGGCTCCGTCGATGAACAGCGCAACGCGCTCGCTTTCGTAGAAATGGCCTTTCATGGCGGTTTATCCTTTTTTGTTAATATACGCAGAGGGTACGAAAAAATTATCGAGCGGCCGGAGCACGGTAACCCGCGCTTCTCGGACCACGGATTAACTTTAGGCCGTTACCTCATAGTTTACAAGGGTTTGCGGCGGGAAGCGTAGTGGAAAAACCAATCTACATAGCCCTTGGGGGCAATTTGCCCCATCCCCGGTTCGGGCCGGCGCGGCAGACCCTGGAGGCCGCCCTGAAGGCCCTGGAAGGCCGCGGCGTGGCCATTCGGCGGGTGTCCCCCTGGTATCGCACGGCCCCCGTGCCAGCCTCGGACCAGCCTTGGTACGTCAATGCCGTGGCCGAGGTCGCCACCGCCCTTCCGGCCGATGCGCTGCTGGCCGAGCTGCACGCCGTGGAGGACGAGTTCGGCCGGGTCCGAAGCGTGCCTAACGCTGCCCGATTGATCGACCTGGATTTACTGGATTTTTGCGGGGAAATTGCCACCGGGGGGCCCGGCGAGGCGACCCTGCCGCATCCCCGCATGGAAGGGCGGGCTTTCGTCCTCCGGCCCCTGGCCGATCTCGCTCCGGACTGGCGTCATCCGGTCTCGGGGGCGTCGATCGGCGCCCTTGTGGCGGCGCTGCCAAAGGACCAGATCATTGAGCGTATTGCCTTTTAGGCCCATCCGCGTATAACCCGCCGCTTCCCGGCAATTCAGAGGTCCCATGGCGCGCGTCACCGTCGAAGACTGCATCCTGCAGGTGCCCAACCGTTTTGAGCTGGTCATGTATGCCGCCCAGCGCGCGCGTGACATCTCGGCGGGCGCCCAGATCACGCTCGACCGCGATCGCGACAAGAACCCGGTCGTGGCGCTGCGCGAGATCGCCGAGACCAAGCTCGACCAGGCCATCCTCAAGGACTCGCTGATCTCGGGGATGCAGAAGCATGCCGACATCGACAAGCCGGAAGAGGCCAACGAAATGGCCGAGCTCGAGCAGGAGCTTGCCGCGGCGCTCGCCCAGGGCGGTGCCGAGGCCGCACAGCCCAAGGCGCTGCCGGTCGCCGAGGATGACGACATCGCGGAATGAGGCTTAGCGGGGCTCAGCCCTGCTATTCACGCAATGAGCGTGGAGTGAGCGCAATCGTCCCCATATAATGGGCGATTGCGATGATTCGGCAGTTCGAGCTCGTTGAAAGGGTGCATTCCTACGATCCGGAAGCGGACGAGGACATGCTGAATCGCGCCTATGTCTACGGCCTGCGCAAGCACGGCGCGCAGCTCCGCGCCTCGGGCGACCCCTATTTTTCCCATCCCGTCGAGGTGGCCGGCATCCTGGCCGAGATGAAGCTCGACACCTCCTCGATCGTCACCGGGCTGCTGCACGACACGATCGAGGACACCGACGCCACGCGCGAGGAGATCGCGACGCTGTTCGGCGAGGACATCGCCCGGCTGGTCGACGGCGTCACCAAGCTGTCGCGGCTCGAAGTCCAGTCCGAGAGCACCAAGGAAGCCGAGAACCTGCGCAAGCTGGTGCTCGCCATGTCCTCGGACATCCGCGTGCTGCTGGTCAAGCTCGCCGACCGCCTGCACAACATGCGGACGCTTTTCCACATCAAGGACCCCGCGCGCCGCCGGCGCATCGCGCGCGAGACCATGGACCTCTACGCGCCGCTCGCCAGCCGCATCGGCATGGAGAGAGTGAAGCGCGAGCTCGAGGAGCTGGCCTTCGCCGAGCTCAATCCCGACGGTCGCGCCTCGGTGCAGGCCCGCCTGGGCTACTTGCGGGAGAAGGGCGACGAGATCGTCCCCAAGGTCGAGGCCGAGCTCACCAGGACGCTGAAGGACGGCGGTCTCGCCGCGCAAGTGTCGGGCCGCGAGAAGACGCCCTATTCGATCTGGCGCAAGATGCAGCAGAAGAACGTCTCGTTCGAGCAGCTTGCCGACATCATGGCGTTCCGCATCATCGTCAAGGATGTGGCGCAGTGCTATCAGGCGCTGGGCCTGCTGCACGGCCGCTACCAGGTCGTGCCGGCGCGCTTCAAGGACTACATCTCCGTCCCCAAGCCGAACGGCTACCGCTCGCTGCACACCGGCGTGATCGGGCCGCTCGGCCAGCGCATCGAGATCCAGATCCGCACCGAGGAGATGCAGGAGCAGGCCGAGCGCGGCGTCGCCGCCCACTGGGTCTACAAGGACGGCGGCCCGTCGACCGATGCGCCGCAATATGCCTGGCTGCGCAGCCTGGTCGACATCCTCGACAAGGCGCCCAACGCCGAGGAGTTCCTCGAGCACACCAAGCTCGAGATGTTCCAGGACCAGGTCTTCTGCTTCACGCCCAAGGGCAAGCTGATCGCCTTGCCGCGCGGCGCCACGCCCATCGACTTCGCCTACGCGGTGCACAGCCAGGTGGGCGACACCTGCGTCGGCGCCAAGATCAACGGCCGCATGTCGCCCTTGCGCACGCAGCTCTCCAACGGCGACCAGATCGAGATCATCACCTCGAAGGCGCAGACGCCGTCACCGACCTGGGAGCGCTTCGCCGTCACCGGCAAGGCCAAGGCCGCGATCCGCCGTTTCATCCGCACGCGCCAGCGCGAACAGTACCTGCAGCTCGGCCGCTCGCTGCTCGACAAGGCCTTCCACGAGGAGGGCTTCGAGCTGACGGACAAGGGGCTGGAAGGCGTGAAGGCGAACTTCAAGCAGGCGAGCACCGACGACCTGATCGCAAGCGTCGGGGCCGCGCTCATCGGCGCGCGCGAGG
>DATJWN010000196.1:0-6797 GCA_035501235.1 Reyranella sp.
TCCGCGCTGCCGACGAACACCGATTCCTGCTTGGCGATGAACCCGATCGGCACGAAGGCCGCCGGATCGAAGCTGAGATGGGCAATGAGGTACGGCAGCAGCATCTGATTGTTGCTGCTCACCAGCACCGTGTAGCCGTCGGGCTGGGCCTTGGCGACGATCTCGTGGCCGAGGCTGCCGCCCGCACCGCCGCGATTGTCGATGATGACCGTCTGCCCGATCGCCTTCTGGAAGCGGTCCTGGATCGCCCGCGCCAGCGCGTCGGTGCCCCCGCCCGGCGGGAACGGCACGATCATGTGGATCGGCTGATTGGGAAAGCTTTGCGCTGAAACAGAGACGACGCCCGCCGCGAGAACGGCGAGCGCCGCAAGTAGAACCCTGATCATCTATGTTTCCTCCGTCGCGAGGAAACGTAGCGGCTCGGTCAGGTCATGCCCAGCGCATGCTTGTAGGTATCGAGCAGCGTCTCCTGCTCGGCGCGATCCGCGGCGTCCATCTTGCGCAGCGAGACGAGCTTTCGCATCGTCTTCACGTCGTACCCCACGCCCTTCGCCTCGCTGTACACGTCACGGATGTCGCTGCCGATCGCGTGGCGCTCTTCCTCGAGCTTCTCGACACGCTCGATGAAGCTCTTCAGCCGCTCGGCCGACACCGGCCCGGCCTTGGTCTTCTTCGAAATGGCGCTCCCGTCCGGCATATCCAACGCTCCTTCGGTCCCCTGATCGTCGCGGGACCATAGGAGCGGAGACGGCGTCGCCTCAATGACGACCTCGCGATGAATGACGGGGATAACGGGGACGGCATTGACCGCGTCCCTTCCTCCGCCCACGTTGGCGGCGAGCGGGGGAGATCACGCAGTTGGCACGCACGCACATTCTTCTTTTTGTCCTGGCGGCCTTTCTGCCCGCCGCCGCAGCGTTCGGCCAGGCTTCGCCGGGGCCCGTTGCGACGCCGATCGCCGAGACGGTTCCCGAGGCGCGGGATATCCCCTTCCCCGGCACGATCAAGCTCGCCGTCGATGCGAGCGATCCCATCCAGGCGATCTTCCGCGTGCACGAGACCGTTCCCGTCGCCGCGGCGGGGCCGCTCACGCTCCTTTATCCGAAATGGATCCCGGGCACGCACGCGCCCAGCGGCGCCGTCGACCGGCTCGCGGGCCTGATCGTCACTGCCAACGGCCAGCGGCTGGAGTGGCGACGCGATCCCGTGGACATCCATGCCTTCCATCTCGACGTGCCGGCCGGCGCACGGGCGCTCGACCTCGAGTTCGAGTACACCTCGCCCACGGCGCGCGAGCAGGGCCGCATCGAAGCGACGCCCGAGATGCTCGATCTCGAATGGGACCGCGTCTCGCTCTACCCCGCCGGTTACTATGTCCGGCAGATTCCGGTCGAGGCATCGGTCCGCCTGCCCGCGGGCTGGAAGTTCGCGACGGCACTCGACACCGCCGAGACGAAGGACGGCCAGATCCGCTTCAAGGCGACGCCCTACGAGACGCTGGTCGACTCGCCTCTGCTCGCCGGACGTAATTTCCGCCAGGTCGATCTCGATCCCAAAGGCCGCTCGCCGGTGCGCCTGAACATCTTCGCCGACAAGCCGGCCGAACTCGAGATCAAGGACGAGCAGATCGCCTCGTTGCGCAAGCTGGTGCAGCAAGCGGACAAGCTGTTCGGCGCGCGCCATTTCGATCACTACGATTTCCTGTTCGCGCTTTCCGAGCGGCTGGGCGGCATCGGGCTGGAGCATCATCGCTCCAGCGAGAACGTCACCCGGGCCGAGTATTTCGAGAGCGGGCTCAGCCGCACGCTCCTGCCGCACGAATTCACGCACTCGTGGAACGGCAAGTTCAGGCGCGGCGCCGATCTCTGGACGCCGGACTATCGCACGCCCATGCGCAACAGCCTGCTCTGGGTCTACGAGGGCCAGACGCAGTATTGGGGCTATGTGCTCGCAGCGCGATCGGAGCTGGTCAGCAAGCAGCAGGCGCTGGACAGCCTCGCCTACGACGCGGCGATCTTCGACTCGCGCGTCGGCCGATCGTGGCGGGCGCTCGACGACACGACCAACGCGCCGATCATCCTCGAGCGTCGCCCGTCGGCCTGGCGGAGCTGGCAGCGGGCCGAGGACTATTACACCGAAGGCGAGCTGATCTGGCTGGACGCCGACACGCTGATCCGAGAGCGGACGGGGGGCAAGAAGTCGCTCGACGATTTCGCCAAGGCCTTCTTCGGCATCGACGATGGATCGTGGGTGACCAAGACCTACGTCTTCGACGATATCGTGGCCGCACTGAACGCCGTCGCTCCGAACGACTGGGCCGCCTTCCTCAAGGCGCGACTCGAAGGACATGGCGCGGCGCCGCTCGACGGGCTGGCGCGTGGCGGCTACCGGCTGACCTACGCCGAGGAACCCAGCGAATACCAGAAGTCGCTCGAGAAGCAGCTCAAGAGCAGCGATTTCAGCTTCTCGCTCGGCCTCTCCGTCGGCGACGACGGACACCTGTTCGGCGTGCAATGGGAGGGCCCCGCCTTCAAGGCCGGCCTCGCCCTCAGCGATTCGATCGTGGCGGTGAACGGCGAGGCCTTCTCGACCAAGCTGCTCAAGGAGGCCATCACGGCGGCCAAGACCGGACCGAAGCCGGTCGAGCTTTTGCTCAAGAACGGCAACCGCTATCGCACCATCGCGATCGACTACAAAGGCGGCCTGCGATTTCCCAAGCTCGAGCGGATCGAGGGCAAGCCGGCGCTCCTCGACGAGATCCTGAAGTCTCGAAATTAGTATCTTCAAATGGGGAAGTGCCCCGTCATACGGGGCGACGGGGTCATATCGAGGGCCCGCCGTTTTGATCCCTCCGTCGCGTATAACGCGCCACCTCCCCCGATGACGGGGGAGGCTGATGACTAGTGCTTGTGGCCCGCCTTGTCGAAGGCCTGCTTCTGCTCGCCTGAAGCTTCCTTCTGATACTTGGCCTTCCACTGGTCGTACGGCATGCCGTAGACGATCTCGCGCGCGGCGGGATCGGCCACCTCGATGCCCTTCTTGCCCGCCTCCTCGCGATACCAGCGCGACAGGCAGTTGCGGCAGAAGCCGGCGAGGTTCATCAGATCGATGTTCTGCACGTCGGTGCGCTCCCGCAGGTGCGCGACCAGGCGGCGGAAGGCGGCGGCTTCGAGTTCGGTCTTGGTCTTGTCGTCCATGGGATTTCTCCTGTCGCCGGAATATGGGCTCAGCCCAGCGCGGCCGCAACGGCGGCCCCGATGGCGGGCGCGAGCCTGCGGCCCCATTTGCGTGCCTCGTCCGGCGTGCCCATCAGGTCCTGCCGCACTTCCAGCGAACAATGCGGCAGCGCGCGCGGTCGTGCATGGGCCGTGAGCGTGTATTCGTAGGAAGCGCGCGCCGAGTAAGGCTCGTTGTCGCCGACCACCAGCGACTTGTCCTTGCGCAGCTCGGCGAGCAGCGGCTCGGGCAGGCGCGGATCGTCGTTCCACAACACGCCGACATGCCACGGCCGCTTGAAGCCTTTCATCTCGGGCGTGAAGGAGTGCATCACCAGCATGCAGATCCGGCGGCCGCCTGAGATCATGCGGTCGAGCTGCCGATCGACCTCCTGGTGATAGGGCCAGAAGCAGGCATGGGCGCGCGCATCGACCTGTTCCTTGGTCAGTCCCTTGTTGGCCGGCACGTGCGTGGTGTCGCTGATCTCCGGCGTCGAGCCCTCACCGCCCGGCCAGCGATTGCAGTCGATCACCAGCCGCGAGTAGCCCGACGCCACCAGCGGCGCGTCGAGCGCCTTCGACAATTCGACCGCCGCATCGAGGCCGCCGATGTCCCAGCCGATATGCTGCGACAATTCCGCCTCGGTGATGCCGAGCGTGCCCAGCGACCTCGGCACCGCTTTGCTCGCGTGATCGCAGAGCAGGAGCAGCGGTGCCTTGCCTGTCTCATTGTGCACCGAGAATGGCGGGGGATCGCCCTCCTGAAGGAGTGGCGTACCGAGCGGGGATTGCATCGCGTGGCTATAGTGCGAAGATCGAGCAAATGAAAGATGCTGCCGCCCGCGCCTTGCTGCGCGACCTGTTCGACGCTGCTCTCGCGGCCGCACGCCCGGCGACCTGCCTCGCGCCTTACATCGACAAGCTGCAGCCGCCGAAGGGCCGCACCATCGTGATCGGCGCCGGCAAGGCGAGCGCGGCGATGGCACGCGCCGTCGAGGAGCGCTGGAAGCATCCGCTCGAAGGCCTGGTCGTCACGCGCTACGGCTACGGCGAGACCTGCCAGAAGATCGAGATCGTCGAAGCAGCGCATCCCGTGCCCGACGAGAAGGGCCGCGCCGCCGCGGGCCGCATCCTCGAAAAGGTGAAAGGCCTCACGGCCGACGATCTCGTGCTCTGCCTGATCTCGGGCGGCGCATCCGCCCTGCTCGCCTTGCCGGCCGAAGGCCTGACGCTCGCCGACAAGCAGGAGGTCAATCGCGCGCTCCTCAAGTCCGGCGCCAACATCGTCGAGATGAACACGGTGCGAAAGCATCTCTCCGCCATCAAGGGCGGGCGGCTGGCAATGGCCGCGCAGCCCGCGCGTGTCTTGTCATGGCTGATCTCCGACGTGCCCAACGACGATCCCGGCGTCATCGGCTCGGGCCCGACCGTCGCCGATCCCACGAGCTTCGCCAACGCGCAGGCGGTGCTCGCCAAGTACGGGATCGAGCCGCCAGCCGCCGTCGCGAGACATCTCGCCGACGGTGTCGCGGGCAGGATCGAGGAGACGCCCAAGCCCGGCGATCCGCGTCTCGCGCGCGTCGAGACGGTGATGGTGGCCACGCCGCGCCGTTCGCTCGAAGCGGCGGCAGCGCTGGCGCAGAAGCGCGGTTACGGCGTCGTGCTGCTGGGCGACAATCTCGAAGGCGAGGCGCGCAAGCTCGGCGCCGAGCACGCACATCAGGCGCTCGACATCGCCAACCGCACCGACCGGCCGGTGGTGATGCTGTCGGGCGGCGAGACGACGGTGACCGTGCGCGGCAAGGGTCGCGGCGGGCGTAATGTCGAGTATCTGCTGGCCCAGGCGATCGCGGCCGATGGCGCCGCCGACATCTGGGGCCTCGCCGCCGACACCGACGGCGTCGATGGCGCGGAGGACATCGCGGGCGCGATCTTCACGCCCGACACATTGAAGCGTGCGCGCGCCAAGGGCCGCGATCCGCAGGCCATGCTCGACGACAATGACGGCCACGGCTTCTTCGAGATGCTGGGCGACAGCCTCATCACCGGCCCGACCCGCACCAACGTCAACGATTTCCGCGCGACCCTGGTGGCGCCATGACGGTCTATGCCGGCTCCTGTCACTGCGGCGCGATCCAGATCGCCTATACGACGGACAGGACGCCGGAAGAAATACGCCCCGGCCGCTGCTCCTGCACCTTCTGCCGGCGCCACGGCGCGCGCACGACAGGCGACCCCAAGGGCTCGGTCGAATTCCGCGCGGCACCAAATGCCGTGCAACGTTACCGCTTCGGGCTTGGTATCACCGACTATCTCGTCTGCTCCAAATGCGGTGCCTACGTCGGCGCCGTGATGGAGGATCAGGGCGGCCTGATCGCCACCCTCAACGTCAACGCCCTCGATATTCGCGATACGTTCGACCCCGCGCCGCCTTTGCATGTCTATGACGGCGAAAACGAGGAGCGTCGGCGCGCCCGCCGCCGAAAGTTCTGGATGAAGGCGACGCTGATCGCCTAACGTCCCAGCATGGCTGTTCTGGGCATCATCGCCGACGATTTCACCGGCGCCACCGACATCGCCGGCATGCTGGTCAAGGGCGGCATGCGCACGATCCAGACCATCGGCATTCCGGCCAAGGGAGCGATCCCGGCCGATGTCGATGCCGTCGTCGTGGCGCTGAAGACGCGCTCGATCGCGGCCGACGACGCCATCAAGCAATCGCTTGCCGCGCTCAAGGCGCTGCAGGCTGCGGGCTGCAAGCGTTTCTTCTTCAAGTACTGCTCGACCTTCGACTCGACCGACAAAGGCAATATCGGTCCCGTCGGCGACGCGCTGCTCGATGCTCTGAAAGCCAAGCAGGCGATCTACTGTCCGGCCTTCCCCGAGAATAGCCGCACGATCTTCTTCGGCCATCTCTTTGTCGGCGACATCCTGCTCTCCGATTCGCCGATGCGGCACCATCCGCTCAACCCGATGACCGATGCGAGCCTGGTGCGCGTGCTGTCGAGGCAGACCAAGCACAAGGTCGGGCTGGTGCCGTTGAAGCAAGTGCAGTCTGGATCGGCGAGCCTGCGGGCCGCGCTCGACAAGCTCGCAGCCGACGGCGTGCGGCACGTGATCGTCGATGCGGTGGCCGATACCGATCTCGGCATCATCGGCGAGGCGGTCGGCGACGATTCGCTGGTCACCGGCGGCTCGGGCGTGGCGCTCGGCCTGCCCGCCGCCTATCGACGTCGTGGATTGCTGGAGCACAAATCGGGCGCCGACACGCTGCCCAAGGTCGGCGGCTCGGCGGCCGTGCTCGCGGGCTCCTGCTCCGCTGCGACGCTCGGCCAGATCGCCGCCTTCAAGGGCGCGCATCTCGCGCTCGACACGGACGCAATCTGCCGCGGCGAGCCGGTCGCGGCGAACGCGCTCGACTGGGCCAAGGGCAAGCTCGGCAACGGACCGATCCTGCTCTCGGCGAGCGACAAGCCGGAAGCGGTGAAGGCACTGCAGGGCAAGTACGGCGTCGAGAAGTCGAGCCAGGCGATCGAGAAGACGATGGCGTCGCTCGCCAAGGGGCTGGTCGCCGCGGGCGTC
>DATJWN010000197.1:0-30964 GCA_035501235.1 Reyranella sp.
CACTCGGCCCTGGGCTACCGCTCGCCGGCCGAGTTCGAGAACGCGATCGAGGCCACGCCGCCGTCCATGGCCGGCGGCGTGGCCTCGATCGCCGATCAAACTGTCTCTCAATTACTTGTCTCGACCTAAGGGTGCAGTCCAGCCAAGGGGCTGAAGATCCACAAAAGACGAAAAGCGTCGCTGGAGTGGCTAGATTCCCATCAACGAGAACAGCATGCGGCTGAGCTGGCTGTCGGGCCGCTCGAGCTGGCGCGGCTCCTCGAAGTGGTTGGCCGTGAAGGTCTCGGCGCGGCTCGCCAAGCGGCCCATGCCCAACAGGGCGTCCGAGAAGACGCACGCCTGGCGCCGGAACTCGGGACTGTCGCCGACCGACCAGGCGACGGACACAGGACAATGGATGCGTCCGAGATGGCGCATGGCGCTCGCGGCGTCGAGCTCCTCCGGCGTCAGCTTCACGTACTTGCTGCGCGCCGAGAGCATCGGCGCGTGCAGATCGTACATGCCGCTGATCAGCAGCGCGCCCTTGACCGGCGGATCGCCGAGCAGCACGCAGCTTCCGAGATGCGCCCCCGAGGAGTGGCCCACGAGATAGACGCGTTCGGGATCGCCGCCGAAGCTTTCGGCGTGGCGCACCGTCCAGTCGACGGCCTCGCGGCACTGCTGGATCATGGCGGGCAGCGGCACCTCGCTCACATTGTTGAAGTCGGGCGCCACGAACACCGCGCCGCGGCCGGTGATGCAGGGCGCGGGATAGGCCACGTCATGCCGCGAGCCGCGCAGCCAGGCACCGCCATGCAGGAAGACCACGATCGGCGCCGCCGACGCGCCCTTGGGCGCATAGATGTCGAGCACCTGCATCTCGCTCTTCCCGTAGCGTTCGCTGCGGGGCGGCATTTCCCGACGCACGGCCTCGCAGCTCTTGCGGATCTCGGCCTGGATGGCGTCGCGTGACGGCGCCCAGAAGAGCTGGTCGTAGGCCAGATCGAGCTCGGCCTGGGTGTAGTGGAGGAAGACTTTGTCGGACATGGCGCGAACGCAACACGATGCCGCGCGCCATGCAAGCCCGTTGCATGTCCTACTGCTTGAAACAATTGTCCCGATGCCACTGAAGAAAACGAGGATGCGGTCGTTCGAGTTCCCGCTGCGGCGGGCGGGCGCAACCGTCTTTGTTGATCAGTGTCCTCACACCTTCCAGATCGTTGACTCGCCGCGAGATCAAAATCTCCAAGTCGTCGGAGAGAGAAATCAGTCCTCTATCGAACATCCAATGCGCCGTGCCGGACAGGGCAAGGCCGTTGCTGACTATGTCAGGGCCGTTCTTCTCGACCGGTTTGATATGAGCTGCATCGACTTCGGCCCGGCCATTGCCGTTTATGAATCGAAGCCCGGTTATCGCACATCGCTCACCGTAAGCTCGCAGAACCGTTGTGCGGAAAATCCGGTCTCGCGAAATTCGCGAGGACAAATAGCTGACGCGCTCTCGAGTCTGCTCAAACGTGAAGGGCGTCGGTTCCTCATGGAATCCGGGCAGCGGGACAGCTTCGCCAACCCGCGGCAACACAGGGGCGTCCTCCCGCAAGCCCAATCCGACGATCCGGTTGAAGTCGCTCATCGATAAGGGGCGAACTGCTGACTGTGCGCGGCCTGAGATTCGCCCCTCGCCGTTTAGCACGCCGCGCTCCACGACACCGTCTTCATTGCTGAATGGAACGGGATTGGCGAAATCCAAGTAGCTGCCCGGTTCGATGAGGGCGAGGTACATGTCCGGCGCTTTCGGATCGGGAATGACCTGTTCGACTTTCGCCATGGCAAAGTAGCCACGCGTCTCGTCAACCTTGCGCGGTTCGTAGTAGACGATCCAATCGCCAATGCACGCTTCAACGCGACGAAGGTACTGTGGCGGAAACTGATATCGCTCGGCGGGACTGTCGTCGTAGATCGAGTCCGAACGGTGAATGAAGACGCCGAAGCCCATGTCCTACGGTAGTCCTGAATGACCACTCAATCGACCACTGCCCGCAAAGAAGGTGGTGGATTTTCAATCGATGCACCGGGAAGATCGACCATGCTCAGAGACCGCTACGACCTGCCCCTGTCCACGACCTCCGCCGCCGTCCGCGACGCCTATGTCGAGGGCAGCGAGCGGGCGCTGACCTTCTATCCCGGCGCCATCGAAGCCTACGATCGCGCCATCGCGGCCGATCCCGGCTTTGCCCTGGCGCATGCCGGCAAGGCACAGATCCTGCTGCGCGAGGGCAATGTCGCTGCCGCGCGAGCAGCGTTGGCGGCGGCCCGCGCGGTCGCGGCCGGCCTTCCGGAGCGCGAGGAGAGCCACGTCGCTTTCCTGGAACTGGTGTTCGCCGGCAAGACCGATGCCGCGATCGCGGCCCTGCGGCGGCATCTGGCGGCCTGGCCGCACGATGCGGTGGTGCTGTCCACGGCCGCCAATCCCAACGGCCTGATCGGCGCGTCGGGCCGCATCGGGCAGAAGCACGAGATCGCCTCGCTGATGGACGGCCTGGCCAGCGAGTACGGCGACGATCCCTGGTTCCTCGCCCATCACGCCATGTCATTGTCGGAAGACGGCCGGCTCGCCGAGGCCCGGCCGAAGATCGAGCGATCGGTGGCGGCCAAGCGCGACAATGCCCACGGCGCGCACGGCTTCGCGCATGTCTGCTACGAGAGCGGCGATCGCGACACGGCCCGCGCCTTCCTGAACGCCTGGCTTCCCGACTATCCGCGCGAGGGCTTCTTCCACGGCCATCTCAGCTGGCATCTCTCGCTGTTCGAGCTCCAGGCCGGCGAGTGGACCGAAGCGCTGCGGCTCTATCGCGACGCGATAGCGCTCGAGCGTCACAGCGGCGGCCCGCAGCAACGCGTGTCCGACGGGGCAGCCTTCCTGTGGCGCTCCGAGCTCGCCGGCCATCCGCGCGATGCCGCGGCGTGGCGCGGGCTTCATGAGTACGCGCAAGAGGCCCTGCCGCAGCCCGGCAGCGGGCTCGCCGACCTGCATGTCATCGTGGCGCTGGCCGTGATCGGCGACGATGCGGCGCTCGCGGCCCGCATCGACCGGATGGAGACGCTGGCGCGCGATGGACGCTATCCGTCCGGCTCCTACCTGCCGACGCTGGCGCGCGGCATCGCGGCCTTCGAACGCGGCGACTTCTCGGGCGCGATCGAAATGCTGGCGCCGCTCGCCGGACAGAACGAACGGATCGGCGGCAGCCGCGCGCAGCACGATCTCATCGAGTTCACGCTGTTGAAGGCCTATCTCGACGCGGGCCGACCCGAAGAGGCGCAGCAGCTGCTCCGCGCCCGCCGGCCCGGCGCCAAAGGCGTTCCCGTCAATGGAGCCGTGCAGTGAAGACCGTCCTGCTCGTGACCTACAGCCACGACGGCTCCTGGGGCTACGTGATCGATGTCCTGGCTTTGCTCGTGCTCGGAGGCTGGCTGGTGTCTTCCGCGATGAGCGGCGAATTGCGCTTCAGGGGATCCTCAACGAAGCGTGATGAAGACCCCGAGATGTTCTGGCTCGGCTGGGGCCTGCTTCTGCTGCTCACGGTAGCGGCGCTGCTCTCGCTCGTGGGTGTCTTGCCCAAGTTTTGATGCTAGAACGCGGCCAAATCGGAGGAATTCATGGTCGCGCAAATCGGGCACTACGTCGCCAACAAGCAAGCCGCGGGCAAGAGCGGGCGCTCCGGCGACGTCACCAATCCGGCGACGGGTGAGGTCACGGCGAAGGTAGCCTTCGCCTCCGCCCAGGAAGTCGACGAGGCCGTTCAGGTCGCCAGGAAGGCGCAACTCGCCTGGGCCGCGACGCCGCCGCTCCGCCGCCAGCGCGTGATGTTCAACCTCAAGCAGCTGATCGAGAAGCGCACCGACGATCTCGCGCGCCATCTCAGCCTCGAGCACGGCAAGACCTTCGACGACGCCAAGGGCGAGGTCGGGCGCGGCCTCGAGGTCGTGGAGTTCGCCTGCGGCATCGCCCATCACATGCGCGGCGACTTCACCGAGCAGGTCGCGACCGACATGGACTCCTGGTCGATCCGCCAGCCGCTCGGCGTGGTGGCGGGCATCACGCCGTTCAACTTCCCGATCATGATCCCGTGCTGGATGGGCGCGATGGCGGTCGCGACCGGCAACGCCTTCATCCTGAAGCCGTCGGAGAAGGATCCCAGCGCGCCGATGCTGCTGGCCGAGCTCTACACCGAGGCGGGCGCCCCTCCCGGCATCTTCCAGGTGATCAACGGCGACAAAGTCGCGGTCGATGCGCTGCTCAAGCATCCCGACGTGCCGGCGATCTCGTTCGTGGGCTCCACGGCGATCGGCGAGTACGTCTATCACACGGGCACTGGGATGAATAAGCGCGTGCAGGCGCTGTGCGGCGCCAAGAACCACATGGTGATCATGCCCGACGCCGATCTCGACCAGGCGACCGACGCGCTGATCGGCGCGGGCTATGGCGCGGCGGGCGAGCGCTGCATGGCGATCTCCGTTGCCGTCGCTGTCGGCGATGTCGGTGACAAGCTCATCGCGAAGCTGGCGCCGCGGGTGCAGGCGCTGAAGATCGGCCCGGGCCTCGATCCGCAATCCGAGATGGGCCCGCTGGTGACTCGCCAGCATCGCGACAAGGTCATGTCCTATGTCGACCAGGGCGTGAAGGAAGGCGCCAAGCTGGTCGTCGACGGCCGCGGGCTGAAGCTGCAGGGATATGAGCAAGGCAACTTCATGGGCGGCTGCCTGTTCGACGACGTCACCAAGGACATGACGATCTACAAGGACGAGATCTTCGGGCCCGTGCTGTCGGTCGTGCGCTCCAAGACCTTCGACGAGGCGATCGGGCTGGTGAACGACCATGCCTACGGCAATGGCACCGCGATCTTCACCCGCGACGGCGACGCCGCGCGCGCCTTCGCCAACAACGTCAAGATCGGCATGGTCGGCATCAACGTGCCGATCCCCGTGCCCGTCGCCTATCACAGCTTCGGCGGCTGGAAGGCCTCGGTGTTCGGCGATCACGGCATCTACGGCATGGAAGGCGTGCGCTTCTACACCAAGCTCAAGACCGTGACCGCCCGCTGGCCGACCGGCATCCGGTCGGGCGCGGAGTTCAACTTCAAGGCGCGGGCGTAACCGTCGTCTCGACCGGAGCCGAGTCGCCGTTTCGCCGCCTTGGCGGCGAAATCGGCTTAAGCGAGGCGTAGCGGAGAGACCTTGCCTGAAACAAGCAAGACCCCTCGACTACGCTCGGGGTGACCGCTGCGCGATCAGTTCTTCTCGATGTTCCAGAAGATCGTCACCGGCGATTCGAGCGCGCCGTTGACGTTCTTGCGCATGGCGGCGGGCTGATACCACTGGCCGAGCCAGGCGTGGGTCGGACTCTCCGCGACACGCAGCTGCATCTGGAGCGCGATGTCCTTGCGCTTGGCCTGGTCGGCTTCGTCGGCGAACTGGGCGCGCATCTTGAGCAGCGCCTCGTCCTTGGGCCAGCCGAACCAGGCGCCGTCGCCCGCGGCGTTGATGTAGGTGTTGCCCAGAGGATCGACGACATCAACCGAGGCCGATGAAGTCATGAACACGTTCCAGCCGCCCTTGTCCGGCGGGTCCTTCTTGGCGCGGCGGTTCACGAGCGTGCTCCAGTCCATCGCCTGCAGGTCGACCTTGAGACCGCCCCGCTCCATCAGCGACTTGGCAACGGGTGCCAGGTTGGCGAGCACGTAGAGATCGGTCGACTGCATCAGCACGACCGGCTTGCCGTCGTAGCCCGCCTCCTTCAGGAGCTCCTTGGATTTCGCGAAGTTGCTCTCGAACTTGTCCTCGAAGCCCTTGGTCGAGGCGTAGGGCGTGTCGCACATGAACATCGCCTTGCAGGTCTTGTAGTACTTGGGATCGCCGATCACGCCGTCGAGGAAGTCCTTCTGGTTCAGCGCATAGAGCATGGCGAGCCGCGCCTTGGGATTGTCGAAGGGCGGATAGAGATGGTTGAAGCGGTAGATGTACTGGTTGCCCCACTTGTTGAGGTTCACCAGCTTGATGCCGGGATCGGCTTCCATGATCTTGAAGAGGTCGTGCTGCGGCGATTCGATCATGTCGATCTCGCCCTTGAGCAGCGCGTTGGTCGCCGTCTGCTGGTCGGGAATGGCGACCCATTCGACGCGATCGAGCTTGGCGATCTTGCCACCCGCGAGGCCAGAAGCAGGCTCAGGGCGCGGCTTGTAGCGCGGGTTCTTGACGTACACCGTCTTGTCGCCGGGCTTCCATTGGTCCTTGAGGAAGATGAACGGGCCGGAGCCGGTATAGTCGTCGATCTGCTTGAAGGGATCGGTCTCGGCCACCTTCTTGGGCATGATGAAGGCCGCGCCCGAGGGCTGGCCCAGCGCCTGCAGCATGATGCCGGTCGGGGCCTTGAGCAGGATCTGGAAGGTCTTGGGATCGAGCGCCTTCACCTCGGCGACCTTGGTCCACAGGAGCTGGCCAAGCGGCAGGCGCACCGCCCAGCGCTTCAAGGAGGGAATGACGTCGTCCGACGTGACGGGCGTGCCGTCGCTGAACTCGAGCCCGTCGCGCAGGGTGAAGGTCCAGGTGAGCTTGTCGGGCGAGACGGTCCACTTGTCGACCATCTGCGGCTTGACCTCGAGATTGCCGTCCAGCGCGAACAGCGTGTCGTAGATCATGTAGCCGTGATTGCGGACGATGTAGGCCGTCGTCCAGATCGGATCGAGGATCTTGAGATCGGAGTGATTGACGACCCGCAAGGTCGACTGCGCCTCCGCGGCCGTCGTCGCCATACCCAATACGCACGCAACGAGGAACCCAAGCTTACGCTTTGCCATTCGCGCCTCCCCCATTTGGCCAGGAAAGCCTAGCGCATTTGCCGGAGCGAGGGCACAGTCCGAATCCACCATGACCGAACCCTTCCCTCTCGAACCCTCGCTGTGGGCCGCGACCGCGCCTGCCGCTGTCCCGACGCCACCCTTGCAGGAATCGACCACCGCCGATGTGTGCATCGTGGGCGCGGGCTATTGCGGCCTCTCGACCGCGCTGCACCTCGCCGAGCGCGGCATCAAGGCGGTGGTGCTGGAGGCCAAGGAGCCCGGCTTCGGCGGCTCGGGCCGCAACGGCGGCCAGGTCATCCCGGGCCTGAAGTTCGATCCCAGCGAGCTCGAGGCCATGTTCGGCCCCGAGCGCGGGCCGCGTCTGGTCGACTTCGTCGGCCGCACCGCCGACGTGGTGTGGGAGCTGATCGACAAGCACAGGATGGACGTGCCCAACACCCGCACCGGCTGGATCCAGAGCGCCATCTCGAGCGCCGCCGTCGGGCCGATCGAAGCCCGCGCCGCCGAATGGCAGAAGCGCGGCGCGTCCGTGCAGTTCCTCGACCGCAAGGAGACGGAGCAGCATGTCGGCCATGGCCAGTATCTCGCCGCCTGGATCGACCGCCGTGCCGGCGTCGTGCAGCCGCTCGCCTACGCGCGCGGACTTGCCAAGGCGGCGCGCGCGGCGGGCGCGTCGGTCCACGGCAATACGAGAGTGACCGGCCTCGAGCGCCAGAACGGAAAGTGGATCGCGCGCACGGCGCAAGGCCATACGGTGACCGCCGATCGTGTCGTGCTGGCAACCAACGGCTATACCGGCGATCTCTGGCCGCATCTGCGCCAGACCATCATCGCCGCCAACTCCTTCCAGGTCGCGACCAAGCCGCTGTCCGACAATGTGCGCAAATCGATCCTGCCGGGCGGTCAGGCAACGTCTGACTCGCGCCGCATCGGTCTCTACTACCGCCTCGACCATACCGGCCGCTTCCTGCTGGGCGGCCGCGGCACGATGCGCGAGCCCCGGAGCGCGCAGGACTGGGGACACATCGAGACCATGATGGAGAAGATGTTCCCGCAGCTGAAAGGCGCGGGCATCGACTTCCGCTGGGGCGGCCGCGTGGCGCTGACGCGCGATCACCTGCCTCATGTGCACGAGCCGGCGCCCGGCCTGCTGATCGACATCGGCTGCATGGGCCGCGGCGTCGCCCTGCAATCGGCGTTGGGCCGCGCCTTCGCGTCCTACATCGCGTCGGGCGATCCGATGGACCTGCCGCTGCCGCCCAGCAAGGTGGCGCCGCTGCCGTTCCACGGTCTGAACAAGATCTACTTCCAGGCCTTCGTCACCTGGTACCGCTTCCTCGACCGGCGCGACGCGTCAGCCGCCTGAGGGCGCTCATGCCGACCGGCGGCTATCCTCGAGCATCATCTGCGCCGCCTTGTCGGCGATCATGATGACCGGCGTGTTGGTGTTGCCCGAAGTGATGGTCGGCATCACCGAGGCATCGATCACGCGCAACCCCTGAAGCCCGAAGACTCGCAGTCTTTCGTCGACCACGGCCATGGGATCGGACGGCAGGCCCATCTTGGCCGTGCCGACGGGATGGAAAATGGTCGTGCCGATGTCGCCCGCCGCCTTGGCGAGCGAGGCTTCGTCGTCGCCCACGGAAGGCCCTGGCAAGTATTCGTCAGGATGATAAGGCTGCATCGCCGGCTGCTTCATGAGCCGGCGCGTCACGCGGATCGCGTCGGCGGCGACGCGCTTGTCCTCGTGCGTCGAAAGATAATTGGGCGCGATCATCGGCTTGTCGGCGGGATCGGCCGAGCGCAGGCGAATCGTGCCGCGCGACGTCGGCCGCAGGTTGCAGGCGCTGACCGTGATCGCGGGAAAGCGATGCAGCGGATCGCCGAACTTGTCGAGCGACAGCGGCTGGACGTGGAACTCGATGTTGGTGCGGTGCTGGTCGGGCGAGGACTTGGTGAAGATGCCCATCTGCGACGGCGCCATGCTGAGCGGCCCGGTCTTGAACAGGGCGTACTCGATGCCCATCCAGGCCCGTCGCGGCAACGAGTGATAGGTCTCGTTCAGGGTCCGCGTGCCCGTGACCTTGAAGATCGCGCGCTGCTGCAGATGGTCCTGCAGGTTGCGCCCGACGCCGGGCTTGTCGAGCACCGGCGTGATGCCCTGCTCGACCAGCCAGTCGGCCGGGCCGACGCCCGAGAGCTGCAGGATCTGCGGCGAGCCGACCGCGCCCGCCGCCAGGATGATCTCGCCCTTGGCGCGCGCCTCGATGAGCTTGCCACCCTGCCGGAACTGCACCCCGACGCAGCGCTTGCCGTCGAACACCAGCCGCTCGACCAGCACGCCCGTCTCGAGCCTGAGATTCGGCCGGCCGAGCACGGGCTTCAGGAAAGCGGTCGCCGCCGACCAGCGGATGCCGCGCCGCTGGTTCACGTGGAAAGGACCCACGCCGAAATTCTCGCCGGTGTTGAAGTCGGGCGTCGTGGGAATGCCCATCTCGTTGGCGGCCTTCTCGACGGCGGCCAGGATGTCCCACTTCACCCGCGGCTCCTCGACCCGCCATTCGCCGCCGGCGCCATGATGCTCGGTGTCGCCGAGGAAGTGGTCGTCCAGCCGCTTGAAGACCGGCACGACATCGTCCCAGCCCCAGCCGGTGAGGCCGAGCTGGCGCCAGTGATCGTAGTCCGCCGCCTGGCCGCGCATGGAGATCATGCCGTTGATCGCCGAGCAGCCGCCCAGCACCTTGCCGCGCGGATAGTTGAGCGCGCGGCCGTTCAGACCGGGCTCGGCCTCGGTGCGGAACATCCAGTCCGAGCGCGGATTGCCCTGGGCATAGAGATAGCCCACCGGGATGTGCAGCCAGATCCAGTTGTCCTTGCCGCCCGCTTCCAGCAGCAGCACGCGCTTCGCCGAATCGGCCGACAGCCGGTTGGCCAGCACGCAGCCCGCCGAGCCTGCGCCGACGACGATGTAGTCGAAGTCGCCTTGGAGACGGGACACTGTATCGGAACCCATGCGTCAGGCCGCCTGACTATCGATCGGACCGATCAAGGCGTCCGCTGGAATGGACCATGCGGCGGCAACCCGACGGATCATCGGCAAGGTGAGCTCACGCTTGCCGTTCAATACCTCCGACGCACGCGACCGTGAGCCCAGCAAGATCGCGAGATCCGCCTGCGTATAGCCGCCGGTCTCCATGCGATATCTCAAGACATCGATCGGCCGCGCCAGACCAATCGGCCAATGCTTGCGCTCATAGGCCTCGATCAGCGTCGCCAGGATGTCGAACGTGTCGGCCTCGGGCGAACCACGCCGCGGCGGCTTGTCGAAATAGCGCTCGATCGCCTTCAGCGCGGCGTTGTAGTCCGCCTCGGTACGGATCGGCTTCAATCTCATCGTATGGTCTCCGCATCGATTCGATCGTATTGCGCATGCGTGCCGATGAACTTCACCAGCACACGGCGATAGGCATAGGCGACGTGAACGACGAGACGATACTTGTTTCCGCCGAGATCGAAGACGATCCGATTGTCGCCCACGAAATCTACCGTCGTCCCGAACTGCCGCTTCACGTCCGCCGGCCCTTTCCAGTCAGACCGGGTCGCAAGTGCGTACCAGGCCCTGATCGGCCCTTCCGCCTGCGGATGCCGGCGCCAGAAGAGGCGCAACGTCCGAAGCGCGATCACCTGCATGGCCGTTTATGGCATGTTCCCATTCTGGGAACAAGACCGATCAACCACGCGGCAAACAGACAAGGCAATTCACCGATCTACTTTACAAGCTGTTCGGTAACTCGCGTTATTTTGATCAATGGAACGCCGCTATCGTCCTGGCGGCCATTCGGCGAAGTCCTTGATGTTGCCTTCGTACTTGCACCACGGCACTTCGTGGCTCTTCCAGATATGAATCAGCGGCTGCGATCCCGGATCGTCGTCGAGCGTGGCGACGCGCAGGATGATGTGGGGATCGGCCGGGCGTTCGGCCAGCACATGACTTCCACAAGACGAGCAGAAGCGGCGGAGCTTGCCGGGCGAGGATTCGAAGGAGCGGAGCTTGTCCTCGCCCGAGACGAACCTGAACTTGTCGCGCGGCACGCGGGCGGTGGCCGCGAACGGCGCGGCGTGGGCCTTGCGGCAGGTGCGGCAGGAGCAGTGGCCGATCTTCATGTCGAACGGCGTCACCTCGTAGGTGACCGCGCCGCAGAGACAGCTTCCCTTCATCGCCTGCTCCCTCAGATCTGCGAGTAGCCGCTGCCCGCGGTCTCGATGCCGCGGCCGACGGCCTTGTCGATCCAGCCGAACTCCTTGAGCACGAGCTGGCTGTAGGTGACGCGGCCGTTCACCTTCTCCGCAGGCTCGCTCGCCAACAAGAGCGCCGCACGCGCCATCATGTCGGGCGCCTCACCGCGCGGATCGTCGAGGCCGGTGACCAGCTTGTGGTGCACGGTGCCCGGCGTCGGCACGACCCGCGAGGGCGACACGCAGGAGACGGCGATGCCGCCATGGTGCGAGACTTCCTGCGCCAGGCCCTGGGTGAAGCGCTCCAGCGCGGCCTTGCTCGCGCCATACATCACGCCACCGCGCACGGTCTGGTCCTTGTACGGCCCCCGGCCCGGCCCGATCGCGGCGCCCGAGCCGATGTTGACGATGGCGCCGCGGCGCGCGGCGATCATGTCAGGCAGCACGGCTTTGGCGAGGATGAACGGCGCGTGGACGTTGACCGCGAAGGCCTTGATCCAGCGGTTGGTCGGATAGTCCACCGTCGGGATGTAGTAATTGAGCGCCGCGTTGTTCACCAAGGTGTCGATGGGCCCGTAGACCGCGCGCGCCTCCTCGACCAGGCGCAGGCACTCGCCCTCCGAGGAGATGTCCGCCGCGACCGCCGTCGCCTCGCCGCCCGCCGCCTTGATCTCGGCCACGGTGCTGGCGAGCGAACCCTTCAGCATGTGGTCGCCCTCGTTCAGCGTGCGGGCGACACAGACCACGCGGGCGCCTTCCTGGGCCAGCAGGGCGGCGATGGCGTGGCCGATGCCGCGGCTCGATCCCGTGACGATCGCCGTCCGGCCGCTCATTTTGCCCATCGCCTGCTCCCCCCAGCCTATTGAAACTGACTGTCGAAACCCGGCCCTTATCCGGGCCTTGCCCGCCCCGGGGGCGAGCGCGCACAATTCGACCTTGGAGGAGCGCCCCATGCAATACAAACGCATTTCGGCCGATTGCCATCTCGACATGCCCTGGATGCCGCCCGACCTGTTCACGTCGATGGCGTCGAGCGACATGAAGGACCGCATGCCGTTCGTCGTCGACACGGACGAGGGCCCCAAGTGGATGGCCAAGAACGGCGCCACCTTCGGCTTCAAGAACGCGGTCGGCCCGGGCGGTGCCAAGTACCAGAAGGGCAAGCATCATCGCGTCGACGTCATGGCCGAGACCGGCCTCTACGAGGACGGCGCCAAGGACATCCGCCGCTGCTCGGACCCGCATCTGCGCATCAAGGACATGGATCGCGACGGCGTCGATGCCGAGGTGATCTACGGCATCCTGGGCGCGTCGAGCCGGCTGAACGACAAGGACGCGTCCAACGAGATGCTCCGCATCTACAACGACTGGCTGAAGGACTTCTGCAGCCACTATCCCGACCGGCACATCGGGCTGGCCTGCCTGCCCTACGGCGACATCGACGCCGCGGTGAAGGAGATCCACCGGGTCGCCAAGATGGGCATCAAGGGGCTGGAGCTCTCCTGCTCCTGGGACATGGAGCCGATGTGGCATCCGATGTGGGATCCGCTGTGGAAGGCCGTGAACGACGTGCAGCTGCCGCTGCACTTCCACACCTTCCCGACCATCCCCCCGGGCACGATCGAGAAGCATGGCGGCAGGGTCGGCCGCTCGGTGTTCTTCACCGTGGTCTCGGGCTTCCAGATGAACCTGGTGAACATCCTGGCCGCCGTCATGTCGGCCAACGTGTTCGAGCGCTTCCCGCACGTGCGCATCGCCTTCGGCGAATCGGGCTGCGGCTGGATCCCCTACGCGCTCGACCGCATGGACTTCGAGTGGGAGGACCGGTTCTTCGACCTCGGCCTCAAGATGAAACCGTCGGACTACTGGCGCCGCCAGTGCAAGGCCACGTTCCAGTTCGACCGCATCGGCGCCAAGCTGATCGACGAGATGGGCGCGGAGAGCCTGATGTGGGGCTCCGACTATCCGCACGGCGACGGCGTGTGGCCGAACTCGGACAAGTTCATCAAGGAACAGTTCGCCGACGTCTCGCCCGAGGTGACCAAGATGATCACCTGCACCAACGCCGGGAAGTTCTACGGTCTGATCAACTGACGGATTGTGCCGCACCGGCGGCAAAACCCGTCATCCCGAACGAAGTGAGGGATCTTTGGGCAACCCAAGGGTCCCTCGCGTTCGCTCGGGATGACACCGAGCGCTAGCTAAACGCCTTGAACGTGATGAGCGTGAAGGTGTCCTTCACGCCGTCCAGCGTCTGGATCTGGCTCGTGACGAAGTGGCCGATGTCGACCTTCTCGTCGAGATAGCACTTCATCAGGAGATCGTACTGTCCCGAGGTCGAATAGACCTCCGAGACCTGTTCGACTGTGACGGCTTCGTCGGCGACCTCGTAAGCCCGCCCGAGGTCGCACTTCACCATGACGAAGATGGTCTGCATCAGCGCCGCGCGAGGAACGCCGGCACATGGTCGCCCAGGCCCTGCGGCGAAGGCGAGCGATCCTCGTGGTGATGGTTGCGCGCCCGCTCCGGCCGGCGCTCGCGCTGCGGCCGCTCGGCACGATGCTCCCGCGGCGCCTGCTCGCGCGGCTCGCGATGTTCACGCTGTTCCCGCGGCGCCTGCTCGCGGGCCTCGCGATGCTCACGCGGTGCGTGCTCCCGCGGCTCACGATGTTCGCGACGCTCGCGGTGTTCGCGATGCTCGCTGCGCTCGCGGGGCGGCCTGTCTCCCGACGGGCGGGCGCTGCGACCGCCGCGGCCCCGGCCGCGACCGCGCCGGCGGCCGTCGCCGGCTTCCAGCGCCACGGTCTCGATGCCTTCGACTTCGACCCGCGGGATCGGGGTACCGATCAGCTTCTCGATCGCCTCGACCAGCCCACCCTCGTCGGGCGTCGCCAGCATGAAGGAATGACCGGTCTTGCCGGCGCGGCCGGTGCGGCCGATGCGGTGCACATAGTCTTCCGGCGAGAACGGCACGTCGAAATTGAAGACGTGGCTCATGTCGGTGATGTCGAGGCCGCGGGCCGCGACGTCGGACGCCACCAGGATCTGGATCTCGCCCTGCTTGAATTTCTCGAGCGTCTCCATGCGCGCGGGCTGGCTCATGTCGCCGTGCAGCGCGCCGGCATTGAAGCCGTGCTTCTTCAGCGAGCCTTGCAGGACCGCCACGTCCTTCTTGCGGTTGCAGAAGACGATGGCGTTCTTGACGTCCTGGCTCTTGATCAGCCGGCGCAGCGCCTCGCGCTTGTCCTCCTCGGACACGACCACGAGACCCTGCACGATGGTCTTGGAGGTGGAGGCCGGCGGCGAGACGGTGACTTCCTTCGGGTTCGAGAGGAAGCGGTCGGCCAGCCGCTTGATCTCGGGCGGCATGGTCGCGGAGAAGAACAGCGTCTGGCGCAGCGGCGGCAGCAGGCCGACGATGCGCTCGACGTCGGGGATGAAGCCCATGTCGAGCATGCGATCGGCTTCGTCGATCACCAGCACCTTGACGTCGTTCAGCAGCACCTTGCCGCGCTCGAAGTGATCGAGCAGGCGGCCCGGCGTGGCGATCAGAACGTCGACGCCTTTCTCGAGCGCGCGTTCCTGATCCTCGAAGCTCACGCCGCCGATCAGCAGCGCCATGTTGAGCTTGTTGTACTTGCCGTACATCTCGAAGTTCTCGGCCACCTGGGCGGCCAGTTCGCGCGTCGGCTCCAGGATCAGCGAACGCGGCATGCGCATCTTGGCGCGGCCCTCGGCCAGGATGTCGATCATGGGGAGGACGAAGGAAGCGGTCTTGCCGGTGCCCGTCTGGGCGCATCCGAGGACATCTCGGCCCATCAGGACAATGGGAATGGCCTTTTCCTGGATCGGGGTGGGCGTCGTATAGCCCTTCTCGGAGACTGCCTGCAGAACCGGGGCGCTCAGCCCCAAACTCTCAAAACTCATTTAATTTCCGTTACTTAGCCCACATCCGATGGGCTTTCGGGGGCGGTCCCCTGTGGTCGGAGTCAAAGACCGGACCGCTGACGGGGCTGATATGAGGCCTGCCCTAAATTAAGTCAATGCGGCGTAGTCAGGCTTTGGGGGCCTTCAGTTCGATCTCCACGAAGACGAACTCGAAATCGTTGCCGTTGATGACGTCGTGCTCGACACCCGTCAGGCGCGCATAGGAGACACCCGCCCGGAGCGGCGCCGGCACCGTCGTCTTTCCGTCATCGATCAGCAACTCGCCGGTCGTGATCGGCACCACCACGTAGTCGTGCATGTGCTTGTGCCAGCCGGTATGGCCGCCCGGCGGGAAGCGCCATTCGGTGACGATCACGCGGTCGTTCTCGACCTGGACGGTGGGCTTGGCCAAAGGGCGTTGATCGTGGCGTTGCTTGTCAGTCATGAGGAAAACCTAAGGCGGCGTCCGGCGTTTGTCAGGTGGTAGAATGAATTCACCGACTGGAGGAAGCGATGGCCCGTGCCGCGACGATCGCCACCTGGAACCGCAATCCCGCCGACGAGGAGGCGATGGGCGCGGCCCACGCGCCGATCTGGCGGCGCATGATCGACGTCTCCGTGCCGCACGATCTCAGCGCCTCGACGGTGCTCGACTATGGCTGCAACCAGGGCGGCTTCCTGCGGCTGCTCTACGACAACCATCCCTACAAGGCGGCGATCGGCATGGACATCGCCCGCGAATCGGTCGCCCGCGCCGAGCTGCTGAAGGGTCACCGCCCGGTCGAGTACAAGGTGGCGAACAGCGCCCAGTCGCTCGGCCGCATCTTCGACTACGCCTTCAGCCACGAGGTGATCTACCTCCTGCCCGATCCCGCCGCGCACGCCCGAGACATCGCTTCGGCGCTGCGGCTGGGCGGCTCCTATGTGGCGGCGATGGGCTGCCACACGGATTCCTCGCTCTGGCCGGCCTGGCGAAAATTGATCGCCGAAACCTCGTCGATCCCCATCTACGATCATTCGCTGGAAGAGGTCGCGCGTGCCTTCACCGGGGCGGGCTTCACCGTCTCCGTCCGCCCGCTGGCACTCGACGCCTACATGCATGTCACGGTGGGCAGCGCGTATTTTCCCAAGATCACCGACCAGCTGCGCTACTACACGACCGACAAGGTGCTCTTCCGGTTCGTGAAGACCCGGGTCTGAGCCCGGCCCGTTTAAAAAACGGAAAAATAACGGGCGGCTCCTCTCGGACGGGTTCTCGGCCGAGTCAATCTATAATAAACAGACTGGCGGCGCAAGCCATTCGGCCGCTTCCGCCTTGCCGTAGACCGGATAGCCATGCGCGTCGGTCTCGCGGCCGATGTAGGTCGTCTTGCGCTCGGAGTTGGCGTGAATGCCGAGCAGCCGCATCGGCTTGTCGCCGATCACGCGGAAGGTGTGCGGCGTCTCGGGCGGGATGGCGACGCAGTCGCCCGCCTTGAGGCGATGCGGCTTGTCCTCGCCGCCCTCCAGCCAGACATCGGCCTCGCCCTCGATGATGAACAGCGCTTCCGTGTAGGGATGGAAGTGCATCGTGGCCTGATAACCGGGATTGCAGGTCTGGATGCCGGTGCGAATGGGCGTGTCCCCGTCGGCGACCAGCGGATGATAGAAGGAGAGCGGCCCGAACTCGACGCGCTCTGCATGGGCAAGCTTGGCGACTTTGAGCGGATGGGAGGCTGTCATGAATTGTCTCCTTGGGCCGAGCCATCAAAGAAGTGTGGGAGAACAAGTACGTTCCGACAAGGATCATTAGTCGAGGTGTTTGAAGACAATCCGCCGGTAGAATCTAGTGTTTCTAAGGTAGCTGCGAGACGTATCGGCTGGCGCGTCCGTCATCTCATCGGTTTCTCTGATCCGATGCCGAAGAGCTACACAAAAACCCTGCTCGCAACGAAGCTGGGGGATTTCACCGTGCCGCTCTTGGTGTCCCACCCTGTGCCAAGCAGCGGGCACTAGAATCACATGCGCACCGATTAGGCCACTACACGGCCACAGATCCGCCAACGCATCGCCGCTAGGCTTTGAAGGCGTAATAACCATATACAGGTCGAAATCTAGCGATCCGGCTCGGCCAGAGCTTTCCCGGCGTTGTGCGCTCTTGACTCTTGACGTGCAGACCGTACGGGAGTCTCATCACCCGGGCCGGAGGAGACGACACGCGTGACACAGATCGTTACGGCGGAAGATTTCGTTGTCGGAATTTTCGCCATTCTAGCATTGCGAGAACGGAAGAACTTTACGCTCGGAGAAACGGAACTCGATGCCCGTTTCGAGAGTGCGTTTGAGGATCTCGTACAGCACGAGAATACTCTCGACGTTAAGCCAGACTTCACGTTCTATGTCGATCCTATGCATGGTGACTCGGAGGCTCTACGCGATACGGTCCTAGCAGCTCGGGACAGGGACGTCGTAGAGCTTCGCAACCCCACGTTTAAAAGGGTGACCATCCTACTCGACGACGAGCGAGCAAACCGCTATTTGGCTAAGAGCCCGGTCACCCGGGAATTCTTAGAAAGGCTCGTTGACCGGCACTTTAATGGAATCGGAATCGGGTGAAGCTCCGCACTCGGTCGTTGTCACTAGCCAAGACAGCGAAACGGGCCAGTTATCCTTAGCGACAATAAGGGCCTTCTCTGAAGAGTTCGCTGGTCTCCACCTGGATGACTACAGGGAGAATCTGGCCAAACAAGGCGGGACCTTCTCGCGGAAGGAGCTCAATGACTCTCTTTGGGGCACGATTTCTCTAACTCCCTCAGAAGTTGCACTGCTTGATACCCCGCTTATCCAGCGTCTTGGATATATTCGGCAGCTCGGAGTCGCTCATTGGACTTATCGGGGCGCTGTGCACACCCGAATTGCCCATACACTTGGAGCAGTACACCAAGTTCAGACTCTTGTTTCTGCAATCAATGTCGCTGCGATTGATGAGAATGAACCCGCACTGATCGGCGTCAAACAAGTTCGAGTTCTTCGTTTGGCGGCCCTTCTCCATGATATAGGTCACGGCGCATTTTCTCACGTATCCGAAAAGGCGATCGCTCAAGTCGCGAACGTTTCCCTTGTAGCAACCGATTTTGGCAAAACGCTACGCGCGGAGAAGCGTCACCTATCGGAGATTGTGGCCTATTTTGTAATCCGCTCTGCTGCCATGTCGCGCTTTCTCAAAGCGATTTGGCCGGGATGCAGTGACCTTACTCCTTTTGGCCAAGGCACCGATGAAGTAGTCGCCCAGCTGCAGGACACTCTCGCCAAGGCCATCACAGGACAGGTAATCGACAATCGAATTCCGCTTCTCCATGAACTTATTTCTGGTCCGTTCGATGCCGACAAACTCGATTACTACGCGCGCGACAGTTTGCAAGCAGGGACACCGTCGAACTTAGACATTTCGAGGCTCATTCAAAAAATCACAGTGCGACCTTTTTCAAGAGAGGAGTTGCCGGACAAAATTGCAAAAGGAGTAAAAACGTCGACGCAGCCGTACTGGTTGTTTGGTATCAAGTGGTCCGGTCTCGCTGTCTTAGACGAACTGCACCTGACTCGGGTCCTCCTGTACTCAAAAATTTATCATCATGCGAAAATTATTGCTGTCGAGCAGATGATACAAGCGTTCACAGCCGAGCTTGCAGCACTAGTCTCGCCATTGGAAATTGTTCGCTTCTTCTACTACACGATAGATGATCGAATTCTTCATTTGACCGCGGATGATCTCGCGCGACAGCTGAAGTTAAAGCAGCCACTTACAAGCCAACAACAGGACCACGCGTCCTACGCAGCGTCGATACTGCGCGCAATTCGGGACCGAAGGTTGGTCGTCAAAGCATTTCAGCTTCAAGGCCGTTTTCCAGCCGACAACGATCAGGATCCGGCTACTCGAAACGGCCTCCAAGACATGGGAGCAGACTTGCGCCAGCCGATGCGAAGGCCGGTTCTAATTAACAAAGTCTTAGCTGACGTAGCAAAACTACTAGACGTATTGGGGTCTGATGGCCCCGGCGCGCGGTCCATCGATCAGCTGCGTAGAGAAGTACTATTTCATATGCAATCGATCGAATCCGGCGGGCCCCAGATAAACAGGGCTTACCTCATGCCAGGTACGGGCAAACCGGTGCCATTTCAATCGACTGTAGTGAATAAGCATGGTTGGGCCGATAGCTATTTTAGCGATCAGCCTCATGGCTACGTCTTCGCTCCGTACGAGCTTGCGGACATCGTTTACCTTGCGGTCGAGCGCGTGCTTCGAGTGGATTACGGTGTGCGCCTGCCAACTAGTGCGAGTGAGTTAAGCAAACGCAACTATTCGAAGCTGGAGAGAATCAAAAGGATATTAGCCGAACGCAACGCATACAAAGGCGTGCCATATGATATTCGACCTGAACCAGAACCGCTTCGGGTCGCGGCCGCGGCAAACGCAATTGATGTGTGTGAAGTGAAATTCGCCTCTTATCTGGAGCCGAGCATCGAGGGCAATATCCAGCCAAAGGAAGGCTGGACTGCACGCACGCGGAATTGGCTACGTCAGTTCGAAAGGGATTCTCATGTGGAATGCGCGCTAAGGCTGCTTGGCGCTATGCGCATGTTAGGGCGCAACGACACAGTGGAAGCTGTCAGAAGTTTTGTACGAACGAATAAGAAGTTCTCAGGGGCAATGGTGGTCCCTTTGGGTGATTCAAAAGACAGCGGGGCGATACAGGGCTATTTCGCGAATGATCTCTCACATCTAGAAATCGCTGGCGTTACGTCTCTCGAAAAGTTGCCAAATTCTAAGATCAAGAAAGTTATTCTGATCGACGATTTTACCGCCACGGGCAATCAGGCGATTGATATTCTTGCCGCAGGTTTCGGGCAGGAGAGCATGCGCGTTGATCTCGGAGAAACACGTCAATTGTTCGGCGATGAAACGCAAGAATTTCTGCGGGGCTGCGAAATTGGGTTTGTTTTTTCCGCTGCCTGGGATGCTGGCCTCAATGCCATACGGCAGCGCGCAAAGGAGTTTCAGCTTGATACCGAGGTGTACGGTCATATCCCCGAAAGAGAGATTCCCTTTGCATTCGATGGCGCGGTATTCGAGGGAATCGATGACGATG
Source organism: Reyranella sp. (assembly GCA_035501235.1). Taxonomy (GTDB): domain Bacteria; phylum Pseudomonadota; class Alphaproteobacteria; order Reyranellales; family Reyranellaceae; genus Reyranella. Next base: position 20,126 of record DATJWN010000197.1, read on the forward strand.
ACGTACAGTCGTTCAAGGCGCGATGCGCCGAGATCGGCCAAGCTTTAGCGCTCCAGATTCTCACAGCTCGGCCGGGTCAATCGATTGCTGAACGAGCGGCAAACTGTGCACTTGGCTATGGTAACCGCTCGATGTTGCTGGCAACTCCAGTCAATATCCCCAGCCAAACTCTCACATCGGTATGGGCTGCCGGAAAAGTAGATGGCGTGGATTGGCAACCACTCCTACGACGGCGGAAAAAGAATTGACAGCATTCGGCTGCTTCAATGAGTGGTTGGGGTATTGAAAGCTAGAATTGGCCATTTTAAGTGGCCATGTCCCCTTTGCTCATTGGTTGATACAGCCGCCCAGACGGCTCACATAGCCAATGGCTGGAAGCTCGGCGGCTATCTGCCTTAGGTTAGAGAGATATCTGTCCTGGGCCATTACTTAAAACTTCTTGAGCAGGCGCGAATAAAAAGAAGTCACACTTTGGCGCCCCTGATCGGACGCGTACCACTACTTCTGTGAAAGAAACTGGCTTTGAGTCAGGTGGACCTGGCGCCCAGCCTCCGCAATGACCGGTCGATCCAGAGGGCGCCGACCTTTTCCTGCACGCTGTTCTGCCGCAACCGCTGGCGCAGGCAGGCGAAATCGACGCGGTCGAGCTCCTGGTCCTGGTTGAAGCAGGAGAAAACGACCGTTTCCTTGCCCGTTTGCGGGTCCTTGTGGAGCTGCAGGCACTGGGCGCAGATCTCCTTCATCATGCATTGCATGGGGGAGTTGATCGAGCCCAGCGCCTTGTGGTCGGGCTTGAGGTAGGGCTTCAGCACGGAGTGCCGCGCGAGGCGCACGGCGTTCATCATGCCGTCGGAGCCGATGGCGATCACCCGGTCGGCGTCGTTGAAGGGGATCGGCTGCGGGCCGAGTTCGCCCGCGGCGTACTTGCGCATCGTCTCGACGATGTTGTCGACCGTCGACTTGTCCTGCGGCCGCGACGGCGCAAAGCCCGGCGCCTCGTCGCAGCACCACACGACCACGTCGGCCGCGGCCTCGATCTCCTCGACCTTGTAGCGGTCGGAGACCTTCTTGTAGCCCGCGAAGTAGAGGACCTTGCTGCCGGCCCGTCGGAAGGCCTGGCCGATTGAGAACAGCACCGCGTTGCCGAGGCCGCCGCCCGCCAGCACGACGGTCTCGCCCGGCTCGATCTCGGTCGGCGTGCCGGTCGGGCCCATGACGATCACCGGCTCGCCAGGCTCGAGCAGCGCGCAGAGATCGGACGAGCCGCCCATCTCGAGCGTGATCAGCGACAGCAGGCCCTTCTCCTTGTCGACCCAGGCGCCCGTGAGCGCCAGGCCCTCCATGGTGAGCAGGGTGCCGTCGATCGTGCGCGAGCGCGCCTCGTAGTTCTGCAGCCGATAGAACTGGCCGGGCTCGAAGTTGCGCGCCGCCGCCGGCGCCTCGACCACGACCTCGACGATGGTGGGCGTCAGCCGGTCGACGCGCACCACCTTGGCCCGCCACTGCCGGTTGGCCTCGGCCAGGATGTCCGACGCCGCACGCTTGGGCGCCGCGAGCTTTTCCATCGAGCGCGTCAGCACCGGATAGCCCTGCTTCGCGCCGCCCATCGCCTTCACGACGTTGCCGGCGAAGCTCGGATGCAGGTCGCCGAAGAACGACATGAAGCGGCCGTCGGCGTGGCGGTACATCAGCACGCGCACCTCGCCCGGCTTGCAGACGCGCTCCGGCGTCGCGGGATTGCCCTCTTCGTCGAGCGCGCGGAAATACTTGCCGTCGATGAAGGCGTGCGGCGCGTCCTCGCGTGCCAGCACCGTGTTGGGCTGCGTGCCGGCCGCGACCAGGATGGTGCGCGCCGGCAGCGTCGCCTCGATCTTCTCGCCGCCCTGCTGGCCCTCGACCTTGAGCGCCTTCGCGGCACCCGTGCCGTCGATCTCGACGGCGACCGGCGACAGGCCCTCGGCGAAGCGGATGTCCTCCTCCAGCGCCTTCAGCACCTCTTCGTGATTCAAGGTGTAGGACGGCGAATCGATGAGACGGCGGCGATAGGCGATGGTCACGCCGCCCCAGCCGTTCACCAGCCTGGCGATCTCGGGCGCGCGGCCGTCTTTTGCGGCAGCCGCGCGCTCGGCGCGGATCGCCTGGGCGTGGGCGACGAATTCCTCGGCGACTTCGCGCTCTTCCTCGCTCCACACCGGCTTCGTCTCGAGCGCCTCGTGGCGGGAAAGGAACTTCTCGACCTGCAGCGGATAGTAGGCGAGCGATTCGGTGGCCGTGTCGATCGCGGTCAGGCCGCCGCCGATCACGACGACCGGGAGCCGGATCTGCAGGTTGGCGATGGAGTCCTTCTTGGCCGCGCCGGTGAGCTGCAAGGCCATCAGGAAGTCCGACGCCGCGCGCACGCCCCGCGCCAGGCCATTCGGCAGATCGAGCACGGTCGGCTTGCCCGCGCCGGCGCAGAGCGCGATGTGGTCGAAGCCCATGGCGAAGGCGCTCTCGACGGTGACCGTGCCACCGAAGCGCACGCCGCCGAACATCGAAAACTGCCGGCGCCGCTCGATCAGCAGGCGCACCAGCTTCAGGTAATTCTTGTCCCAGCGCACCGTGATGCCGTATTCGGCGACGCCGCCGAAACCCGCCATGGCGCGCTCGCCGAGATCTTCGCGCAGGGTGGCGATGTCCTTCACCGCCTCAAAGGGCACGGGTGAACCATCGGCCGCGACGCCGGACTGCGACGGCGGCAGCGGCTCGATCTTGAGGCCGTCGATGCCGACAACGGAGTGTCCGTCGTTCATCAAATGATGCGCGAGGTTGAAGCCCGCCGGCCCGAGCCCGACCACCAGCACGCTGCGGCCGGTCGCAGGTCGCGGGATCGGGCGCCGCAGGTTGAGCGGGTTCCAGCGCGTCAGCAGTGAATAGATCTCGAAGCCCCACGGCAGGGCCAGCACGTCCTTGAGCGTGCGCGTCTCGATCTGCGGGATATCGACCGGCTCCTGCTTCTGATAGATGCAGGCCTTCATGCAGTCGTTGCAGATGCGGTGCCCGGTCGCCGCCAGCAAGGGATTGTCGACGGCGGCCATCGCCAGCGCGCCGATGGAGAAGCCCTCGCTCTTGAGGAGATTCATCTCCGAGATCTTTTCCTCGAGCGGGCAGCCTGCGAGCGTGACGCCGAAGGGCGACTTCTGGAACTCGCCCGTCTTGCGGTCCTTGAGGCCGCGCGAGCAGGAATCCTTGCCCTGGTTGTGGCACCAGATGCAGTAGTTGGCGTGATCGAGCGCGCGCTCGAGATCGAAGCCCTGGTCAGTGAGCGCGAAGCCCTCGCGATGGCGCAGCATCGGCCGCGGCAGCTTCATGCGCGTGACGCCATCGACGACTTCCGTCTCGATCGGCACCAGATGCTCGAAGTCGAGCTTGTGCGGGACCTTGAACAGCGGGCCCTCGCGATGGCGCTTCTTGCCCTCGGGCGCATGCAGCGCCCAGGCGGCGTACTTCGCGAGCGCCTCGATCCCGGGCGTCGGCTTGTCGACCTTGAACTCCGCCCCGACGGCGTCGCGTACCTTCAGCGCGAAGGCGAGTTCCCAGGCTTCGATGCCGCCCTCGAGTGAGGCTCCCACATCGATCGCGGGTTCGACCGTCGCATCCGCCGGCTTGATGGCGCGCGTCACGTAGCGCTGCACGAAGAGCCGCTTGCAGTCGTAGAGCGGCGCCAGCTTCTCGTGACGCGCCCGCAGCGCAGCCGCCTCGTCCGAAACACCGAACAGCGCGGCGATGAAATCCTCGAGCGGACGCGCCACCTCGATCAGCAGGTTCGATTCGTCCTTCGCCGGCAGCTTGTCCGGCTCGACGCGCGCGACCATCAGGCGCGCATGGGCATCGACGTTCGTGTCCTTCAGCCAGGCGACGAAAGCGGCATCGAGGCGGGCCAGACCCTCGCGGTCATGAAGATCGTCGAAGCTCAGCCCGTGGTTGAGCGCAGGGGGGCTGAGCGCAGGCGCGGTCATTGTCTCAATATCCGGGTGCGGCGAGGGGTGATTCGTTCGTATGCGAACCGATTAAACAAGCGGGCCCGGGAGCGCAAGGCGGCGGCACAAATGCCTGATGACGCCGCGCCTGCGATCCCCCATGGTCCGGCCGCCATGAACACCGCCTCGCCCACCTTGCGCAACTGGTTGCTCGTCGTGGCCGGCATGATTTTTTTCATGATCGTGCTCGGCGCCCTCACGCGATTGACGGAGTCGGGACTGTCGATCGTCGAGTGGAAGCCGCTCACCGGCATCCTGCCGCCGCTCAGCGACCGGGCGTGGCAGGTCGAGGTCCAGAAATATCTCGCCTCGCCGCAGGGAAAATTGGTGAGTCATGATTTCACCGCGTTCGATTTCCAGAAAATCTTTTGGCTGGAGTTCCTCCATCGCCTGTGGGGCCGGCTGATCGGGCTTGCCGTCGCGGTGCCGATGATCTGGTACTGGGTGCGCGGGCAGCTGCCGGGCTGGCTGAAGCCGCGGCTGGTGACCCTGCTGATCCTGGGCGGGCTGCAGGGCGCGCTGGGCTGGGCGATGGTGGCCTCGGGGCTCGTCGACCGGCCGTCGGTCAGCCACTACCGCCTCGCCGCGCATCTGATCTTCGCCGTCGTTCTTTATGCCTACACCCTGTGGCTGGTGCTGGAGCTCGGACCGCAGCACGTGCGACGCAACGATCCCAAGACGCGGCGCCAGGCGAGCGCACTGATCGGCTTCGTGCTCGTGGTGATGACCTTCGGTGCGCTGATGGCGGGCCTGCGCGCGGGCTCCGCGCACAACACCTTCCCGACCATGTCGGGCTACTGGATCCCGCCCGGCATGTTCGATCTCCAGCCCTGGTGGATCAATCCCTTCGAGAACGGCACGACGGTTCAGTTCATCCATCGCTGGCTCGCCAAGCTCCTGGTGCTGGGCGTGCTGTCGCTTCTGATCCGCGCGCGCCGGCCCGAGACCTTCGCCGCCGCCACGATGGCGCTCGTCCAGCTCTGCCTCGGCATCGCCACAATCCTGACCGGCGTGAACATCGAGATCGCGACGATCCACCAGGCCGGCGCCGTGCTCCTGCTGACGACGCTGCTGGTCGTGCGCCATCGCGCGATGACTTCTCGGCGGATGCCTGCGTCGGCTATTCTCATGGAATGAGCGACCCGCTCGACCGGAAAGCTTCGACCGCCGGCGCGACCTTTCTGCTGATCGGCGGGGTCGTCGTGCTGGTGATTGCGGCGATCGTCGTCGCCTTCCTGACCATGGGCTCCTCGCCCGAGCCGCTGCCGCCCGAGCAACGGCTGACGCAAGCGCCGAGCGCGCCGCCGCCGCCCAACCTGCCCTCGACGGCCGACGCGGGCCCGGCCCCGACCTTCGGCAGCGATTCGACGGCCGCCACGAACGCGCCAGCGCCCAAAGCCGCCACGCCGGCCGCCGCACCGTCGACAGAGACGAAAGCGGAGACTCCATCGGACTGGACAGCGGTGCCGCTCGACGAGCTGCGCGAGCGCGCCAACGCCAAGGAGCTCGCGGCAATGGAAGAGATGGCGCGGCGCCTGATCGGCGGCGCGGGCATACCCAAGGACCCGCAGGCGGGCGCGGGCTGGCTGCTGCGCGCAGCCGAGGCCGGCTCGGCGCAGGCGGCCTTCAACGTCGGGGTGATGTACGAGCGCGGCTTCGTGGTCGAGCGCGATTCGACCAAGGCGGCCGACTGGTACCGCAAGGCCGCGAAGGGCGGCGTCGCCATGGCGCAGCACAATCTCGCCCTGCTGCTGCGCGACGGCAAAGGCGTGGCGCGCAACGGCCAGGAGGCGATCGAGCTGCTGCGCACGGCGGCGCGGCAGGGCATGGCGGCCTCGATGTTCTCCCTGGGCGACATCTACGAGCGCGGCGACGCGGCGCCGAAGGACCTGCCGATGGCGCTCGCCTGGTACGCCGTCACCGCCGAGTTCGAGCGGCAGGTGAACCATGGCACCGACTCCGCGCTCGGCCAGACGGCGCTGGACCGCATGCAGATCCTGGAGCGCAGCCTGACGCCCGCCGAGCTCGAGCGCGCCCGGAAGATGGGCCAGAGCGAATTCCACGACATCGTCGAGGCGCTGTCGCCGACCAAGCCGCCGGCCGGGCCCCTGTCGCCGGCGAAGCCCGAGGTGGCGGCCGCTCCCTCGCCCGTCTCGGCGGATCGGCTGCTCGACTGGCCGAAGGAGAAGACGGCGCAGGTGCGCGCCATCCAGCAGGCGCTGATCGATCTCAAGCTCCTGCGTGACAAGCCCGACGGCACCGTCGGTCCGATGACGCGCTCCGCCATTCGCGAATTCCAGCGTCGCTCGCGCCTTCCCGAGACCGGCGAGCCCGGCAAGGACGTCTATGTCGCGCTGAAGCAGGCGCTCATCATGCGCGATGTTGCCGGCCAGTCGCCGCTGCCGCCGCCGCCCGCGGCGGACAGCACGACGACGGAAATCGCCAGCACGGCGCCGCCCGCGCCCGTCACCGTCGAACCGCCCAAGGTCGAGCCTCCCAAGGTCGAAGCGCCAAAAGTCGAGCCCCCGAAAGTCGAGCCCCCGAAAGTCGAGGCGCCGAAAATCGAGACGCCGAAGGCCGCGCCCGTCGTGATCGATCTCGGCAATCCGCCCGCCGCGCCGCCGCCGCCGACCTCGGCCGAGGTCGCGCGGGAGGCGGCGAAGTCGACGAAGAAGATCGATCCCGGCAAGCCTGCCCTGCCCCCGATCGTCTCCACGCCGCCGCCGCCGCTTCGCATCGATCTCGGCAAGGTCGAGCCGCCTCCGCCGCCGCCCACCTCGAGCGACTTCGCCAAGCCGACGCCCGTCGTGGCGAAGCCCGATCCCGACGCCTGGCCCGGCAAGACCGTCGAACAGGTCAAGGCCATCCAGTCGCTGCTGCGTGACTTGCGCTTCTATCGCCAGGCGCCCACCGGGCAGAACGACGCCAGCACGCGCGCCGCCATCCGCGACTACCAGCATATGGCCGGCCTCAAGGAGACGGGCGAGCCCAGCAAGGCGCTGTTCGACTCCCTGAAGGAGATGCGCCGCCTCATGGCGCCGGCGCCCAAACCCGAGGCGCGTTAGAGCGGCTTCCCGTCGGATGGAACCGCATTGATCGAGGCGCCTCGACCGCCGGCATATTCCGTTCGGCTGATTCCAGCCGAACGGAATATGCTCTAGCTCTCGACGAACGTCCCCGCGTGCCGCCACCAGCCGGCCGGCAATCGGCCGGCGACACGGCTTGCCTCGTCGAGGGTCGCGAAGAGGGCAAAGCAGGTGGCGCCACTGCCGCTCATCGCCGCATAAAGCGCGCCTTCGCTGCCGCGCAGGACGGCCAGCACCTCGGCGATCGGCGGGCAGAGCGCGATCGCGGCCTCCGCGAGGTCGTTGCCGCGCGCCGCGAGCGTCGCCACGAAGCTCGTCAAGTCCGACCAGGGCTGCAGCGGAAGCGATGCGCTGAAGCCGCCGCGCCGCGCCGCGAAGACGTCGCGGGTGACCAGCGGCCGGCCGGGATTGACCAGCAGGATCGCGCAGGCGGGCAACGGCGGCGCAGGCGCGAGCTTCTCGCCCACGCCCGAGACCAGGCTCGGCCGGCCGGCGAGGCACATCGGCACGTCGGCACCGATGCGGGCTGCGAGAGCGAACAGCTCGTCGTCGGAAATCGCGAGTCGCCAGAGCGCGACGAGCTCGCCGAGCGCCGCCGCCGCGTCGGCCGAGCCGCCGCCGAGGCCGGCCGCGATCGGGATGCGCTTGGTGAGCCGCAGCGCTGCGTGCGGCATCACGCCTGCCTGCTCCGCCAGTAGACTTGCAGCCTTGAGCACGAGATTGTCGGGCTCGACGGCCAGCCGTCCCGCCGTCGGCCCCTCGACCGCGAGCGACAGGTTGTCCGACGGCGCGGCCTCGACCGTATCGCCGAGATCGCAGAAGGCCGCGAGGGAATCGAGGAGATGGTAGCCGTCGGCCCGGCGGCCGACGACCTTCAGCCAGAGATTGACCTTCGCGTGCGCGAGAGCCAGCTCAACCGCCCTGCTTCTTGGTGTCGGGTGCGTTGCCTGCCGGCGCCTTCTCGTAGACGGTCGGCTTGTCGTTCGTCGCGTTCAGGCCGTTGGCGAGCTTGTCCTGGATCACCGGCAGGCGATCCTTCTCCGGCTTCTGGTTGAGCGCGCGCGTCCATTCGAAGCGCGCCTCGCGGAAGCGGCCGACATGCCAGTAGGCGTCGCCCAGATGCTCGACGACGGTCGCATCGTCGCCCTTCTGCTCGCTCGCCCGCTCCAGCCAATCGACAGCCTGGCCGTACTGGCCCAGGCGATAATAGGCCCAGCCGACCGAATCAGTGATGGCGCCATCGTCGGGGCGAAGCTCCGTGGCACGCTTCAGCATCTTCATGCCTTCGTCGAGGTGCACGCCCTGGTCGATCCAGCTGTAGCCGAGATAGTTCAGCACGTAGGGCTGCTCGGGCGAGAGCTCGAGCGCCTTCTTCATGTCGGCCTCGGCCTTGGGCCAGTCCTTGACCCGCTCCAGCACAATGCCGCGGCCGAAGAAGACCGGCCAGTACTTCTCGTCGACGTTCTTGATGCGCGAGACGGCGACGTTGTAGGCGTCGACCGCCTCGGGATAGCGCTCCTTGCTGCGCAGCAGGTCGGCGAGGGTCAGCGCGGCGTCGATGCGCTCGGGCTTCTCGGCGATCAGGAGCTTCAGCCGGCGCACCGCCTGGTCGAAGCGGTCCTCGGACGCGTCGAGACTCGCCATGCGCAGCCGCGCCTGCCAGTAGAGCGGCGAGCTCTGCGGCACCTTGCCCAGCGCCGCCACCGCCTTGGCCGGCAGGCCGAACTGCTCGTCGAGGCCCCCGATGGTGAACCAGGCGAAATCGAAGTCGGGCTTCAGCTCGACGGCGAACTGCTCGAAGATCAGGGCGAGATCGCCGCGCTCGTTGCGCGGATCGGCGCTCAGGATGCCGCCGATGTCGAACATGATCTCGGCGATGCCCGACGCGGGCGATGGCGGCTTGGGCGCCGGCGCATTGGCGGCCAGCATGCCGTCCATGACGACGGATTCGCTGAACTTCTCGCCATAGGCCTTGAGCATCTTCTTCGCGTCGTCGCCCTTGCCCAGCCGCTGCAGCCCCTCGGCGGCGGAGACGGCGATGCGCAGGCCGGCCGGATCGAGCTCGAGCGCGCGCCGATACTTGCTCTCGGCGGCGGCCTTGTCGCCGGCGAGCTCGTCGATCTGGGCGGAGATGATGAGCGAGGGCGCCAGGGCGCGATCGCCGCCGGTGGGCTTCAGCCGGTCCAGCAGCTGGCGGGCGGCGACGAAGTCCTTCTCGCCCGCCTTCAGCCAGGCGACGACGAAGTCGCGCAGCGGCCCCAGCTGGTTCTCGTTGCCGATATGGCCGAGCTGCTGCTCGGCGGCGCGATAGTCGCCGCGCTTCACCTGCTGGATGGTGAGCACGAGATTGGCGAAACCGTCGCCCGGCTTGGTCTGCAGCACCGCGGGGGCCAGCAACACCGCGCCATCGAAGCGGCCGGCATACAGGCGCAGACGGAACGCCGCCTGGATCAGCTCGGGATCGGGGGGATTCTGCGCCAGCGCCAGATCGAGCTGCTCGGAGCCCGAATCGTAGTCATGATCGGCCTCGGCGATGCGGGCGGCGAGATAGCGGCCGCCGAGCGGGATCGCCGAACCCTTGTCGAGCGAAGCGGTGACGTGCGCCGCCTTGCCGCCCTGCTGGGCGATGGCCTGCTGGGTGACGGGGGCGAGAGGGACGGACAGGACGAGCGCGGTGAGCAGCGCGAGAGGGGTCGGTCGCATTGGCCTTCACATGTTGGGGTAATTGGGACCGCCACCGCCTTCCGGCACGGTCCAGTCGATATTCTGAGCCGGATCCTTGATGTCGCACGTCTTGCAGTGGACGCAGTTCTGCGCGTTGATCTGGAAGCGCGGCTGGCCGTTGTCGGCCGTCACGACCTCATAAACGCCGGCCGGACAGTAGCGTTGCGCGGGCTCGGCGTAGCGCGGCAAGTTGACCGCGATCGGAATCGAAGGATCGCGCAGCCTGAGATGCACCGGCTGGTCCTCCTCGTGATTGGTGCTCGACAGGAACACCGACGAGGGCTTGTCGAAGGAGAGCACGCCGTCCGGCTTGGGATACTGGATGGGCTTGAACTCCGCGGCCGGCAGCAGGCACTCGTAGTCGGCCTTGTGGTGCTTGAGCGTCCACGGCAGGCGGATGCCGAGATCGTGGCACCACATGTCGAAGCCGCCATAGAGCGTGCCCAACAGCGTGCCCCAGGCGAGCGCCGGCTTGACGTTGCGGACCTTGTCGAGGTCCTTCCATATCCACGAACTCTTGAGCGCCGCCGGATAGGACGTGAGCTCGTCCCCGCCGGTCTTGCCGGCGACCAGCGCCTCGAACGCCGCCTCCGCGCCCAGCATGCCGCTCTTGATCGCGTTGTGGCTGCCCTTGATGCGCGGCACGTTGACGAAGCCCGCCGAGCAGCCGATCAGCGCTCCGCCGGGGAAGGTGAGCTTCGGCACCGATTGCACGCCGCCCTCGTTGATGGCGCGCGAGCCGTAGACCAGCCGCTTGCCGCCCTTCAGGTACTTCGCGACCTCGGGATGCGTCTTGAAGCGCTGGAATTCATCGAATGGCGAAAGATACGGATTCTCGTAGGAGAGATGCACCACGAGGCCGATGGCGACCAGGTTGTCGCTGAAGTGATACATGAACGAGCCGCCGGAGCTGCCCGTCTCCGACAGCGGCCAGCCCTGCGAGTGCACGACCAGGCCCTTCTTGAAGACGGCCGGGTCGGCCTGCCACAGCTCCTTGATGCCGATGCCGA